>NZ_JAALFV010000008.1:0-251613 GCF_011800405.1 Pantoea sp. EKM21T
GCCACCGTTTCCAGTGGTTATCCCCCTCTATCGGGCAGATCCCCAGACATTACTCACCCGTCCGCCACTCGTCACCCAAGGAGCAAGCTCCTCTGTGCTACCGTCCGACTTGCATGTGTTAGGCCTGCCGCCAGCGTTCAATCTGAGCCATGATCAAACTCTTCAATTTAAGTTTGATTTGCTTAAACAAGTTAAGCGGTGCTCATCTGTAAAACGTCATAATGAATTTCATTATGTGTTCACTCGTGAGGCTTGATATTTTTTACGTCCGGAGACGCTGATATCAATCCTGCGAGTGCCCACACAGATTGTCTGATAAATTGTTAAAGAGCAGTGCGAACAGTGCGTTAGCGTCCTGTCGCGAGGTGGCGTATATTACGCTTTCCTCCTGCAGAGTCAACCTCTATTTCAGAAGTTTTTCTCCGGCGGCGCAGTCTCCTGTGCCTTTCAACCCGCTCCCCGTTGCCGGTGTTCCGTGTCGATGGAGGCGCATTATAGGGAGTTTCCGCGGGCTGACAAGCGTTTCTTTGAATTAATTTGCTGAGCGCATCTTTTTTAAACGAACGGCTTAAAAAGAGACGTTTCATGACGGAATAACGCACAAAAATCGCCATTAAACGTTGTAAAGAGACCTGCCGTTGCTTAATGCGGGTGCTATTATTTTGCTTCTTCTCGCAGGATAACCCCAGGAAGGATACTCAATGATAAAATCCGCGCGCAGCATGGCTGGTTTGCCATGGATAGCTGCCATGGCCTTTTTCATGCAGTCACTCGACGCCACCATACTGAATACTGCCCTGCCCGCTATCGCCACCAGCCTCGACCGTTCTCCTCTGGCCATGCAATCCGCCGTCATCAGTTACACCCTGACTGTCGCTATGTTGATTCCGGTCAGCGGCTGGCTCGCCGATCGCTACGGCACGCGCAAGGTATTTATCGTTGCCGTTTCGCTGTTCACCCTGGGCTCGCTGGCTTGTGCACTTTCTCCCACACTCCAGGTACTGGTCATCTCGCGCATCATACAGGGCGTCGGTGGCGCAATGATGATGCCGGTCGCGCGACTGGCGCTGTTACGCGCCTATCCGCGCAGTGAGCTGTTGCCGGTGCTCAACTTTGTCACCATGCCGGGATTAGTTGGCCCGATACTGGGGCCAATGCTGGGCGGCGTGCTGGTGACCTACGCGACCTGGCACTGGATTTTCCTGATTAATATCCCGATTGGCATTCTCGGCATTATCTACGCACGCAAATATATGCCGGACTTCACCACGCCGAAGCGCCGCTTCGACTTTTTCGGCTTCTTATTGTTCGGGGCTGGACTGGTGATGATCTCGATTGGGATTGAACTGTTTGGCGAGCGGATTGTTTCCGCCTGGCTGGCGGGCGGGATATTACTCAGCGGGATTGTGCTTTTGCTTCTTTATATAGTGCATGCCCGAAATCACCCTTCGCCACTGATCAATCTGCCGATGTTTAAAACCCGGACGTTCTCAGTGGGCATCGGTGGCAACATCGCGTCACGTCTTGGCACCGGTTGTGTGCCCTTTTTGATGCCGCTCATGTTGCAGGTCGGCTTTGGCTATTCAGCGATTATCGCGGGCTGCATGATGGCACCTATCGCCATTGGTTCAATACTGGCGAAGTCGACGGTGACGCAACTGCTGCGCTGGCTGGGTTACCGCCGCCTGCTGGTTGGCATTACCGCCATTATTGGCATTCTGATCGCCAGCTTCTCTCTGCAGTCGCCCGCTGAAAGCATCATCGTGCTCTTACTTCCGCTGTTTATTCTCGGTATGGCCATGTCTACGCAGTTTACCGCCATGAATACCATCACCCTGGCCGATCTGAATGATGATAACGCCAGCGGTGGTAACAGCGTGCTGGCCGTGACTCAGCAGCTAGCGATCAGTTTTGGTGTGGCCGTCAGCGCCGCGGTGCTGCGCTTCTACCAGGAGTTTGAAACCAGCACCATTTCACAGTTCCATGCCACGTTTATGACCATGGGCGTGGTAACAGTACTGTCGGCGCTGACCTTTATGCTGCTGAAAAACGGCGATGGCCGTAATCTGATCAGTAATCGCGACAAAAAGAAAAAGCGCTAAACCGATCCACGCACCACCAGTTCCGGCGTCAGCACCAGCGTTTGCTGACTGGCGTCGGGATTGCTGAGACGATGGAGCAGGGTGTCTATCGCCAGTTCACCCAGCGCATCTTTCGGTTGATGAATGGTACTCAGTGGCGGAGTGAGATAGCGCGCCAGTTCGATATCGTCATATCCCATTACCGCCATCTGCTGCGGAACCTGCATGCCGGCCTGATAGAGTGCGTGATAAACGCCCACCGCCATGGCATCGTTGCTGGTGAAAACCGCTTCCGGCGGCGTTTCCAGCGCCAGCAGTTCGACCATCCCGTTGTAGCCTCCCTGGAATTCAAAGTCACCATTTACCACATAGCCGGGCAGAATCGCCAGGCCACTCTTTGTCATGGCGTTGCGATAACCTTCCAGGCGCATACGAGCCGGGGTTTTATCCTGTGGACCGGCGATACAGGCGATGCGGGTATAACCACTGTCGATAAGATGCTGAGTCGCCAGCTCCCCGCCCAGCAGCGCGTTATCCTGAATAATGTCACCACGGCCTTCAAACGGCGCCCAGTCCATCATGACGGCAGGTATAGAGGGATAACGGTTCAGAATGTCGGCCGAGGGCAGGTGACTTTCCGTACACATAATCAATAAACCGTCGACGCGCTTCTGCATCAGCGTTTCCAGGCTGCGGTTCATCCGCTCTTCATCACCTGCCGTGTTACAGAGAATCAGGCTGTAGCCACGCTGATAGCAGCTCTCCTCCACACCCCGCACCACTTCGGCATAAAATGGGTTACTACTGGTGGTCAGAAGCATACCGATCGTGTGCGTCTGATTGATTTTCAGACTGCGCGCCAGCGCAGAGGGGGCGTAATTCAGATGGCGGATGGCCTGCTCAACTTTTTCGCGCACGCCTTCACTAACAAAGCGATTGTTATTGATAACGTGCGAGACAGTGGAGGTAGAGACGCCCGCCAGGCGAGCGACATCTTTCATGGTGCTCAAATGCTTAGCCCTGCTGCTGCAAAAATTCATCGATCTCCGCGCGCCACGGCACGGAGGGCTGCGCACCCGAGCGGGTAACGGCGATAGCAGCGGCGGCATGGGCAAACCGCACCGCGTCATACATCGTTTTCTGCTCCAGTCGCGCGGTGATAAAGGCGCCATTAAAGGTGTCGCCCGCCGCGATGGTGTCGATAGCTTTAACACTGAAGCCAGCAATACGCTGACCTTCTCCCTGCTCGCTCAGCCAGACACCGCGGCGACCCAGAGTAATCAGAACCGTGCCGATACCTTTCGCATGCAGTACTGCCGCAGCGCGGGCGGCATCTTCATCGTTGCTGACCGCAATGCCGGTCAGACTCTCGGCTTCGGTTTCATTCGGGGTAATAATGTCGATCAACGCCAGCAGTTCATCTGAGAGCTGAGTGGCGGGTGCAGGATTGAGAATAACCTGCGTCTGATGCTGTCGGGCAAGCGTCGCGGCGGCCAGCACACTTTCCAGCGGTGATTCCAGCTGCATTAATAGTGCATCGGCGTCGGCGATAACCTGCTGATGGCGCGTCACGCAGGCGGGTGTTAACGCCGCGTTTGCACCGGAGTAGATGCCGATGTTGTTCTCACCGTCACCATTGACGAAAATCATCGCCACGCCGGTTGACTCACCCTCGACCACTTCGACCGGCGTGGTATCAATATTGTCCTGGGCCAGTTGCTGACGAACACGTTCACCAATGTCGTCAGCGCCCACACAGGCGATAAATGCGATATCGGCACCAGCACGACCGGCGGCGACAGCCTGATTCGCACCCTTACCGCCAAACGCAATCTGATAATTCTGCCCGATCACCGTTTCACCGGGACGAGGAAAGTGCGCCAGATTAAGGATGTGGTCAGCGTTAATGCTGCCAAGAACGGCCAGTTTTGCGTTTTTGCTCATTAGGGGAGTCCGGAATAAGTGCGCCACCAGGAGGGTGGCGCAGTGCCCTGCTTTTCTTTGAGTTATTGAGTGACCAGCTTCAGGTCGACCGGGTTGATCGCCTTCACTTTTTCACCCTTCAGCACTTTATCAGCGGTATCTACGCCGATCATGCCAATTTTGTCTGGCATCTGTGCCACGGTCGCGGACAGTTTGCCACCTTCTACCGCTTTAACGCCATCAGCAGTACCGTCAAAACCAACGACGATCACACCAGTTTTACCGGCGGTCTGCAGCGCACGCAGTGCACCCAGCGCCATTTCGTCGTTCTGAGCGAATACGGCCTGAACGTCCGGGTGTGCCTGAAGCAGGTTCTGCATGACGTTCAGACCTTTGGTACGGTCAAAATCGGCTGGCTGGCTGGCGAGGATCTGGAATTTATGCGCATCAGCGGCCTGTTTGAAGCCTTCGCCACGCTCACGGGCGGCAGAAGTCCCGGCAATGCCCTGCAGTTCGATAATTTTGGCGTTTTCGCCGACTTTTTTGGCGATGAAGTCGCCGGCCATTTTACCGCCGAAACGGTTATCGGAGGCGACGTGGCTGACAACGGTGCCCTGTGCCGCAACGCGATCCAGCGTGATAACCGGGATGTTCGCCTGGTTAGCCATCTTCACCGCATTGCCCACAGCATCAGAGTCGGTTGGGTTGATCAGCAGCAATTTGGTGCCACGAACCGTCAGATCCTGCACGTTAGCCAGCTCTTTCGCCGGGTTGTTCTGTGAATCCAGCACCACCAGGTTGTAGCCCAGCTTGTCCGCTTCTTTCTGCGCACCCTCTTTCAGCGAAACAAAGAACGGGTTATTCAGGGTTGAAACCACCAGCGCGATAGTATCTTTGGCCATAGCGCTGCTACTGAGCGTTGCGCCAAGGATCACGGCCAGTGCGGTTAACTTTTTCATCATGTCATCCTGTGTAAGGTCAGAGTTATTTACTGCTTTTATTATCTACCAGCACCGCCAGCAGGATTACTACCGCCTTAACGATCATCTGGTAGTACGAAGAGACGCCCATCAGGTTCAGGCCGTTGTTCAGGAAGCCGAGGAGCAGCGCGCCAATCAGGGTGCCGAAAATACGGCCCTTACCGCCAGCCAGGCTGGTTCCGCCCAGCACGACCGCAGCAATCGCATCCAGCTCATAGCCGGTGCCCGCTGTCGGCTGTGCCGAAGAAAGGCGCGCCACTTCAATGGTGCCTGCCAGCGCTGCCAGCATGCCACTCAGTGAATAGACGATGATTTTGACGCGATTCACATTGATACCGGAGAGACGCGTTGCCGCTTCATTACCGCCAAGCGCATAGATATAGCGGCCCAGGCGGGTGTGCTGCAGCATGTACCAGGCAGCAATAAAGACCAGCGCCATCAGCCAGACCGGCGCAGGGATACCCAGCGGACGACCAATACCAAACCAGCCCAGCAGATCGGCATTGGCATTAAAACCCGTGTTTACCGGACTGCCATCGGTATAGACCATGGTGACACCACGCAGCAGCAGCATCATGACCAGCGTGGCGATAAACGCCTGCACTTTGCCGCGCGCCACAATGGTGCCGGTCAGGGCACCGATTGCCGCTCCCAGCGCCAGCGACGCCGCCACCGCGACCAGGGCATTGACCTCCATACCCACCAGCGATGCACCCACCGCGCCAGTCAGGGCCAGCAGCGATCCTACAGAGAGGTCGATACCAGAAGTCAGGATCACCAGCGTCATCCCGACCGCCATAATGGCGTTAACCGAGGTCTGCTGCAGAATGTTGAACAGGTTCGCCACGGTAAAGAAGTTCGGGCTCTGGCTGGCCACCACGGCGATCAGCACCATCAGCGCAATCAGCGACTTCTGTTCCAGTAGCCAGCTTTTGCTAAACCAGCGACGGCTGGCAGGTAAAGTTTGGGTCGTCATACCACTAAATCCTCGCTGTGTTGCTTGCCTACGGCGGCTGCCATCAGGCTCTCCTGAGTGGCTTCTTCTCGGGTAAATTCGCCGCTGATACGGCCTTCATGCATCACCAGAATCCGATCGCTCATGCCCAGCACTTCCGGCATTTCCGAGGAGACCAGAATGATGCTCAGCCCTTCGGCTTTAAACTGGTTAATCAGTTGATAGATCTCTTTCTTCGCGCCGACATCCACACCGCGTGTCGGTTCATCCAGAATCAGTACGTTAGGCCGGGTCATCAGCCCGCGGGCAATCGCCACTTTCTGCTGGTTGCCGCCCGAAAGCAGACCAATGGGCTGCTCCATTGAAGGCGTTTTAACGTTAAACAGCCGGATAAAGTCGCCCACGGCCAGCTGCTCTGCCGCATGTTTCAGCGTGCCGCTGCCGTGACTGAAATAGCCTAACGCTGTCAGCGACATGTTCTCTTTTACTGACATGCCCAGCACCAGGCCATCGCGCTTACGATCTTCGGAGATATAGACGATGCCGTTAGCCAGCCCATCCTGCGGTGAGCGCGTCACCACTTCCCGACCATTGAGCCACAGTGTGCCTTCGCGACGCGGCAGGGCGCCGTAAAGCACCTTCATCAGTTCGGTACGGCCCGCGCCCATTAAGCCGGAAACCCCAAGGATTTCACCTTTGCGCAGGCTGAAACTGACGTTATCCACGCCCGGTCCGCTGACGTTCTCCACTTTCAGCCGCACGTCGCCTGGCGCCTGATCAATATGGGGATATTGATCTTCCAGCTTACGGCCGACCATCATTTCGATCAGGCTCTCTTCAGTCAGCTCGCTGACCGGGCGTTCAGCAATAAACTGACCGTCGCGGAACACCGTGACGTCATCGCAGATCTCAAAGATCTCTTTCATGCGATGCGAGATATAGACGATGCCGCAGCCCTGCGCTTTCAGTTCGTTGATCACCCGGAACAGCGACAGCGTTTCGGTATCGGTCAGCGCATCGGTCGGCTCATCCATGATGATCACCTGCGACTCAAAGCTCAGGACTTTGGCGATTTCGACCATCTGCTGATCGCCAATCGATAAATCCCCCACCAGCTTGTGGCTGTTGAAGCGCAGATTAAGCCGTTTAAGCAGCGCATCGGCTTCGGCATACATGCGCGGCCACTGGATACGGCCAAAACGGCTGACATATTCGCGGCCGAGAAAAATATTCTCCGCCACGGTTAACTGAGGGATCAGGTTCAGTTCCTGATGAATGATGCCAATACCCGCTTCCTGAGACGCTTTCGGCCCGCTGAAACGGGTCTCTTTGCCCAGCCAGCGCAGCGTACCAGCATCATATTGATAGATGCCGGTCAGCACTTTCATCATGGTGGACTTGCCTGCGCCGTTCTCGCCCACCAGCGCCATCACGCGTCCTGCCCGGACATTCAGCGACGCCCCCTTGAGGGCTTTCACACCCGGAAAGGATTTTTCAATGCCGTCGAGTTGCAGTAAAAGTTGCATAGCGGCCTCAGAAGGTCACACCGGCGCTGAGGATGACATTCGCAAACGGAGAGCACTCTCCGCTGCGAATGACCGCCTGACTACGCTGCGTTTGTTGTTTGAATTGTTCATGACTGGTGTAGCTGATGGTGATGATATTCCCCTGGTGCTGTTGCAAGGCTTCGAGCACGGCGACAAGCGCGCTATGAAGTTGCGGATTATGCTGCTTAATCTCTTCCGCGATCAGGGCGCTCTCTACCTGCATCTCCAGTGCGACAGCATTAACCACCTGCATAAAATCGGGCGTACCCGGCGTGAGCGCTAAATCGATGCGCTGCGGTCCGGCCGGAATCGGCAAGCCTGCATCGGCAATCGTCAGCGTATCCGTGTGTCCCAGGCGGGCAATCACATGAGAGAGTTCAGCGTTTAACAAGCGACCTTTTTTCATCTTTTCACTCCACAGCGAAACGTTTCGCTGTCAGGAGTGTATGAAAAGCCGCCATCAACTCAACCGGCAAAGAAGAAATCTGTGATCGCTATCGAAACGTTTCGCTCACGCGGGGAGAAATTTGTATTAAGTCGGGGGACGGGCTGAAAAAAGGGCCGCGAACGCGGCCCCGGAGGAGAGGATTAAGGCAGTTTCTTAACCTGCTTAACGTCCATCTCAATGCTGTTGAAATCTTTATCCAGTTCACCCGTCAGCTCGACGTTGTCTTTAGGTGAAATAGTCTGGCCGTTCCAGTGCTTGTGGTCGATTTCGACTTTCATGGTGCCGGTCTGGTCGCGGAACAGATAATCTTCGTTGCCGATCTGTTTCTCCAGCTTACCGCGCACGGTGACCCAGCTGTCATCTTTCATCTCTTCAGCCTGCTTTACGGTCACCACACTGGTGTGATCGGCACTGAAACCACCCTGACCGGCTGCTGCCTGCGTCTGTGCGGCTGGCGCACTGGGATCAACAAATCCACCCTGCTGTGCAGCGAAAACCGGGGCGGAAGCCAGCATTACGACGGCCAGAATTGCAGCGTGCTTTTTCATTTTGTCACCTCTTTTCCATGATGTGGTTCGTCTTGTTGAGCTTAGTTGACCATAAAGTTCTTAACAGCTTCTTAAGAGGCAAAAATAAGCTATTTTCGCCGAAATCAGCTGTACAAGCAGGAAGTTGCTTCGTATAAAGCGCTATCGGAACAGGGAGACGTGATGCGTATTTTACTGATTGAAGATGATCGTTTAATTGGCGACGGTATCAAGGCGGGGCTGAGTAAACTGGGCTTCAGCGTTGACTGGTTTACCTCTGGTGAGGCGGGCTTTAACGCGCTGGAGGCCGCGCCCTGGGATGCGGTGATCCTGGATCTCTCACTGCCCGAGCGGGATGGGCTCGATATTCTGCGGCAGTGGCGACAGCAGGGCAAAGATGTACCGGTACTGATACTGACCGCACGCGATGCGCTCGATCAGCGGGTCGAAGGCCTGCAACTGGGAGCCGACGACTATCTGTGTAAACCCTTTGCCTTAACCGAAGTGGCTGCTCGCTTACAGGCGCTGATCCGCCGCCGTCATGGCCAGCTGCAGCCCGAACTCCGGCACGGTAATGTGGTGCTGATCCCCGGCAGCCATAGTGTGATGCGCGAAGGTGAGGCGATTGCGCTGAAAAGCCGTGAACTGGCGCTGCTGGAACTGTTTATGCGAAACCCGGGCCGGGTGCTGACACGCAGCCAGCTGGAAGAGAAGCTCTACAACTGGGACGCCGATGTCTCCAGCAATGCGGTAGAGGTTCACATTCATCATCTGCGTAAAAAACTGGGCAGCCAGTTTATCCGCACGCTGCACGGCGTCGGTTATACCCTGGGAGCGGCTGAATGCGATCAATGAGCCTGTTTCTGCGGCTGGGTATCGGTTTTGTGCTGCTGCTCGGGATCTGCTGGGCCAGCGCCAGCCTGAGTGCCTGGCATAAGACACGTGAAACCCTTGATGAGCTCTTCGATACCCAGCAGATGCTGCTGGCCAAGCGTCTGCTGACGCTGGATTTCTCCTCGCTGGACAACGCCACTCTGCCTAAAACCAAAGAGATACTGCGCCACCATCGCGGCGATCAGGATGACGACGCCCTGGCCTTTGCCGTCTTCACGCGCGACGGCCGGCAGGTGATGAATGATGGTGACAATGGCCGCTACCTGCCGTTTGAGGCGGAGTATCAGGGATTTCATGAGGGTCAGCTCACCAATGATGACGATCGCTGGCGGTTTGTCTGGCTGACTACGCCCGACCAGCAGTTCCGGGTGGTGGTGGGTCAGGAGTCCGAATACCGTGACGACATGACGCGGGATCTGATGAAAGCCAGCATGCTGCCCTGGCTGATCGCGCTGCCCTTTATGTTGCTGCTGCTGATCGGTCTGGTCTGGTCTGAACTGCGCCCTCTGAAGACGCTGGCACAGCAGCTGGCGCAGCGCGCGCCCGATGATGATACGCCGCTGCAGGCAGACCGCGTGCCGAAAGAGGTGCAACCGCTGATGGTCGCGCTCAATGGTCTGTTCAGCCGCATCAGCGCAATGATGCAGCGTGAACGGCGCTTTACCTCTGATGCCGCACATGAGCTGCGCAGTCCGCTGGCGGCGCTGCAGGTGCAAAGCGAGGTGATCCAGCTGACTGCGGATGATGAAGTGATGCGAAGCCATGCGCTGCAGCAGCTGGATGCCGGCATTATCCGCGCAACCCGGCTGGTGGATCAGCTGCTGACGCTCTCACGGGTTGAAGCTGATGATGCACGCAGCGCCTTCGAAACGGTGGCGCTGAAACGCACGGTCCAGGAGACGCTGGCTGCACAGCTGCCGCTGGCGGATAAAACGGGTGTCACGCTGCGGCTGCATGCTGACGCCGATCCGCAGATTCAGGGGCATCCGCTGTTACTGTCACTGCTGGTGCGTAATCTGCTGGATAATGCCATTCGCTATACGCCAGCGGGCAGCGAAGTTGATGTGCGGCTTCAGGCGAACAGCCTGTCGGTAGAGGATAACGGCGAAGGTCTGAGTGCAGCCGATCTGCAACGGCTTGGTGAACGTTTCTGGCGACCGCCAGGTCAGGAGAAGAGCGGAAGCGGGCTGGGATTATCGATAGTCCGCAATATCGCCCAGTTGCATGGGATGCAGGTCACCTTCAGCCAGCGCTCAGGCGGCGGATTATGCGTTACGCTGCGCTGGTCAGCGCCCGCCTCGTAAGGCGGGCACTGCAGATCAAATCTCGACCTGGGTGCCCAGCTCAATCACCCGGTTTGGCGGGATCTCAAACTGGTCTGGCGCACGGAGCGCATTGCGCTGCAGCGCCAGGAAGAGTTTGCCACGCAGGCGCAGATACCACGGCCGTTTGCCGATAATCAGCGACTCATGCGACATGAAGAACGATGTCTCCATCATGCGGCAGTTGAGCCCTTCCAGCCCGCAGCGGTGGAAAATCTCCTCGACGTTTGGCGTTTCGCGCCAGCCGTAGCTGGCCACCACCCGCCAGAAGGTGGGCGACAGCTGCTCAATCGTCACGCGACGCACGTTATGCACGTAAGGCGCATCTTCCGTCCGCAACGTCAGCAGCACCACCCGCTCATGCAACACTTTGTTGTGTTTGAGGTTATGCAGCATGGCAAACGGAATCACATTCAGCGCACGCGACATATAGACCGCGGTGCCCGGCACGCGAACCGGCGGCGATTTCTCCAGTGACGCGATCATCGCCTCCAGAGAGTTGCCATGCTCGTGCATGCGGCGCAGCAGGCGGAAACGTTCGCTTTTCCACGTCGTCATAATGATAAACATCACCAGGCCGAGACAGAGCGGCAGCCAGCCACCGGAGAAGATTTTCACCAGGTTGGCGGTAAACAGCGGCACATCGATACAGAGCATCAGTACCAGGATGACGGCAACCGCCAGCTTATTCCAGTGCCAGTTTTTAACCGCCACGGTACAGGAGAGCATCGCGGTCAGCACCATGGTGCCGGTGACGGCGATACCGTAGGCCGCAGCCAGATTACTTGAATGCTCAAAGCTGATAATCACAATCAGCACGGCGAAGTAGAGTACCCAGTTAATCACCGGAATATAGATCTGGCCCGATTCGCGCTCAGAGGTGTGGATGATACGCATCCCCGGCAGATAACCCAGTCGCACCGCCTGACGCGTCAGCGAGAAGACGCCGGAGATCACCGCCTGCGAGGCAATCACCGTGGCCAGCGTCGCCAGAATCAGCATCGGGATCAGCGCCCAGTCCGGCGCCAGCAGGAAGAAAGGGTTTTTAATCGCTTTGGGATCGCTGAGTAACAGCGCGCCCTGACCAAAGTAGTTCAGGACCAGCGACGGCAGCACCACCGAGAACCAGGCCAGTCGGATCGGCACTTTACCGAAGTGACCCATATCGGCATACAGCGCTTCAACCCCGGTAATCGCCAGTACCACCGCGCCAAGCGCGAAGAATGAGACAGATTTATAGTGCAGGAAGAACTCGACCGCATAGGCGGGATTCAGCGCATGCAGCACTTCCGGGTTTTTCATGATGCCGCTGACCCCAAGGATCGCCAGCACCAGGAACCACACCAGCATCACCGGCGCGAAGAGTTTGCCCACCATGCCGGTGCCATGTTTCTGAATCGCAAACAGCAGCGTCAGCACCGCAATCGACATCGGCACAATAAAGGGATCCAGCGACGGCGCGGCAATCTCCAGACCTTCAATGGCTGACATCACCGAAATGGCCGGCGTGATCACCACTTCCCCATAGAAGAAGCTGCCGCCAATCAGGCCCATGATCACCAGCACTGCCGTGGCGCGTGCACCCGTATGGCGGCCCGCCAGCGACATCAGTGTCAGAATACCGCCTTCACCGGCATTGTCGGCGCGCATCACATAACTGATGTACTTCAGTGATACCACCAGCACCAGCAGCCAGAAAATCAGCGACAAAAAGCCAAACACCGCTTCCCGCTCAACGCCGAAGCCGAACTGTCCGGAGAGACATTCACGCAAGGTATACAGCGGACTGGTGCCGATATCCCCGTAAACAACACCAATAGCGGCCAGCGTTAATCCGCGAAGTGACTGCTTATTATCCGAGCTCATAGAGTTATCTTTTGTTGGAGTCTAAGAGGCGCAACAACCCCTCGCTCAGGCCATCAAAAAGCGCACAGTATGCACGGTTTGCCGAAAATTCCTATACCCGCTTCGCCTGTCTGCCAGGGTAACGGGGTGGTTTCAGGCATTAAAGCGTTAATCAGTGCCGCTTTCAAAGCAGGCAAACCTTATGAAACAAAAAAGCTGACAGCTATCAACGCTTTCACGCATGATGATCTATAGAGTAAGGCGCTTGCTGAAGCGCGGCGGCCCGACGATCGTAAGGACATTGAAGTGATTATGGCTCAACCCCATCTTTTGGCAGAAAGAATTTCTCGCCTTAGCAATGCGTTAGAAAAAGGATTGTATGAGCGACATCATGCCATCCGCCTTTGCCTGCTGGCAGCGCTGAGCGGTGAAAGCGTGTTCCTGCTGGGACCGCCCGGCATCGCCAAGAGCCTGATTGCCCGCCGCCTGAAATATGCCTTTCAGCACGCCCGCGCCTTTGAATATCTGATGACCCGTTTCTCCACACCGGAAGAGGTGTTTGGCCCGCTATCTATTCAGGCACTGAAGGATGAAGGGCGCTATCAGCGCCTCACTAAAGGTTATCTGCCCGACGCGGAGATTGTTTTTCTGGATGAGATCTGGAAAGCCGGCCCGGCGATTCTGAATACCCTGCTGACCGCTATCAACGAACGCCGCTTCCGCAATGGCGACAGCGAAGAGGCCATTCCGATGCGTCTGCTGGTCACCGCCTCTAATGAAATGCCGGAAGCGGACAGCGGCCTTGAAGCGCTCTATGACCGGATGCTAATCCGCCTGTGGCTGGATAATGTGCATGAGAAGCAGAACTTTCGCAGCATGCTGACCCATCAGCAGGATGAGCACACAAATCCGGTCGCGGAATCCCTGCGCATCAGTGATGAGGAGTATGCGCAGTGGCAGCTCGGCATCAGTCAGGTCAGCCTCCCGGATGCGGTGTTCGAGCTGATTTATCAGCTGCGCCAGCAACTGGAAAGCCAGCCCGCCGCGCCCTATATTTCCGATCGTCGCTGGAAAAAAGCTATTCATCTGCTGCAGGCCAGTGCCTTTTACAGTGGCCGCAGCGCCATTGCGCCGATAGACCTGATCCTGCTAAAAGATTGCCTCTGGCACGACGTCGCGTCCATGCAGCTGCTGGAGCGCGAAATCGATCAGCTGATGACACAGCACGCCTGGCAGCAGCAGCCGATGCTGCTGAAACTGCATCAGATAAAAGCGCGTCGCATGGCTCTGCAGCAGCAACAGAGCATCGCACAGGCGATCACCCTGGAAAAACACAGTGGGATGTTCAGTCGCAAACCCCATTACGATCTGCCGGAAAGCTTCACTGATGAGCAACTGACGCTGATGCTGCAAAAGCCGCTGATGCTGCATGACATGCAGGTGACACATCTGGTTATCGCGCGTGATGCACTGAATCAGTGGCTGCAGAAAGGGGGCGAGGTTCGCGGCAAGCTCAATGGAATTGGCTTTGCGCAGAGTCTGGATTTACAGGTGGATGCACAGCACTGCCTGGCTATCCGTGATGTCAGCCTGCAATCGTCGCGTCTGACACTGCCTGGCGTCAGCAACAGCGAGCCGCTGCCCGGTGAGATCACCGAAGCGCTGGATGCACTGGAGAGTGAACTGCGGTCGCAGCGTCATCTGTTCAGCCAGCATCAGCGCTGCCTGTTTATCAGTGATGACTGGCTGGCGCACGTTGAAACCAGCCTGCAGGATGTGGCGGAACAGTTGAAACAGGCGCGTAAATGATCCCACTGGAGACGCTCAGCACACTGCTCTCCGTGGGTGAAACCGAACTGATTGAAGAGCTGATTATTGCCCTGCTGGCGTCTCCACAGCTGGCGCTGTTTTTTGAAAAGTTTCCCGGGCTGAAAAAAGCGCTGTTGCGCGATGTGCCACGCTGGCGAGCGGAGATTAACGCTGAGCTCAAAGCCACGCCGGTTCCGGCCACGCTGGCCGAAGAGTTTCAGCTGTTCCAGCGGGTACAACTCCTCAGCGATCGTGAATTCAGCCACCAGCTGAATGCCACGCTTCAGGCGCTTGAAAGCCTGCCTTCCCCTTTTCTGGATGAAGCCAACCGGCTGCTGCAGCACACCGATATCAGCCATCTCAGCAGCGCGCAGCACCAGCTTTTTCTACAGCGCTGGCGGCTGAGCCTGACCTTACAGACCCTGACGCTGAATCAGACGTTGCTGGAGCAGCAGCGCGAACGCCTGCTGGCGGAACTGCAGCAGCGTATGGCGCTGAGCGGTCAGCTGGCACCGATTCTCGGCGACGATGACGAAGCCGCCGCTGGCCGGCTGTGGGACATGAGCAAAGCGTCACTGCAGCCTGGCGACTATCAGCTGATGCTGCAATATGGCGACTTTCTGGCGCAGCAGCCGGAGCTGCTGAAACTGGCCCAGCAGCTGGGTCGCAGCCGCGAGGCAAAATCGGTGCCGTCGCAGGATGCCCCTATGGAGGCCTTTCACCATATGGTGCAGGAACCTGCGGCCGTGCCGGAGGAGGTCAGCGGCATTCACCAGAGCGATGACGTGCTGCGTCTGCTGCCGCCGGAGTTAGCTGCGCTGAGTATCAGTGAACTGGAGCTGGAGTTTTACCGGCGGCTGGTAGAGAAACGGCTGCTGACCTACAAGCTGCAGGGCGATGCCTGGCATGAAAAGGTCACGATGCGTCCGGCCAGCCACCAGCAGCATGAAGAGCAGCCACGCGGGCCTTTCATCGTCTGCGTCGATACCTCGGGTTCGATGGGTGGCTTCAATGAGCGCTGCGCCAAAGCGTTTTGTCTGGCGCTGCTGAAAGTCGCGCTGGCCGATCGCCGTCGCTGCTACATCATGCTGTTTGCGCATGAGGTGATCGGCTATGAACTGACCGGTGATGACGGGCTGGAACAGGCGATTCGCTTTCTCAGTCAGCGCTTTCGCGGCGGCACCGATCTGGCAGCCTGCCTCTCTTCCGTTGTGACCCGGATGGAAGGTGCACTGTGGCAGGAAGCCGATGCGGTGATCGTCTCCGATTTTATTGCCCAGCGTCTGCCGGAAGAGGTGATCGGGACTATTAAAACGCGTCAGCGAAATAATCAGCAACGTTTTCACGCCGTGGCTATGTCGGCCCACGGGAAACCAGGCATTCTGCGCATCTTCGACCATATCTGGCGTTTCGATACCGGCATGAAAAGCCGTCTGCTGCGTCACTGGCGGCGTTAAGTCATCGGGCAGAAATGCATATTTGCTATAGTAAATTACCGTTTCACTTACTCAGCAATCTGGAGCTTCCTGTGACGCTTGCTCAACCTCATCGCGATCTGCCTGCGCCGACGCGAACGCTACTGCTCTCCGGCCATAACATTGAACAAAAACGTGCCGAATTGCTGGCCTATTTCCACCAGACCTGGGAACAGTATGAAAGTCTGTTTACCTGTCTGGCCGATTCCCAGGCCTGGTTTACCAAAGCCATTCCGCTGCGCCATCCTTTAATCTTCTATTTTGGCCACACCGCTACCTTCTACATTAATAAGCTGATGGCCGGACGCCTTATCGACGCGCGTCTGGACGATCGTATCGAAGCGATGATGGCGATTGGTGTGGATGAGATGAGCTGGGACGATCTCAACGACAGCCACTATGACTGGCCCACTGTCGAAGAAGTCCGCGAATACCGCGGGCGCGTTAAAGCGCTGGTCAGCGATCTGATCCAGACCCTGCCGCTGACTCTGCCGATCACCTGGGAGAGTCCGGCCTGGGTGATCCTGATGGGCATTGAGCATGAGCGTATTCATCTGGAAACGTCCAGCGTACTGATACGCCAGTTACCGGTCGGGTGGGTGAAACCCCAGCCCGCGTGGCCGGTCTGCCCGATGGCGCGCCACCAGCGCGAGGCTGTTCCGGCCAATACCCTGCTGCCGATGCCCGGCGGCACGGTCACGCTGGGTAAAACCGACGATACCTATGGCTGGGATGTCGAATATGGCCGCCAGCAGATCGCGCTGCAGCCGTTCAGGGCGAGCAAAATGCTGGTCAGCAACGCGGAATTCCTGGCGTTCGTTGAGGCGGGGGGTTATCAGGACGCTCGCTGGTGGGATGACGAAGGCTGGGGCTGGTGTCAGTTTGCTAAAGCGGAGATGCCCACCTTCTGGGTCGGCACGCCTGCGATGCCCGATCAGCTTAAACTGCGTCTGATGTGTGAAGAAGTCGCAATGCCGTGGGACTGGCCAGCCGAGGTTAACCAGCTGGAAGCGGCGGCCTTCTGCCGCTGGAAAGCGGATCAGACGGGAATGAGTGTTCAGCTCCCCTGTGAAGCGGAGTGGGCTCAGCTGCGCGAACAGGTCGCGGGCGATCAGCCGGATTGGGATCGGGCACCGGGCAACATTAACCTGGCGTACTGGGCTTCCTCTTCACCGGTCGATCTCTTCGCCCAGGGCGACTTCTTCGATATCGTCGGTAACGTCTGGCAGTGGACGACCACGCCGACCAACGGCTTTGAAGGTTTTAAAGTCCACCCGCTTTACGATGATTTCTCTACCCCGACCTTTGATGGCAAACATTCGCTGATCAAAGGCGGTAGCTGGATATCGACCGGCAACGAAGCGCTGAAATCGGCACGCTATGCGTTCCGCCGCCACTTCTTCCAGCATGCCGGTTTCCGCTACGTGGTTTCCAGCCATCAGGAAACCATGGCGCTGAACCCGTATGAATCTGACGCCATGGTGTCGCAATACCTCGACTTCCAGTATGGCCCGCGCTATTTCGGCGTGGATAACTATGCCGAAAGCCTGGTAAACCTGGCGCTGAACTACACCACAGCACGCGGCGAGGCACTGGATATCGGCTGTGCCACCGGACGCGCCAGTTTTGAACTGGCCCGCCACTTTGAACGTGTCACCGGCATGGACTACTCGGCGCGCTTCATCGATGTGGCGCTTCAGCTGGCCAGCGGCGAAGACTTCCGTTATCTCCTGCCACAGGAAGGCGATCTGGTGGAGTATCGCCAGGTTCGCCTGAAAGATTTCGCGCTGGAGAGCGAACTGGCGCAGCGGATTCAGTTTGTTCAGGGCGACGCCTGTAACCTTAAGCCGCAACCCGCCCGTTACGATCTGGTACTTGCATCCAACCTGATCGATCGCCTGCGTCAGCCCGCACGCTTCCTGCGGGATGTCACGCCGATGCTGCGTCAGGGCGGCATTCTGGTGCTCTCATCGCCCTATACCTGGCTGGAGGATTTCACGCCGAAGGAGAACTGGCTGGGCGGCGTGCGTGAAAACGGTGAGGCACTGACGACGCTGCAGGCACTGCAACGTCTGCTGGCGGCCGACTTCGACCTGGTCGATGAACCGCAGGATAAACCGTTTGTGATCCGCGAAACGGCCCGCAAGTTCCAGCACACGCTGGCGCAGGTCACCGTCTGGCGCAAACGCTAAGTGAACCGGCAGCGACGCCCGTCGCTGCCGGGAGTTGCCTGAACCACTATTTTGCTGCACATTCATCCTTGTTTACTTAAGCAGACCAATAACGAGGATGGCCATGGCCGAACATCTGCAGCTCGATAACCTGGATCGCGGCATTCTGAATGCCCTGCTCGACAATGCGCGCACTGCTTACGCCGAGTTGGCAAAACAGTTTAACGTCAGCCCCGGCACCATTCATGTCCGCGTGGAGAAGATGAAGCAGGCGGGCATTATCCTGGGCACCCGGGTTGATATCGATCCGCGCCAGCTGGGGTTTGATGTCTGCTGTTTTATCGGCATCATCCTTAAGAGCGCGCGTGACTATCCGGCGGCGCTGAGCAAACTGGATGCGCTGGATGAAGTGGTTGAAGCCTGGTACACCACCGGCCACTACAGCATCTTTATTAAGGTGATGTGCCGGTCCATTGATGCCCTGCAACAGGTGCTGATCAACAAGATCCAGACCATAGATGAAATTCAGTCGACAGAAACGCTGATCTCGCTGCAAAACCCGATCATGCGCACTATCAAGCCCTGATCCTTCTCCGCCTTGTGCATAATCTTATCCCTGACGAATGTGGCGGCTGGCAACGGCTGCGTTCGCTTCTCTTAATCTATTAACCCTGTTGTCCACAGGTGGATCACCGCTTGATCACAGCGTACAATGCTCGCCTTAATGTCCGGGAGAGCAAGATGGCCGATATCACCTTAATCAGTGGCAGTACTCTGGGTAGCGCAGAGTATGTGGCTGAACATCTGGAAGAAAAATTACAGGAAGCGGGCTTCTCAACGCAGATGCTGCATGGCCCGGAGCTGGATGAAGTGCCACATGAGGGTATCTGGCTGGTGGTCTGTTCAACTCACGGTGCAGGCGATATTCCCGATAACCTGCTGCCGCTGTTCGAAGCCATCACGGAAAGCCAGCCCGATCTCTCGCAGGTCCGGTTTGGTGCCATCGGACTCGGCAATCATGAATATGATCTCTTTTGTGGCGCGATCCGCCAGATTGAAGCCCTGTTAATTGCTCAGGGTGCCCGCCAGATCGGAGATCGTCTGGAGATTGATGTGCTGGAGCATGAGATCCCTGAAGATCCCGCGGAAGCCTGGCTGGAAAGCTGGAAAAAGGCGATCTGAAGGGGGCTGGGGATCGCGAAATAGTGACGATCCCCAGTGGAACATGCTGATTTTATCCTTTTCCGCTCGTTTATTTTGTGGATAACTACCCTCTTTTACTGCGTATAACCGGTAGTTATCCAAAGAACAACCGTAGAATGAATTTTGTGCTGTGGATAACATGCCATTTTGATCCCAGCTTATACGGATCAGGATCACCGATCACTAACAGGTAGTGATCCTCTTCATCCTGTTGTTTCTGCTGTGCTTCTGGCACATATCCACAGAAAAGCGGGATCCTAATAAGAGATCTAACAGAAAGATCATATACAGATCTAAGATCCTTTCTTTTAAAACCGGACGATCCCGCGGCTTTCACCCCAGACGGAATTTGAGTAGAATCCACGCCCCAGGACGACGATCCTGCAAGTTCATCAATCGAGGTACCACTTCATGTTTTATCAGGATCCTTTTGACGTCATCGTAATTGGTGGTGGTCATGCGGGCACCGAAGCCGCAATGGCGGCAGCCCGAATGGGTCAGCAAACCCTGTTACTCACCCATAACATTGATACGCTTGGACAAATGTCCTGTAACCCGGCGATTGGTGGGATTGGCAAAGGACATTTGGTGAAGGAAGTGGATGCCCTGGGTGGTCTGATGGCCAGTGCGATTGACCAGGCGGGTATCCAGTTTAGGATACTAAACGCCAGCAAAGGTCCGGCAGTGCGGGCAACTCGTGCTCAGGCGGATCGCGTGCTCTATCGCCAGGCAGTGCGTACGGCACTGGAGAACCAGCCCAATCTGATGATCTTCCAGCAGGCGGTCGACGATCTTATCGTGGAAAACGATCGTGTGGTGGGTGCAGTCACCCAGATGGGACTGAAGTTCCGCGCGAAAACCGTCGTCCTCACCGTCGGCACGTTCCTTGACGGCAAAATTCATATCGGTCTGGATAATTACAGTGGCGGTCGTGCAGGTGATCCCCCGTCCATTCCGCTGGCAAAACGACTGCGTGCGCTGCCGCTGCGGGTAGACCGCCTCAAGACTGGTACGCCACCGCGTATCGATGCGCGCACCATCGATTTTTCAGTGCTCAGCCCGCAGCACGGCGATAACCCGATGCCGGTGTTCTCGTTTATGGGCAATGCGTCTCAGCATCCGCAGCAGGTACCGTGCTGGATCACTCACACCAATGAGAAAACCCATGAGGTGATCCGCAATAATCTGGATCGCAGCCCGATGTACGCCGGGATCATCGAGGGGATCGGTCCACGCTACTGCCCGTCGATCGAAGACAAAGTGATGCGCTTTGCCGATCGTAACTCGCATCAGATCTTCCTGGAGCCGGAAGGGCTGACCAGCAATGAGATCTACCCGAATGGCATCTCAACCAGTCTGCCATTTGACGTGCAGATTCAGATCGTTCGTTCCATGCAGGGCATGGAGAATGCGAAGATCGTGCGTCCGGGCTATGCCATCGAGTATGACTTCTTCGATCCACGCGATCTCAAACTGACGCTGGAGAGCAAATTTATTCACGGCCTGTTCTTTGCCGGCCAGATCAACGGCACAACCGGCTACGAAGAAGCCGCTGCACAGGGGATGCTGGCGGGGCTGAACGCCGCCCGTCAGTCTGCGGACAAAGAGGGCTGGGCACCACGTCGTGACCAGGCTTATCTGGGCGTACTGGTTGATGACCTCTGCACGCTCGGTACCAAAGAGCCGTACCGGATGTTTACCTCCCGTGCTGAATATCGTCTGATGCTGCGCGAAGACAATGCCGATCTGCGTCTGACCGAAACCGGTCGTGAACTGGGTCTGGTGGATGATGCGCGCTGGGCGCGTTTCAATCAGAAGCTGGAAGCGATTGAACAGGAGCGTCAGCGCCTGCGCGATATCTGGGTCCATCCGAAGTCAGAGCACGTGACGGAAGTGAATACGGTACTCAGCGCGCCGCTGACCAAAGAAGCGAGCGGCGAAGATCTGCTGCGCCGTCCTGAGCTGACCTATCTGAAGCTGATGACGCTGGATGCCTTTGGTCCGGCACTGGCTGATGAGCAGGCCGCTGAGCAGGTTGAGATTCAGGTCAAATATGAAGGTTATATCGCGCGTCAGCAGGAAGAGATCGATCGCCAGCTGCGCAACGAGAACACGCTGTTACCGGTGGAGCTCGACTATCGCCAGGTGAACGGCCTCTCAAATGAGGTTATCGCCAAGCTGAACGATCACAAACCGAGTTCGATTGGTCAGGCGACGCGTATCTCCGGTATTACGCCGGCGGCCATCTCAATTCTGCTTATCTATCTGAAAAAACAGGGTCTGCTGCGTAAAAGCGCCTGATCTGAAAACGGGGCGAGGAGACTCGCCCCCGCTGAATGGACTTATGCTGTGATCAACACACTCACGTCGCTGCTACAGGCAGCCGGTATTTCCCTCTCCGATCAACAAAAACAGCAGCTGGTTGCCTATGTCGGCCTGCTGGATAAGTGGAACAAAGCCTACAATCTGACATCAGTGCGCGATCCGCAGCAGATGCTGGTACGCCATATCCTCGACAGCATCGTGGTGGCGCCGCATCTGCAAGGCTCCCGTTTCATTGATGTGGGAACCGGACCAGGACTGCCTGGCATTCCGCTGGCTATCGTGATGCCTGATGCGCACTTTACGTTGCTCGACAGCCTGGGCAAGCGGGTGCGTTTCCTGCGTCAGGTTCAGCATGAGTTAGGACTCACTAACATTACTCCGGTGCAGAGCCGGGTTGAGGCGTTCCCGGCTGAGCCGCCCTTTGATGGCGTGATCAGTCGTGCATTTGCCTCGCTGACCGACATGGTGAACTGGTGTCATCATCTGCCGGGAAGAGAAGGGCGCTTCTTCGCGCTGAAAGGCGTGCGTCCGGACGATGAAATTGCGGAGTTACCGGCAGGCTACGTCTCTGATGCTGTGATTAAGTTGCAGGTACCGCAGCTGGAAGGTGATCGCCACCTGGTCATTCTTCGTCACCAATAGGCTTTCGACTGGCAGAGATTTAGCGTTTATCTGCCAGTGATTTTCGTCAGTTCCGGGATGAAAAAAGTGCAGATGATGCGCTATCAATAAAAGATTTTGATTAAGCCCTGGCTGACCGAAGGTTAAAACGCTGACGGAAATTATCCGAAAAGCTCTGTTACATTTAACGTTTAATTCACATTCAGTTATCAGAAATATCACTTGTATAGGCGGGTCGCTGAATAAAAGTAGTCACGGCAGAAAATATATCGCGGTAATAACTTTGCGTGCGTAATATCAATTACACGATTCTTAAGCACAGTTCGATGTCAATAGCGTGTTTTCTGTGAAAATAGTCTTGCAGATGCATTTTTATAATTTCAATGCTTTGATTTTATTGAGTTAATTTGTAATACAGATTGTTCTTAAATAGCGCGAAGATAAAACTCAGTGTAGTGAAAGTGCTTATTATGTGATCTAAAGCACGCTTTAAAAGCAAGTTGCGAGGGAATTTTCAGTCAGATTAGGGTGAATCTCTGCAGGGTAATCTTTGGAAAAATAGCCCTCCGGAAAGAAATTTAAATAATTGTTCACCTTTTCGCTACTTACCGATTGAAATCGCAGGTGCGGCCCGTATAATTTGCACGGCTTTTGCTGCTTGACTCAACTGCGCAAAGGCAGTCTTATACGACACGCGACATACCCCTAACGGGGCAGGAGAGTATCAGCGTCATGTCAGTGTCTCTTTACAGTGTAAAATACGCCCGAACGGTGCTGATGATTCAGCTGGTGACGATAGTCATCATCGGTGCACTCTTTGCTCTTAAAGATGTCATCTGGGGTCTCTCTGCTCTTGCTGGCGGTGCGGCAGCCTGGCTGCCAAACGTATTGTTTTTGTTTTTAGCCTGGCGCCTGCAGGGGCAAACCCCAGCTTCGGGGCGAGTCGCGTGGAGCTTCGCTTTGGGTGAAATAGCCAAAGTGTTTGCGACCATCATTTTGCTCATTGTGGCGTTGGGTCTATTCGGAGCGGTTTTCTGGCCGGTCGGAATAACCTGGTTATCGGTGCTGGTGGTACAAATGCTGGCACCGGCGGTAATTAACAACAAAGGGTAAGAGGCATCATGGCTGCAGGAGAAATCTCTACTCCGCAAGAGTACATTGGTCACCACCTGACTCATCTTCAGTTGGACCTGCGTACCTTCGAGATAGTGAATCCGCACGACGCTCCCGCGACGTTCTGGGTATTAAATATCGATTCCATGTTTTTCTCTATGGTGCTGGGAATCATCTTCCTGGTGTTGTTCCGTAGCGTGGCAAAATCTGCCACCAGCGGTGTGCCAGGGAAAATGCAGGCGGCTATCGAACTGGTTGTCGGTTTCGTCGATAGTAACGTGCGCGACATGTATCACGGTAAGAGCAAACTTATCGCCCCGCTGGCTCTGACAATCTTTGTCTGGGTCTTCCTGATGAACTTCATGGATCTGCTGCCAATCGACTTGCTGCCATATATTGGCGAGCACGTATTGGGGTTACCGGCGCTGCGCGTCGTACCATCTGCAGACGTGAACATCACGCTATCTATGGCGTTGGGCGTATTTATTTTGATTCTGTTCTACAGCATCAAAATGAAAGGCATTGGCGGCTTCACTAAAGAGCTGACGCTGCAGCCTTTTAACCACCCGATCTTCATCCCGATCAACCTGATTCTGGAAGGTGTGAGCCTGCTGTCTAAGCCTGTATCACTGGGTTTACGACTGTTCGGTAACATGTATGCGGGTGAACTGATCTTTATCCTTATTGCCGGTCTGTTGCCGTGGTGGTCGCAGTGGGTGCTGAATGTGCCGTGGGCCATTTTCCACATCCTGATCATTTCGCTACAGGCTTTCATTTTCATGGTCCTCACGATTGTCTATCTGTCGATGGCATCTGAAGAACATTGATTTTTTTCTCAACACTACTTTCCCTCTTGATTTCGGGTTGCAGCGCACACCGCTGAAGCCCGGAAGATGAAGGGAGCATTTAACTGAAACAAACTGGAGACTGTCATGGAAAACCTGAATATGGATCTGCTGTACATGGCTGCCGCTGTGATGATGGGCCTGGCGGCAATCGGTGCTGCGATCGGTATCGGCATCCTCGGAGGAAAATTCCTGGAAGGCGCTGCTCGTCAGCCTGACCTGATTCCTCTGCTGCGTACGCAGTTCTTTGTTGTAATGGGTCTGGTGGATGCAATCCCGATGATCGCTGTTGGTCTGGGTCTGTACGTGATGTTTGCTGTCGCCTAAAGCCCTGTGTTCACTCAGCGCACAATGTGCAAGGGTGAACGGATTCTGCCGCTTATCGTTGATAACGGCAGAAAAGTTAAATACTCAATCTAGAGGCATTGTGCTGTGAACATTAATGCAACAATCCTCGGCCAGGCTATCGCGTTCATCCTGTTTGTCGCGTTCTGCATGAAGTACGTATGGCCGCCGCTCATGGCTGCTATCGAAAAGCGCCAGAAAGAAATTGCTGAAGGCCTTGCTTCTGCTGAACGTGCAAAGAAAGATTTGGATCTCGCGCAGGCTAATGCGACCGACCAGCTGAAAAAAGCCAAAGAAGACGCTCAGGTCATTATCGAGCAAGCGAACAAGCGTCGCGCGCAGATTCTGGACGAAGCCAAAACCGAAGCTGAAAACGAACGTAATCGCATCGTGACACAAGCGCAGGCTGAAATTGACGCTGAACGCAAACGTGCGCGTGAAGAACTGCGTAAGCAGGTCGCGTTGCTGGCTATGGCTGGCGCCGAGAAGATCATCGAACGCTCCGTGGATGAAGCTGCTAACAGCGACATCGTTGATAAACTGGTCGCTGAACTGTAAGGAGGGAGGGGCTGATGTCTGATCTGATTACTGTAGCTCGCCCCTACGCCAAAGCAGCTTTTGACTTTGCTGTTGAGCATCAAAGTATTGAACGCTGGCAACAGATGCTGGCGTTTGCCGCAGAAGTGGCTCGCAATGAACAGATGGCTGATCTTCTCTCAGGTGCATTAGCACCCGAAGCGCTGGCAGCGTCGTTTAACGCAGTCTGTGGTGATCAACTGGATGAACCCGCGCAGAACCTGATTAAGGTGATGGCGGAAAACGGACGTTTGACAGCGCTTCCGGCTGTACTGGCCCAATACATCGAACTGCGTGACGCTCATGAAGCCACCGCTGAAGTTGATGTTATCTCCGCCAGTACGCTGAGTGACGACCAGCTGAATAAAATCAGCGCCGCGATGGAAAAACGTCTGTCACGCAAAGTTAAGCTGAATTGCAAAATTGATAAGTCTGTGATGGCAGGCGTGATCATCCGTTCGGGTGATCTGGTTATTGATGGCAGCGTACGCGGCCGTCTTGACCGTCTGGCTGACGTCTTGCAGTCTTAAGGGGACTGGAGCATATGCAACTGAATTCCACCGAAATCAGCGAACTGATCAAGCAGCGCATTGCTCAGTTCAATGTCGTGAGTGAAGCTCACAACGAAGGTACGATTGTTTCTGTAAGTGACGGTATCATCCGCGTACACGGCCTGGCCGATGTCATGCAGGGTGAGATGATTGCCCTGCCGGGCAACCGTTACGCTATCGCCCTGAACCTCGAGCGTGACTCGGTTGGTGCAGTGGTGATGGGCCCTTACGCTGACCTCGCCGAAGGCATGAAGGTTAAGTGTACTGGCCGTATTCTTGAAGTACCGGTAGGCCGTGGCCTGCTGGGCCGCGTAGTGAACACCCTGGGTGCTCCTATCGACGGTAAAGGCGCAATCGACAACGACGGTTTCTCACCGGTTGAAGTCATTGCACCTGGCGTTATCGACCGTCAGTCAGTCGACCAGCCGGTTCAGACCGGTTATAAGTCGGTCGATGCGATGATTCCAATCGGCCGTGGCCAGCGTGAGCTGATCATCGGTGACCGTCAGACCGGTAAAACCGCAATGGCGATCGATGCGATCATCAACCAGCGCGACTCAGGCATCAAGTGTGTCTACGTTGCGATTGGTCAGAAAGCCTCAACCATCTCTAACGTGGTTCGTAAGCTGGAAGAGCATGGCGCACTGCAGAACACCATTGTTGTTGTGGCGTCTGCTTCTGAATCTGCTGCACTGCAGTATCTCTCTCCGTACGCAGGCTGTGCGATGGGCGAATACTTCCGTGACCGCGGTGAAGATGCGCTGATCGTATACGATGACCTTTCTAAGCAGGCTGTCGCGTACCGTCAGATTTCTCTGCTGCTGCGCCGTCCACCAGGTCGTGAAGCATTCCCTGGCGACGTGTTCTATCTCCACTCCCGTCTGCTGGAACGTGCATCACGCGTAAGCGCTGATTATGTAGAGCGTTTCACCAATGGCGCAGTGACAGGTAAAACCGGTTCACTGACCGCGCTGCCGATCATCGAAACCCAGGCGGGCGACGTTTCTGCGTTCGTTCCGACCAACGTAATCTCGATTACTGATGGTCAGATCTTCCTGGAATCGAACCTGTTCAACTCCGGTATTCGTCCGGCCGTTAACCCAGGTATTTCGGTATCCCGCGTAGGTGGTGCTGCACAGACCAAGATCATCAAGAAACTGTCCGGTGGTATCCGTACCGCGCTGGCACAGTATCGTGAACTGGCGGCATTCTCGCAGTTCGCCTCTGATCTGGATGATGCAACCCGCAAACAGCTGAGCCACGGTCAGAAAGTGACCGAGCTGCTGAAGCAGAAACAGTATGCGCCGATGTCTGTCGCACAGCAGGGTCTGGTTCTGTTCGCTGCAGAGCGTGGCTATCTGAACGACGTTGAACTGGCAAAAATTGGCAGCTTCGAAGCTGCACTGCTGGCCTTCGCCGATCGCGACCACGCTGAGCTGATGGCTGAAATCAACCAGTCGGGTAACTTTAATAACGATATCGAAGCCAAGCTGAAAGGCCTGGTCGAGACGTTTAAAGCAACCCAGTCCTGGTAATGTCTGGCGGCTTGTCTGAAAAGGCAGGCCGCAAGGCTTTGAGGAGAAGCTAATGGCCGGCGCAAAAGAGATACGAAGCAAGATTGGAAGCGTGAAAAACACGCAGAAGATCACCAAAGCGATGGAAATGGTCGCCGCCTCCAAGATGCGTAAAACGCAGGAACGCATGGCGGCCAGCCGTCCGTATGCAGAAACCATGCGCAAAGTGATTGGTCACCTTGCGTTGGGTAATCTGGAATACAAGCACCCTTACCTGGAAGAGCGCGACGTGAAGCGCGTCGGCTACCTGGTCGTTTCAACTGACCGCGGGCTTTGTGGTGGTTTGAACATTAACCTGTTCAAAAAGTTACTGGCGGATATGAAGTCCTGGTCCGATAAAGGCGTGCAGAGCGATCTGTCGATTATCGGTTCTAAAGGGGCGTCATTCTTTAATGCTGTGGGTGGCAACATTGTGGCGCAAGTCAGCGGCATGGGCGATAAACCTACCCTGTCTGACCTGATTGGCCCGGTAAAAGTGATGTTGCAGGCTTATGATGAAGGCCGCATCGACAAGCTGATGATCGTCAATAACAAATTCAATAACACCATGTCTCAGACTCCGACCATCACCCAACTGCTGCCGTTACCGCCAGCGGAAGGTGAAGAAGAGATGAAGGCGAAGACCTGGGATTACCTGTATGAGCCCGATCCGAAAGCGCTGCTGGATACCCTGCTGCGTCGTTATGTCGAATCGCAGGTTTATCAGGGTGTGGTGGAAAATCTGGCCAGTGAGCAGGCCGCACGTATGGTAGCGATGAAAGCCGCAACCGATAACGGCGGAAATCTGATCAAAGAGCTGCAGTTGGTGTACAACAAAGCTCGTCAGGCCAGCATCACCCAGGAACTTACCGAGATTGTCGGTGGAGCCTCCGCGGTTTAACCAGGTTTGGAATTAGGTAGAGGATTCAAGATGGCAACTGGAAAGATTGTCCAGATTATCGGCGCCGTTGTTGACGTCGAATTCCCTCAGGACGCGGTACCGCAAGTGTACAGCGCCCTCGAGGTTATGAATGGTGATGCGCGTCTGGTGCTGGAAGTTCAGCAGCAGCTCGGCGGCGGCGTAGTACGTACCATCGCAATGGGTACGTCTGACGGCCTGAAGCGTGGTCTGAGCGTCAACGACCTGCAGAAACCGATTCAGGTACCCGTCGGTAAAGCGACCCTGGGCCGTATCATGAACGTTCTCGGCGAGCCAATCGATATGAAAGGCGAGCTGAAAGAAGAAGATGGCAGCGCAGTAGAGATCGCCTCTATTCACCGCGCAGCCCCTTCTTATGAAGATCAGTCTAACTCGCAGGAACTGCTGGAAACCGGCATCAAGGTTATCGACCTGATGTGTCCGTTTGCTAAAGGCGGTAAAGTCGGTCTGTTCGGTGGTGCGGGTGTAGGTAAAACCGTCAACATGATGGAACTGATCCGTAACATCGCGGCTGAACACTCAGGTTACTCAGTGTTTGCCGGTGTGGGTGAGCGTACTCGTGAGGGTAACGACTTCTACCACGAAATGACTGACTCTAACGTTATCGATAAAGTTGCACTGGTCTATGGCCAGATGAACGAGCCGCCGGGTAACCGTCTGCGCGTAGCACTGACCGGTCTGACCATGGCGGAAAAATTCCGTGATGAAGGCCGCGACGTTCTGCTGTTCATCGATAACATCTACCGTTATACCCTGGCCGGTACAGAAGTTTCTGCACTGCTGGGTCGTATGCCATCTGCGGTAGGTTACCAGCCAACGCTGGCAGAAGAGATGGGTGTGTTGCAGGAGCGTATTACCTCCACCAAGACCGGTTCAATCACCTCCGTACAGGCCGTTTACGTCCCTGCGGATGACCTGACTGACCCATCACCAGCAACTACCTTTGCGCACTTAGACTCAACGGTAACGCTGAGCCGTCAGATCGCCTCTCTGGGTATCTACCCGGCCGTTGACCCGCTGGACTCTACCAGCCGTCAGCTGGATCCGCTGGTTGTCGGTCAGGAGCACTATGATGTTGCACGTGGCGTTCAGTCACTGCTGCAGCGTTATCAGGAACTGAAAGACATCATCGCCATCCTCGGTATGGATGAGCTGTCTGAAGAAGACAAACTGCTGGTGGCACGTGCGCGTAAGATTCAGCGCTTCCTGTCTCAGCCGTTCTTCGTTGCAGAAGTATTCACCGGTTCACCGGGCAAATACGTGACGCTGAAAGACACTATCCGTGGCTTTAAAGGCATCATGGAAGGTGAGTTTGACCACCTGCCAGAGCAGGCCTTCTACATGGTTGGCGCCATCGAAGAAGCCGTGGAAAAAGCGAAGAAACTGTAATAACGGTTTCCCGGGAGGAAGATTATGGCTATGACTTATCACCTGGATGTGGTCAGCGCAGAGGAGCAGTTGTTCTCTGGTCTGGTACAGAAAATTCAGGTGTCAGGTAGCGAAGGTGAACTGGGGATTTTCCCTGGCCATGCGCCGCTGCTGACTGCCATTAAGCCTGGAATGATCCGTATCGTGAAACAGCACGGCGAAGAGGAGTTTATCTACCTCTCTGGCGGCGTGCTGGAAGTGCAACCGGGCAGCAGCACCGTTCTGGCCGATACCGCTATCCGCGGTACCGATCTGGACGAAGCGCGCGCTCTGGAAGCAAAACGCAAAGCAGAAGACCATATGAACAGCAGCCATGGCGACGTGGACTATGCTCAGGCCTCTGCCGAGCTGGCGAAAGCCATTGCTAAACTGCGCGTGATCGAACTGACCAAAAAAGCGATGTAATCCAGCTTTATGCGTCATGAAATGCCAGCCCTCGGGCTGGCATTTTTTTTGTCTGCTGCGCCTGATCTGCCTGTCCGCCTAATTTCGGCCTGAGAAAAATGTAGTAATCTCAATCCCAAACCGTTTTACTTTCACCCGTAAAAATTCACTCAGGATAGTTATGTCTAACAGTGCGATGAGTGTGGTGATCCTTGCTGCTGGCAAGGGCACCCGTATGTATTCCGATCTGCCTAAAGTTCTGCATACGCTGGCAGGCAAACCCATGGTTCAGCATGTGATTGACGCGGCTAAAGGGCTGGGCGCACAGCAGGTCCATCTGGTTTATGGTCACGGCGGCGATCGCCTGAAGGCGAACCTCACTGACAGCTCGCTCAACTGGGTACTGCAGGCCGAGCAGCTCGGCACTGGCCATGCGATGCAGCAGGCAGCGCCTGCATTCGCGGATGATGAAGATATCATGATGCTTTACGGTGATGTGCCGCTGATCTCTCAGGCGACACTACAGCGGCTGCGCGAAGCCAAACCGCAGGGCGGCATTGGCTTACTTACCGTGGTACTGGACGACCCAACCGGTTATGGCCGCATTGTGCGTGAGAACGACACCATCACCGGCATTATCGAACAGAAAGATGCCAGCCCGGCACAGCTAACCATTAAAGAGATCAACACCGGCATTCTGATCGCCAACGGCGGCGATTTAAAACGCTGGCTGGCGCAGCTCACCAACAATAATGCGCAGGGTGAGTATTACATCACCGATATTATCGCGCTGGCTCATCAGGAAGGTCGGGTAATCAACGCGGTTCATCCGGCACGCATCAGTGAAACCGATGGCGTCAACAACCGGCTGCAGCTGGCGACATTAGAGCGCACTTACCAGGCTGAACAGGCGGAAAAACTGCTGCTGGCTGGCGTGATGCTGCGCGATCCGGCCCGTTTTGACCTGCGCGGGACGCTGACGCACGGGCGGGATGTTGAAATTGACACCAACGTCATTATTGAAGGCCAGGTCACGCTGGGCGCACGCGTCAGAATCGGCGCGGGCTGCATTATCAAAAACAGCGTGATTGGCGATGACTGTGAAATCAGCCCCTATTCGGTGATCGAGGATGCGAATCTCGCCACTGCCTGCACCGTCGGACCTTTTGCCCGTCTGCGTCCTGGCAGCGAACTGGCCGATGCCGCCCACGTGGGCAACTTCGTCGAAATGAAGAAAGCGCGTCTGGGCAGAGGATCGAAAGCGGGGCACCTCTCCTATCTCGGTGATGCGGATATTGGCGACAACGTAAATATCGGTGCAGGCACCATTACCTGCAACTACGACGGTGCGAACAAATTCAAAACCGTAATTGGCGATGACGTATTTGTGGGCTCAGATACCCAGCTGGTGGCGCCGGTCAGCATCGCGGCAGGGACCACCATTGCGGCGGGCACGACCATCATGAAAGATGTGACCCAGGCCGGTCTGGTCTATAACCGTAAAGAGCAGAATCACAAAGCGGACTGGCAGCGTCCGGTGAAGAAAAAATAAATTTTAACGGCCCGCTTTAATGCGGGCCGATGCAGTGCAGTGCCAAAACTATAATCCCCACTCTCTACAAGGCTCGGGGAACCGGCAAAGCCGGATATCAGGTCGCATGACAACAGAAGTGGCGAAAAGCCATGTAGTCAGGAAAACATCATTATGTGTGGAATTGTTGGTGCAGTAGCGCAACGTGATATCGCAGAGATTCTGCTGGAAGGTCTGCGTCGTCTTGAATATCGCGGATATGATTCGGCCGGTCTGGCCGTGGTCGATCGTCAGGGGCACGTCACGCGCCTGCGGCGTTTAGGAAAAGTGCAGAAACTGGCGGAAGCCGCTGAGCAGCAACCGCTGATTGGTGGCACCGGCATCGCGCACACGCGCTGGGCAACCCATGGCGAGCCGTCGGAAGCGAACGCGCATCCGCACGTCTCAGAGCACATCATCATCGTGCACAACGGCATCATTGAAAATCATGAGCCATTGCGTGCTGAACTGATCGCGCGCGGTTATGTGTTTGCCTCTGAAACGGACACCGAAGTGGTGGCGCATCTGGTTCACTGGGAGCAGAAGCAGGGCGGTTCGCTGCGTGAAGTGGTGCTGCGTGTGATTCCGCAACTGCGCGGTGCCTATGGCATGGTGATCATGGACAGCCGCGATCCGTCACTGCTGGTGGCGGCCCGTTCCGGCAGCCCGCTGGTGATTGGTCGTGGCATGGGCGAAAACTTTATCGCCTCGGATCAGCTGGCCCTGCTGCCGGTGACCCGTCGGTTCATCTATCTGGAAGAGGGTGATATCGCCGAAATCAGCCGTCGCGATGTCACGGTGATCGACCGTGAAGGCAACACCGTGACCCGTGCCGAGATCGAGTCGAACCTGCAATATGATGCCGGTGACAAAGGCATTTACCGTCACTACATGCAGAAAGAGATCTACGAACAGCCCATGGCGCTGAAAAGCACCCTGAGCGGTCGGTTCAGCCAGGGTCAGGTTGATCTCAGCGAACTGGGCGCGGGCGCAGAAGCGCTGCTGAGCCAGGTTGAGCATATCCAGATTATCGCCTGTGGCACCTCGTACAACTCCGGCATGGTGTCACGCTACTGGTTTGAGTCGCTGGCAAACCTGCCCTGTGATGTCGAGATTGCCTCGGAATTCCGCTACCGCAAATCAGCCGTTCGCAAAAACAGCCTGCTGATCACCCTGTCGCAGTCGGGTGAAACGGCAGATACTCTGGCGGCGCTGCGTCTCTCTAAAGAGCTGGGCTACCTGGGATCGCTGGCGGTCTGCAACGTAGCCGGTTCGTCACTGGTGCGGGAATCTGACCTGGCACTGATGACCAAAGCGGGCACCGAAATCGGCGTCGCCTCTACCAAAGCGTTCACCACCCAGTTAGCGGTGCTGCTGATGCTGGTGGCGAAACTGGGTCGTCTGAAAGGGATGTCAGCCGAGACTGAGCATGAGATCGTTCATGCACTGCAGGCATTGCCTAACCGGATTGAGCAGATGCTGGCGCAGGATAAGCTGATTGAAAATCTGGCAGAAGGCTTCTCTGACAAGCATCACGCACTGTTCCTGGGTCGTGGCGATCAATATCCGATTGCCATGGAAGGGGCGCTGAAGCTCAAGGAGATCTCCTACATTCATGCGGAAGCCTACGCCGCAGGCGAGCTGAAACATGGCCCGCTGGCGCTGATTGATGCGGATATGCCGGTAATCGTGGTGGCACCTAACAACGAACTGCTGGAGAAGCTCAAATCCAACATCGAAGAGGTACGCGCACGCGGCGGCCTGCTCTATGTCTTTGCCGATCAGGATGCGGGCTTCAGCGACAGTGACGGCATGAAGATCATCCCGTTGCCGCATGTCGAAGAGGTCATTGCGCCCATCTTCTACACGGTGCCGCTACAGTTACTCTCCTATCACGTCGCCCTGATCAAAGGGACCGACGTCGATCAGCCACGTAACCTGGCAAAATCGGTTACTGTGGAATAACCGGGTGGGCCCCGTCGCGGGCCCACTTTGCTCTGGCCCTCTGTCATATAACTGTCATATTTCGTACATTTCACTGTCATCAAACTGTCCTATTTTCCCTCCTGCAGCAATCACAGATTCTTACTAAAACGGCCCCAAGCCTGACTTTTCTCCCCTGGAGGGAATATGACACTGATGCGTAGCACCGTAGCCCGAATCCTCGCCACCACCTTCGCCGTAAGCGCGGTATCTGCTTTTGCGGCAACCGATCTCACTGGCGCAGGCGGGACGTTCCCGGCGCCGGTTTATGCCAAGTGGGCAGCAGAATATCAAAAAGCCACCGGTAGCAAAGTTAACTACCAGGGTATCGGTTCATCTGGCGGCGTGAAACAGATCATCGCTAAAACCGTCGATTTCGGTGCGTCCGATGCGCCAATGAAAGATGAAGATCTGCAGAAAAATGGCCTGTTCCAGTTCCCTACCGTGATCGGTGGCGTAGTGCTGGCGGTTAACCTGCCGGGTATCAAGTCAGGTCAGCTGACGCTGGATGGCAAAACCGTCGGTGATATCTACCTCGGCACCATCAAAAAGTGGAACGACCCGGCGATTGCCAAACTTAACCCAGGCGTGAAACTGCCAGAGACCAACATCAACGTGGTACGTCGCGCTGACGGTTCAGGCACCTCGTTCGTCTTCACCAGCTATCTGGCGAAAGTGAACCCGGACTGGAACAGCAAAATTGGTAAAGGTAACACCGTTAACTGGCCGGTCGGTCTGGGTGGTAAAGGCAACGACGGCGTCGCCGCGTTTGTTCAGCGTCTGCCGGGTTCAATCGGCTACGTGGAGTACGCCTACGCTAAACAGAACAACCTGACCTACACCAAACTGATCGATGCCGATGGCAAAGCGGTCGCCCCAAGCGAAACCAGCTTCAGTAATGCCGCGAAAGGCGCTGACTGGAGCAAATCGTTCGCGCAGGATCTGACCTTCCAGAAGGGCGCTGATGCCTGGCCAATCTCGTCAACCACCTTTATTCTGATCTACAAAGATCAGGCTAATGCGGCCAAAGGCGCTGAAGTACTGAAATTCTTCGACTGGGCTTACAAAAGCGGCAGCAAAACCGCCACAGCGCTGGATTATGCTGCGCTGCCAGAGAGCGTGACTGAACAGATTCGCGCCGCCTGGAAAGCCAACATCAAAGACAGTTCTGGTAAAGCGCTTTATCAGTAATTGACCGACCCTGACCGGACAGCAGTCCGGTCAGACTCAACGGGCGGCGTCATGCCGTCCTGATAACTTCTGAAGACTGAGACTTCTATGGCTGCAACGAAGCCGGCATTCAAAGCCCCAGGCAAACAAGGTGACAGAATTTTTGGCGCGCTGGTCAGGCTGGCTGCGCTGATTGTCCTGTTACTGATGGGCGGCATTATTGTCTCCCTGATCATCTCCTCGTGGCCCAGCATCCAGAAGTTTGGTTTCGCCTTTTTGTGGACCAAAACCTGGGATGCGCCCAACGAACAATTTGGTGCACTGGTACCGATCTACGGCACCCTTGTGACCTCCATTATTGCCCTGATTATCGCAGTACCGGTGAGTTTTGGTATCGCGCTGTTCCTGACAGAACTCGCGCCAGGCTGGCTGCGTCGCCCGCTGGGCACCGCCATTGAGCTGCTGGCGGCCATTCCCAGTATTGTTTATGGCATGTGGGGTCTGTTTGTTTTCGCGCCGCTGTTTGCCGAATACTTCCAGACACCGGTCAATGACGTGATATCGGGCATTCCGATTGTCGGCGAGCTTTTCTCCGGCCCCGCTTTCGGTATCGGCATCCTCGCGGCGGGTGTGATTCTGGCGATCATGATCATCCCTTATATCGCCTCGGTCATGCGCGACGTCTTTGAGCAGACCCCGGTGATGATGAAAGAGTCAGCCTACGGCATCGGCTGCACCACCTGGGAAGTGATCTGGCGCATCGTACTGCCCTTTACCAAAAATGGCGTGATTGGCGGTGTGATGCTCGGACTGGGTCGTGCGCTGGGTGAAACCATGGCGGTGACTTTTATTATCGGCAACACCTACCAGCTCGACAGCCCGTCGCTGTTTATGCCGGGTAACAGCATCACCTCGGCGCTGGCCAACGAGTTCGCTGAAGCGGAATCGGGCGTGCACGTCGCCGCGCTGATGGAGCTGGGACTGATCCTGTTTGTGATTACCTTTATCGTGCTGGCGATTTCAAAGCTGATGATTATGCGGCTGGCGAAAAGTGAAGGAGCGCGCTCATGACCACAATTGAAATTCAGGCGCGCGCCGAACTGGACGCATCACGCCGTAAAATGCAGTCCTGGCGCAGCACTAAAAATAAAATTGCGCTGACGCTGTCGCTGCTGACTATGGCTTTTGGCCTGTTCTGGCTGGTGTGGATCCTGTTCACCACCGTATCGCGCGGCGTGGATGGGCTCTCCTGGTCCCTGTTCACCGAATCAACGCCACCACCCAATACCGCGGGCGGCGGGCTGGCTAACGCCCTGGCGGGTAGCGGATTACTGATTTTCTGGTCTACCTTCTTCGGCACACCGCTGGGCATCATGGCGGGTATCTATCTGGCGGAATATGGGCGCAAGTCGCCACTGGCAGAAGTGATCCGCTTTATTAACGACATTCTGCTTTCGGCACCCTCGATTGTGGTCGGCCTGTTCGTCTACACCCTTGTGGTGTCGCAGATGCAGCACTTCTCCGGCTGGGCCGGGGTGATTGCGCTGGCGCTGCTGCAGGTGCCGATTGTGATTCGTACCACCGAAAACATGATGCGACTGGTGCCAGACAGCATGCGTGAAGCGGCTTACGCGCTGGGTACGCCCAAGTGGAAGATGATCGCGTCTATCACCCTGAAAGCGTCGGTCTCCGGCATCATCACGGGTGTGCTGCTGGCGATTGCGCGCATTGCAGGTGAAACGGCACCGCTGCTGTTCACGGCGCTCTCGAACCAGTTCTGGAGCACCGACATGATGCAGCCGCTGGCGAACCTGCCGGTCACCATCTTTAAGTTCGCCATGAGCCCGTTCGCCGAATGGCAGAGCCTGGCCTGGGCAGGTGTGCTGATTATCACCCTCTGCGTGCTGGTGCTGAACATCGTGGCGCGGGTGATTTTCGCCAAAGGTAAACACGGTTAATTTCCGGCGCGGCCCTGTGCGGCGCCGTATAAGAGAGATGAATTATGAGTATCGCGACAGCATCAGCCGATAAAATTCAGGTCCGTAATCTGAACTTCTATTACGGCAAATATCATGCGCTGAAGAACATCAATCTGGATATCGCTAAGAATCAGGTGACTGCGTTTATCGGGCCATCGGGCTGTGGTAAGTCGACCCTGCTGCGGACCTTCAACAAAATGTACTCGCTCTATCCGGATCAGCGGGCTGAAGGGGACATTCTGCTGGATGGCGAAAACATTCTGGCGACTCAGCAGGATATCGCGCTGCTGCGCGCCCGGGTCGGCATGGTGTTTCAGAAGCCTACGCCGTTCCCGATGTCGATCTATGACAACATCGCCTTCGGCGTTCGCCTGTTTGAAAAGCTGTCGCGTGCCGATATGGATGCGCGCGTACAGTGGGCGCTGACCAAGGCGGCGCTGTGGAATGAAACCAAAGACAAGCTGCATCAGAGCGGTTACAGTCTCTCCGGCGGCCAGCAGCAGCGTCTGTGCATTGCCCGCGGTATCGCGATTCGCCCGGAAGTCTTACTGCTGGATGAGCCCTGCTCCGCGCTTGATCCTATCTCTACTGGCCGTATTGAGGAGCTGATCACCGAGCTGAAACAGGATTACACCGTGGTGATCGTGACGCACAACATGCAACAGGCTGCACGCTGCTCTGACCATACGGCTTTCATGTATCTGGGCGAACTGATTGAGTTCAGCGATACCGACACGCTGTTCACTAAACCCGCCCAGAAGCAAACCGAAGATTATATAACTGGCCGCTACGGCTGATCTGACAGGAGAACGACATGGATAATCTTAATCTGAATAAGCACATCTCCGGTCAGTTCAATGCCGAGCTGGAGCATATCCGTACCCAGGTGATGATCATGGGCGGTATGGTCGAGCAGCAGCTGACCGATGCAATTACCGCCATGCATAATCTGGATGGCGAACTGGCGCAGCGGGTGATCGACGGTGACCAGAAGGTCAATATGATGGAAGTGGAGATTGATGAAGCCTGCGTGCGCATCATCGCCAAACGTCAGCCAACTGCGATCGATTTGCGACTGGTGATGGCGATCATCAAAGCCATTTCTGAGCTGGAACGGATTGGCGACGTGGCGGAGAAGATCAGCCGCACGGCGCTGGAGAAGTTTGGTCAGCAGCATTTGCCGCTGCTGGTCAGCCTTGAGTCGCTGGGTCGTCACACCGTACAGATGCTGCATGATGTGCTGGACGCTTTTGCACGCATGGATCTCAACGAAGCGATCACTATCTACCGTGAAGATAAAAAGGTGGATAAAGAGTACGAAGGCATTGTGCGCCAGCTGATGACCTACATGATGGAAGATCCGCGCACCATTCCCAGCGTGCTGACGGCGCTGTTCTGTGCCCGCGCCATTGAGCGTATCGGTGATCGTTGCCAGAACATCTGCGAAATCATCTTCTATTTCGTCAAAGGTCAGGATTTCCGTCACGTTGGCGGTGACCGGCTCGATGAATTACTGTCGGGCGACGACGGCAGCAACAGACCTTCCTGATAAATCTTCTTCCTGCGCCTGATCGGCGCAGGGATAAGCCTTTTCAATTGGTCACATCCTGAACTCTCTCTATAATTGCGGCACTTTTCTTTATGAGGTGCGCAACGATGTCCCCTTCTCCCCAATCTAAGCCGGGCGTAACGCCAGGCAAAGCGATGCTGGCTGCGGTCAGCGGTTATGCCATGGATGGATTTGACCTGCTGATACTCGGCTTTATGCTGCCGGCTATCAGTGTTTCGCTGGCGCTCAATCCATCACAGGCGGGATCGCTGGTGACCTGGACGCTGATTGGCGCGGTTATCGGTGGCATCGTATTTGGTCATCTCAGCGACCGCTATGGTCGCATCCGCATGCTCACCGTCACGATTCTGGTCTTCTCGGTCTTTACCGGGCTGTGCGCGGTGGCGCAGGGCTACTGGGATCTGCTCGCCTGGCGAACGCTGGCGGGTGTTGGTCTGGGTGGCGAATTTGGTATCGGCATGGCGCTGATTGCCGAAGCCTGGCCGGCGGAGAAGCGCAATCGCGCATCAGCGTGGGTTGGCATCGGCTGGCAACTCGGGGTGCTGATGGCGGCCTTTATCACACCGCCGCTGCTGACTATCATCGGCTGGCGCGGCATGTTTCTGGTCGGCTTGTTGCCTGCGCTGGTTTCGTTTGCCATTCGTCGCGGCATGGGTGAACCGGAGGCGTATCAGCGACAGGTTAAACATGTGCCGTCACTCTCTTTTCCGGCGCGCCTGAAACTGCTGGTGCGCGATCGCGCCACCGCCAAAGCCAGCCTGGGCATTTTTATCCTCTGTTCAGTACAGAACTTTGGTTACTACGGGCTGATGATCTGGATGCCGAGTTACCTCTCCTCCAGCTTTGGCTTCAGCCTGACGAAGTCGGGTCTCTGGACCGCGGTGACCGTGGTCGGGATGACCTTTGGCATCTGGCTGTTTGGCGTACTGGCCGACCGCTTCGCTCGCTGGAAAATCTTCCTGCTCTATCAGTTTGGCGCTGTAGTGATGGTGGTGGTGTATGCTCAGCTGCGCGACCCGAACATCATGCTATTTACCGGCGCGATCATGGGGATGTTTGTTAACGGCATGATTGGCGGTTATGGCGCGCTGATTTCCGATACCTTTCCGCCGCAGGTGCGTGCCACCGCGCAAAACGTCCTGTTCAACCTTGGTCGTGGTGTGGGCGGCTTCGGCCCGGTGGTGATTGGTCTGCTGGCGAGCCAGTTCTCGTTTACGGCGGCGATTACCCTGCTGGCGCTGATTTATCTGCTGGATATTGCGGCGACGCTGTTCCTGCTGCCGAAGAAACAGGGTCAGGAAGATACGCTGGGCGCGATTGGCTGATGCTGCCGTGATGGTATGGCTGGAGTAAGTATCATTCCGGCCATTCCGGGTCAGTAATATGGCTCACGATCACCTGTTCTGCCTTCATTACCCCCTGGCATTACATGGCAGGGGGATCCGTTAACAGGCGATTTAAATCCATAGCAGGCAGAGCGTTCTCGCAGGTTTACTTCATCAGCGGCAGGAGCTGTTGATACAGCGTCGCAAAGGTCTCACGACGTGGCTGGTAGTGCGCTACCCGGGCCGGATCCGGCTGGTGTCGCTGCACCAGAACCGGGGTCGGCACAGTGACCTCTGCATCCAGCGCCTGCTGTGCCAGCCTGGCGGCCCCCAGCGCCGGGCCAACCTCCCCGCCATGGCAGTAATCCAGCGTCTGGCCGCTGATGTCTGCCAGCATCTGACGCCACAGTGCACTGCGTGCGCCGCCGCCGATCAACATAATGCTCTTTGGCTGAACGCCACAGTCGTGCAGCGCGTCCATGCCCTCCGCCAGCGCAAACCCGACGCCTTCCAGCACCGATCTCGCCAGCTCGGGACGGCCATGCTGGTGGGTAAAGCCAAAGAAAGCACCCCGGGCATTCGGGTTATTGTGCGGCGTGCGCTCACCGGAAAGATAGGGCAGAAACCACAGCCCGGGCAGGTCATCGCGCGCGCGTTCAGCTTCAGCCAGCAGCTCAGGAACATCTCTGCAACCGGTCAGCGTCGCTGCCCAGTCCAGACAGGAGGCTGCGCTGAGCATCACCGACATCAGATGCCAGCGCTGGGGTAACGCATGACAGAAGCTGTGTACCGCACGCTGCGGATTGCTGAGATAGCCGTCGCTCACCACGAAGTAGACGCCCGACGTACCCAGCGACAGCATGCCCTGGCCCGGTTCGGTCATGCCGACACCAATCGCACCCGCAGCATTGTCGCCACCGCCCGCCGCCAGCGGCACGGCGTTCATCCTCCAGCGTGTGGCCAGTTCGGCATGTAAGGTGCCGGTCAGGGCATTGCCCTCATAGAGTTGCGGCATCTGATCGCGGCTGAGGTCGCAGGCGCGCAGCATCACATCGCTCCAGTCACGCCGTGCCACATCCAGCCACATTGTGCCTGCTGCATCTGACATATCAGTGGCGAAGTCGCCACTCAATCGCCAGCGCAGGTAATCTTTGGGCAACAGCACGTGAGCGATCTGACTGAATATTGCCGGTTCATGTTGCTGAACCCACAGCAGCTTGGGAGCCGTGAAGCCGGGCATCATCAGGTTGCCGGTGATCGCCCGCGAATCCGGCACCTTCTGTTCCAGCTCACGGCACTGCGCCTCGCTGCGCCCATCATTCCAGAGCATGGCCGGTCGTAATACCTGGTTTGCACTGTTGAGCAGCGTTGCGCCATGCATCTGTCCGCTCAGCCCGATGGCCTGCACCGCGCGCAGATCCTGCTGCGCGCTCAGCGCCTGCATGGCCAAATCCAGCGCCTGCCACCAGCTTTCGGGATCCTGTTCGCTCCACAATGGCTGCGGACGCGAAACCTGCAGCGGCGCTGTTTCCGTCGCCACCACGTTGCCTTGTGCATCCATCAGCACCACTTTGACGCCAGAGGTGCCTAAATCGATCCCGATAAACATGCTCTGCTCCTGAAGGGTTAGAAATCAAACAGGTAGTGATTCACCAGATTTTCCAGCTGCTCCTGACGTCCGCTCTGATGCTGCGGATTGAGCTGCTGCTGCTGAGCATGCGCCGCCAGCGCCTCCAGTGAAAACTCACCTTTCAAAATTTGCTGGCCGAACTCACCATTCCAGCCGCTGTAGCGCTGTGCCACACGCTTATCGAGTTCACCGTCGCTGATCATGCGAGCGGCGACCTTCAGCGCCAGCGCCATGGTATCCATCGCGCCAATATGACCGTAGAAGAGATCGTATTTATCAGTGCTCTGACGACGCACTTTGGCATCAAAGTTTAAGCCGCCAGTGGCAAAGCCGCCCGCTTTGAGAATTTCGTACATCACCAGCGCATTCTCTTCCACGCTGACCGGGAACTGATCGGTATCCCAGCCGCACTGCGGATCGCCGCGGTTGGCATCCACTGAACCAAAAATGCCCAGCGCAATGGCCGTCGCAATTTCATGATGGAAAGAGTGACCCGCCAGCGTGGCGTGGTTCGCCTCAACGTTAACCTTGATCTCTTTCTCCAGTCCGAACTGTTTCAGGAAGCCATAAACCGTCGCGACATCATAGTCATACTGATGTTTGGTCGGCTCCTGCGGTTTCGGTTCGATCAGCAGCGTTCCCTGGAAGCCAATTTTGTGTTTGTGCTCGACCACCATATGCATAAAGCGGCCAATCTGCTCGCGCTCCTGGCGCAGATCGGTATTCAGCAGAGTTTCGTACCCTTCGCGTCCGCCCCACAACACATAGTTTTCACCGCCCAGGGTTTTGGTCGCCTGCATGGCGCTGCAGACCTGCGTCGCTGCCCAGGCAAAAACTTCAGGATCGGGATTGGTGGCAGCCCCGGCTCCGTAGCGCGGATGGGTAAAGCAGTTGGCCGTGCCCCACAGCAGTTTCACGCCGGTCTCCTGCTGTTTCTCCAGCAGTTTATCGGTCATGGCGGCAAAATTCTCTTTGTAGCTGTGCAGCGAATCGCCTTCTGGTGACACATCAACGTCATGGAAGCAGTACCACGGCACATTCAGCTTGTGGAAAAACTCAAAGGCCACATCCGCTTTCAGTTTTGCCAGCTGCAGCGCATCTCCGCTTTTCTGCCACGGACGATCAAAAGCGCCGACACCAAACATATCCGCGCCATTCCAGCAGAAGGTGTGCCAGTAACAGGCGGCAAAGCGCAGATGCTCCGCCATGGTCTTGCCGAGGATCACCTCATCGGGATTGTAGTGGCGGAAAGCGAGAGGATGAGTCGACTGGGTGCCTTCATAACGAACCCGATCGATCTGATCGAAATAAGCGTGCATGGTTTGCTCCTTAGCATCAGTACCCGAATGGCCTGCGTTGAAGCAATATTTGATATTGGCTGCTGCCTTAGCTCAATTACGATATTTCACTACGGGTGTCAGATAATTATTATTTGTGCGCTGGCTCGCAAAATAATGTTATTTACGGGATGGTTTATCATTATCGCTCTCTTGTCCGAAAAAGATGAAACCTCGATCGCGCTCATAAAAAATGAAATAAACCAAAAAACGTAATAGCCGGATAAAAATCAGTAATTGCTGTAACAGGAAAATAAGGGCAACAATTCATCCGCCTGGTTTATAGGCCTGAAACGACAATAGCCTCAACCTACAGGATGATCATAATGAAGATGAAACATGCACTGTTCGCCGCCTGTGCGGCGCTGGCGCTGTTCAGCCAGACCAGCGTGGCAAAAGAAGTGAAGATCGGCATGGCGATTGACGATTTGCGACTCGAGCGCTGGCAGAAAGACCGCGACATTTTCGTAAAACAGGCTGAGACGCTGGGCGCGAAGGTGTTTGTTCAGTCAGCCAACGGCAACGAAGAGACACAGATGTCGCAGATTGAAAATATGATCAATCGCGGTGTCGATGTGCTGGTGATTATTCCTTACAACGGTCAGGTATTGAGTAATGTTGTCGCTGAAGCGAAACGGGAAGGCATTAAAGTGCTGGCGTATGACCGAATGATAAATAATGCCGATATCGACTTTTATATCTCTTTCGATAATGAAAAAGTGGGCGAGCTTCAGGCCGAGAGCATTGTGAAACAGGTGCCTAAGGGCAACTATTTTTTAATGGGCGGATCGCCTGTGGATAATAACGCACGCCTGTTCCGTGCCGGACAGATGAAGGTGTTAAAACCCTATATTGATAACGGCAGCATTAAAATTGTTGGCGACCAGTGGGTCGATGCCTGGCTGCCGGAAAATGCCCTGAAAATTATGGAAAATGCCCTGACCGCCAACGGCAACCATATCGATGCGGTGGTGGCCTCTAACGATGCCACCGCAGGCGGCGCGATTCAGGCGCTGAGCGCGCAGGGGCTGGCAGGAAAAGTGGCGATCTCCGGTCAGGATGCCGATCTGGCAGCCATTAAGCGTATCAAAGCGGGCACCCAGACCATGACGGTTTACAAACCGATCACTGAGCTCGCCACCGAAGCGGCGAAAATTGCCGTCGAGCTGGGCGAGGGCAAAACACCTGCCAGCAACAGCACGCTGAATAATGGTCTGAAAGAGGTTCCATCACGGCTGCTGAAGCCGATTCCGGTCAACAAAGACAATATTGAAAGCACCGTGGTGAAAGACGGTTTCCACAAACAGAGCGAACTCTGACTGCGCATAGCGTGAGGGAGAACAGTCGATGCTGCTGGAAATGAAAAATATCACCAAGCGTTTCGGTGCCGTGAAGGCGCTGAATGATGTCAGCCTGCAACTTGAGGCGGGCGAAGTGATGTCGCTGTGTGGTGAGAATGGATCGGGCAAATCGACGCTGATGAAAATCCTGTGCGGACTCTATCCGCACGGCGATTTTGAAGGGCAGATTCACTTCTCTGGCGACGACATTCAGGCGCAGACCATTCGCGATACCGAGCGTAAAGGCATTGTGATTATTCATCAGGAGCTGGCGCTGGTGCGGCAACTGACGGTGATGGAGAACATTTTCCTCGGTGCCGAACTGAGCCGTTTCGGCATGGTGGATGATGAAACCATGACTCTGCGCTGCCAGCAACTGCTGGCGCGGGTCGGGCTGAACGTCTCTCCCGCCACCCGGGTCGGTGAGTTAGGCCTTGGGCAGCAGCAACTGGTGGAGATTGCCCGCGCACTTAACAAACAGGTCCGGCTGCTGATTCTGGATGAGCCGACCTCTTCCCTGACGGAGCAGGAAACGGACGTGCTGCTCGGCATCATCCGTAATCTGCGTGAACACGGCATCGCCTGCATCTACATCTCGCACAAGCTGAATGAGGTTAAGGCGATCTCCGATACCATCTGCGTGATTCGTGATGGCCAGCATATTGCTACCCGTCCGGCAGCGGGCCTGAGCGAAGATGACATCATCACCATGATGGTAGGACGCGAGCTGACCGCGCTCTATCCCCACGCGCCGCATCAGATTGGCGACGTGATACTGAAAGTTGAAAACCTCACCGCCTGGCATCCGGTTAACCGCCACATCCGCCGCGTTAACAATGTCTCGTTCTCGCTCAGACGCGGTGAAATCCTCGGCATTGCCGGGCTGGTAGGCGCAGGCAGGACGGAAACGGTGCAGTGTCTGTTTGGCGTCTGGCCGGGGCGCTGGCAGGGCGATATCTGGATCAATGGCAAACAGGTCAACATCACCGATTGCCGCGCCGCCATTGCGCACGGCATCGCGATGGTGCCGGAAGATCGTAAAAAAGATGGCATCGTGCCGCTGATGGCGGTGGGCAAAAATATTACCCTGGCGGCGCTGGACCAGTTCAGCCACCGGCTCTCAACGCTGGATGAAGCGCAGGAGCAGCAGGCGATCAATGACGCGATCGGTCGGCTGCGGGTGAAAACCTCCTCATCAGAACTGCCGATTGGTCGTTTAAGCGGCGGCAACCAGCAGAAAGCGATTCTGGCGAAATGTCTGCTGCTCAATCCAAAAATCCTGATCCTCGATGAACCGACGCGCGGCATTGATGTGGGCGCACGTCAGGAGATCTACCTGCTGATCAATGCGCTGGTTCAGCAGGGTATCGCGGTGATTGTGATTTCCTCTGAGCTGCCGGAAGTGCTGGGCCTGAGCGATCGGGTGCTGGTGATGCATGAAGGGCAGATCAAAGCCGATTTGATTAACGATAACCTGACTCAGGAGCAGGTGATGGAAGCTGCCCTGCGGAGTGAACATTATGCTTAAAAGTGAAAGTACCCAAAGCCGCCTCTCCGGCACGCCGGGCAAACCGTCACCGGGCAGGTTCACACTGCCTAATCTGCAGGTTCTGGTGATGCTGGGCGCAATTGTGCTGATTGCCCTGTTCTTTACCTGGACCACAGACGGCTCGTGGCTCAGTGCGCGTAACGTCTCCAACCTGCTGCGTCAGACCGCCATTACCGGCATTCTGGCCGTGGGTATGGTGTTCGTAATTATCTCGGCGGAGATCGACCTGTCAGTAGGTTCCATGATGGGCCTGCTGGGTGGCGCGGCGGCGATATTCGACGTCTGGCTCGGCTGGCCGTTGCCGCTGACCATCGTGGTGACGCTGGTGATGGGATTGCTGCTTGGCACGTGGAATGGCTGGTGGGTGGCCTACCGTAAAGTGCCTTCGTTTATCGTGACGTTGGCGGGAATGCTGGCTTTCCGCGGTGTTCTGGTCGGGATTACCGATGGCACTACGGTTGCGCCGATCACGCCGGGCATGTCGCAGATTGGTCAGAGTTATCTGCCGGGCGGCGTCGGTTTCGGCTTTGGCTTTGCCGGTCTGGCGTTGTTTATGTTGTGGCAGTGGCGGCTGCGGCTGCGTCGTCAGCAGCTCGGACTGGCGCAGGGCGCAGCCAGCGGCACCATCGGACGTCAGGCGATCACCGCCATCTTAGTGCTGGGTGCCATCTGGTTGCTCAACGACTATCGCGGCGTGCCGACCCCGGTGTTACTGCTGGCCGTGCTGTTGCTGGCGGGCATGTTTATGGCAACCCGCACCGCGTTTGGCCGTCGTATCTACGCCATCGGCGGCAACATTGATGCTGCGCGCCTGTCTGGCATTAACGTGGCGCGTACCAAGCTGGCGGTGTTTGCCATCAACGGTGTGATGGTGGCGATTGCCGGGCTGATCCTCAGTTCACGGCTGGGCGCAGGTTCGCCGTCGGCGGGTAATATTGCGGAACTCGACGCTATCGCCGCCTGTGTCATCGGCGGCACCAGCCTGGCGGGTGGCGTGGGTTCGGTTGCGGGCGCGGTAATGGGAGCCTTTATTATGGCCTCGCTGGATAACGGCATGAGCATGATGGATGTGCCGACTTTCTGGCAGTACATCGTCAAAGGCGCGATTCTGCTGCTGGCGGTGTGGATGGATACGGCAACGCGGCGTCGGGTGTAATCGCGCGGGCGATCACATTGTGGCGCAAACAATTTTTTTTGCCCCTTTCAGCCGTGTTATGCAATGCGCTGAGGATTTAAGGGAACGCGCCATCATGCATGAGAAACGCTATCGCATTACCCTGCTGTTTAACGCCAACAAAGTGTATGACCGTCAGGTTGTGGAGGGCGTCGGTGAGTATCTGCAGGCGTCGCAGACTGACTGGGATATCTTCATCGAAGAAGATTTCCGCTGCCGCATCGACAACATCCGGGAGTGGCTGGGCGATGGGGTGATCGCCGATTACGACGATCGCTCTATCGAAACCCTGCTGTCAAATGTCTCCGTGCCGATTGTCGGCGTTGGCGGCTCTTACCACCGGCAGGAGGATTATCCGCCGGTGCATTACATCGCGACTGACAACGCCGCGCTGGTGGAGAAAGCCTTTCTGCATCTGAAAGAGAAGGGCATTAACCGCTTCGCCTTTTATGGTTTACCGGCCTCCAGCGGCAAGCGCTGGGCACAGGAGCGTGAACAGGCGTTTCGCCAGCTGGTGGGACGTGAGCGCTATCAGGGCGTGGTCTACCAGGGCATGGAAACCGCGCCGGAAAACTGGCAGCACGCCCAGAACCGTCTCGCCGACTGGCTGCAGACGCTGCCGCCGCAAACCGGCATTATCGCCGTCACGGATTCACGGGCGCGACACCTGCTGCAAGCGTGCGAACACCTGAAAATACCGGTGCCGGAGAAGCTTACGGTGATCGGGATTGATAATGAGGAGCTGACCCGCTATCTGTCACGCGTGGCGCTCTCGTCCGTGGCGCAGGGCTCGCGACAGATGGGCTATCAGGCGGCCAAACTGCTGCATCGGCTGCTGGATAAGCAGCCCTTACCGCTTCAGCGTATCCTGGTGCCGCCGGTGAAAGTCATCGCCCGGCGCTCTACCGACTTCCGCTCGCTGCGCGATCCGGCGGTGATTCAGGCGATGCACTACATCCGCTTCAACGCCTGTAAGGGGATCAAAGTGGAGCAGGTGCTGGATGCAGTCGGGCTATCGCGCTCTAATCTGGAAAAACGCTTTCGGGATGAGACCGGCGACACCCTCCATGCGATGATCCACCGTGAAAAACTGGAAAAAGCGCGCGAACTGCTGGCCTCTTCATCGCTCAACATCAACGAGATCTCGCAGATGTGCGGCTATCCTTCGCTGCAATACTTCTATTCGGTCTTCCGCAAAAGCTACGACACCACGCCAAAAGAGTATCGCCAGCATTTTGGGGAGAATGTGTTGTAGCAGGAAGCGTTCAGTCTGAGGTGGATGGATACCGGATGAATCAGGGCGGCTTGAGCCACTAGATCATCCGCTGCTCACTCTGCTCCAGCACCGCCAGCGCCAGCCCGTTGGCCGGATCTATCCGTTGCTCAGGAAAGTGCAGCAGGGTATGTGCGGCGGTAAAGGCCAGCGCATTGCCGTGTGCGGTAGTGCGCACCGCCTTGCAGAAGACTTCACTGGCGTTCCACGGACAATCAATGATGATGGTGGCGGGATTGAGCAGCAGCATAATCTGACTCAGCGCCGCACCCAGATAGCCACCCGCCTGCGCCATCACCTCATCCACCACCCGTGGCGCGCTGTCGCGGTTCTGCCAGCTCAGGCCAGGCTGACGCTGCGCCAGCTGCTGTTTAACCGCAGGCTGGCTGACCAGCGCTTCCAGGCAACCGCGGCGGCCGCAACTGCAACGCGGGCCGTCGGGCTGGACAACCAGATGTCCCGCCTCGCCCGCCGTCCAGCTGTGCCCGGTAAATACTTCGCCATGCTGTACCAGTGCGCCGCCAATTCCCTCGGAAATACGCAGATAAAAGTGACCGCTCTCCACAGATAATCCACGTAGCTGTACCGCCAGCAGCGCAGCGGCTTTGACATTATTCATAATGCGGATGGGGAGACTGACGTGCTTACTCAGCGCGCCCAGCAGGTCAACATCCTGCCATTCGAGGGGCAATGAAATATGCATCCAGCCGCGCCGGGGATCGACGATACCGGGAAAACCCAGGCCAATGCCGAGCAAATCAGGATAGCTTTTCATCAGTTCCCGGCACAGCATCGCCAGCTCAGCCAGCAGTCGGGTCGGGTTACTGGTATCGGTGCGCAGCGTCTTTTCAGCCAGCACCTGTGAAAAATAGTCGCAGACCCGCCAGTGGATGACGTTGCGTTCCACCATGATGCCTGCGCTCTTGAGTTTTTCCGGCCGCAGGGTAATCCCGATTTTAGGCCGTCCGGCGGACGCGACGCTGACCGGCCCCAGCTCCTCTATCAGGCCCTGCTCCAGCAGGTCATCAATGATTAAGGAGACGGTGTTTTTGCTGAGTGTCAGCGCCTCCGCCAGATCCTGACGCGACGTCACGCGCAGCTTACGCAGCTGAGTCATCACCCGTTTCTGGTTATTCAGTCGCAGTAGTGCAGGGCCTTTGCCGTTCGTTTTCATTACGGGTTCACTCAACAGAGGAGTAAGAATTGAGTGTATCAGCCCATACGTATTCCACATCCCACACTTTTGCGGGCGGTTTCACACAACCCGATCGCCTGTGGCTAAGATCGTGACCGCGATCAGATCGTGGGATTAATGCTGGGTTTTCTGCTGCACCAGTGGCCGGACGTCGGAATGATCCTGACTCAGCGCGTCCGGCTGCGCCGGGCATGGGCGGAAAGGCAAAGGCGGTATAGCTCGTCGTTATGACGAGGGGCTTCAGGCCCGATGAGCGCAGTGACCCGGCGCTGCCGGGTCACTGTTTAATATTCGTCGCCGCGTACCCGACTGCGATAGCTTTCCCAGTCGAAGCGCACCCACAGGCTGTTGCCAAGGCGCATACGGTCCATGACACGTTCGCCCAGCAGCGTATTCATGCCCGCATGGTCGAGGTTGGATAACATGCCGGTCGGGCGTTTCGAGGAGGATCGGCGATCGACAATCTGGTTAATAATCACTTTTTCGTAGCGCGATTCGCTCTGCATACCGATCTCATCAATCACCAGCAAATCAACACTGCTGAGATCCTGAATCAGCCGCTCTTCGGTAATGCCGCTGCTGCCGCTGAAGGTGCCCTTCATGCTCGACATCAGATCGGCAACTGTCACGATCAGCACGCTTTTACCGCGCAGGATCAGGTCGTTGCCAATCGCGGCGGCCAGATGGTTTTTACCGGTGCCGGGACGGCCTGAAAAGACAAAACTGGCGATGCTGCCATCAAATTCAGCGGCATACTGACGCGCCAGTTCCAGCGCCTTGCGCTGTCCCTCATTCTCTACCCGGTAATTATCAAATGAGCAGTTCATATGCAGCTCTCGAATGCCGGAACGGCCCATTACGCGCTGCATTTTCATTGCGCGATTCTCACGCACAATCGCCTCTGATCGCAGGCGACCCTGCTCCTGATTCCACGCCAGCAGCTCTTCGCCATTGGCAAATTTAGGACGTGTGCCTGCGGGCATCATTTTTTTCAGACGGTTAAAGAGATCGTTTGGCGTTTTCATCATTCACCTCGGAAACCATCGGGAATGGTACGGTCAGGATCGGGCAACTGCGTGATATCACGCTTCGGTTGCCCGCCGTTTGCGGCACGGTTCATCTGAATGCTGCGTGCCAGTTTCTGTTGCCACTGTACATGATGGAACATCCGGCCTTCCGCCTGCCAGTAAGCCACAAAGGCCGCCAGCTCGCTGGGGGTCACCGGTTCGCCCAGCGACACACCCCAGATCGCGGCCTGGCGCGTAAAGTCGGCATCCGGCTGCCAGCCCTGATACATGGCGAACTTACCTGCCGGCGTATGGATCGCGGCGGGGGAATCGTCATACAGGCTGTCATCCAGCGCCACATCATTCGGCTGCCGGGCGGCGGCTTCCAGCGCCAGCAGCTCAGCCAGACGCGCCGGGGTGATGGCGTACATCACCGGCGCATAATTATCTAACACCGCCAGCGTGCCCTTTTCCGCCTGCTGCAGGGCAGTCAGCGGATCCTGTCGGAAGGCATCCAGGCCAATGAGCGTTGAAGTTAAGATTTTAGCTGACATGAAAAGACCTGAGGTTAACGAACACCTTGCGCCGGGAACCCGTCGCCGACGCAGAAGTGTTTATTGTACCTTTTTTAATGATGCGGATCGCTTAAAAAGCAAGAGTGCGGATCAGTGCGAGGTGACCGGAGAAGTGGCGTGACGGGCCGGTGCAGATTCGGTGGCCCGCACGCTGACAGCCGCGGCGGCCGGACGGGTCTGCCATAGATAGCGAACCGAGGCCAGCCAGCACAGGCCGTAACCCAGCAGTTCGGTACCCTCTTCGGCCATGTTTTTCACCACGCGGTTGTAATCGCCCAGCATCAGGTGCTGCCACAACGCATGAATACCAAACAGTCGTGAGAAGACCAGCACCACTAAAAAGCCGGAGGCCATCACCGGCCAGCTGCGGTGCTGCAGCAGCCTGGCCAGCGCATGCAGGGTTTTTTTCGGCGTCCGCAGCGCGACGGCCAGACAACCGGCCGTCACCGCCAGGGCGAACCAGATCCAGCTGCCATGCTGGATGGCATCAAACACAAAGTCGAGCTCACGGATCAGCATACAGCTATAGAAGCCCGCCACTAAGGTCAGCGCGCCGCGCTGAGCCGGACGGCGCTGGGCCGCAATAAAGAACAGGGCGGCAATCACCGCCAGCATGATTTCCTGGGTGGTTTCAGTAAAAGAGGTTTCGTGCAGCGCATCATTCATCCAGGCCACATCAATATAGATGGGCAATATCATCAGAGCGAGAAAGAGTGCTGCCAGTATGAAGACCGTCATTTCACGGCCAATAATTGTCAAATCGTTGCGCATAGTGTTACCAGTATAATGATTAGCGGACTCATTATATTTTAAACGCCCGATTCCCTTTCTCTTTTCATGCCCCGATCAGAAGCTGGCGCTGAAGCCAAAGGTATAAAGTTGCTGCTCCTGGTTATTCAGCGCTTCGCTTTGTGAAAACGCGGCGAAAGCCGCCAGATTATCGTTCAGAGGCACTTGTGCACCGATGCTCAGATCGATGCCTTCGGACTGATCGGTGCCGTTCGTCGCCTCACGCCGGGGATTCTGCGGCGTGTCTGCCAGCAGATAGTGATAACTCAGCTGCGCCCAGGGCGATATCCATCCCTGCTGCGAATCGATGCGCCAGCCGACGCTGGCGCTCTGCTCACGACTCTGCTGATCGCTGTAGTCACATTGCAGACAGTTCATCTGCTGCGGATCAACGGCATACTGCGCCACCGGCCCGGTGGTAAATGACGGGGCAATGGGCAGGTCAACCCCAGCCCGATAGCGTTTTCCCAGCGGGGTGGTGCCTACGCTGCCGGTTTCACTGTGGACGGCGATGGGTGACGCGGTGGGAGAGTTGATGGCGGCTTCAAACAGGGCGCGGCTCTCATCGCTGAAGGCGAGTGGCGTCAGGGCGATCTTCTCCGCCAGAATCGTATCGTAGTCGGGCAGAAAGTCGGGATGTTGAGGCGCAGAGATGCCGCCGCGCGCAAAAGTCGGTTGCGTTAAGATTAACAGCCATACAGCACAGCAGATCCGCAGACCTTTCCAACCGCTTCTCGGCAACATCGCTTCTCCAGGCAAGGCTGAAGTTATTATCCGGCGTTTAAATTAAATTTCGGCCCGTCTCTGTTATTTAACCGGTGATCGTTTAACTATCAACCGATTAATTCTAAGATCAAGCGGACCGCTAAAATATTCTCGTTATAAAGGAACAATGCGATGCAACGATGTGGTTGGGTAACGCAGGATCCCCTCTATCTGGCTTATCACGACAGGGAGTGGGGTGTGGCACAGAGAGACAAGCGTGCGCTGTTTGAGATGCTCTGTCTGGAAGGACAGCAGGCGGGGTTATCCTGGATTACCGTGCTGAAAAAGCGCGAAAACTATCGGGTGGCGTTTCACCAGTTTGATCCGCAGGCCATTGCGTTGATGGATGCGGCAGAGATCGACACGCTGATGCTCAACAGCGGCATTATCCGCCACGCCGGTAAAATCGCGGCGATTATCGCCAACGCTCGTGCTTATCTCCAGATGGAAGCGCAAGGCGAGGATTTCAGCCACTTCGTCTGGCAATTTGTCGATAACGCGCAAATCGTTCACCATTATCCTGACTATAGTCAGGCTCCCACCACCTCAGAGCAGGCCATTGCGCTCTCGAAGGCGCTAAAGCAGCGTGGTTTCAAATTCATCGGCCCCACAATCTGCTACTCCTTTATGCAGGCCTGCGGGCTGATAAACGATCATCAGAGCAACTGTTTTTGCCATCCTGACAACCAAAAGGCGTAATTCCCGCTAAATCAGGATTTTTCCTCACTACATTCCCGGCCACCAGGCGGCATAATCGTGCCACTTATGGGAAAGGTTTTCCCCTGTGTGTCGAATGTAAGGGAACAAAAATGCAGAAGAAATTAATCGCCATCACCTTGTTATTAAGCGGCAGTCTGGCCCTGCCAGGTTGTACCACCAATCCTTACACCGGCGAATCTCAGGCGGGTAAGTCAGGTGTGGGCGCAGGCCTGGGTGCGTTAGTGGGTGCCGGTGTCGGTGTACTCTCCTCGTCGAAGAAAGATCGCCGTAAAGGTGCGCTGATTGGTGCTGCTGGCGGAGCCGCACTGGGCGGTGGCGTGGGTTACTACATGGATGTGCAGGAAGCGAAACTGCGCGACAAGATGCGCGGAACGGGCGTCAGCGTGACCCGTAATGGCGATAACATCGTCCTGAATATGCCAAACAATGTCACCTTCGACTCCAGCAGCAGCAATCTTAAACCTGCCGGCGCGAACACCCTGACAGGTGTTTCAATGGTGCTGAAAGAGTATCCGAAAACCGCGGTAAACGTAGTGGGTTATACCGACAGCACCGGCACCCGCGCGCTGAACATGCGTCTGTCCCAGCAGCGTGCTGAAAGCGTCGCCAGCGCGTTGATCGTGCAGGGTGTTGCCAGCGATCGCCTGCGCACCCAAGGTGCAGGCCCGGATAACCCGGTTGCCAGCAACAGCACCGAAGCAGGCAAAGCACAAAACCGTCGTGTTGAGATCACGCTCAGCCCGCTGGGATAAACGCGGTCGCCCCCGCCCGGGGGCGCCTTTTTTCTGTAAAGCATCGCGTTAAAAGTATCAGTAATGTTTCTGCGAATAGAGCCAGCAGAGGCTTTATGGTAGTCTGATCAAAAATTGATCAATGGACGCTTTCCCATGTCTCTTAAAGCCATCGCCGCGGTTTTAGGTCTTTCCGTAACGACCGTCAGCCGCGCCCTCAATGGTTATCAGGATGTCGCTCAGGAGACGCGTAAACGCATCGAAGAGGAAGCGCAGCGGCGTGGCTACCGGCCTAATGCGGCGGCCCGGCGTCTGAAAACCGGCCGTGCTAACGCGGTGGGGTTCGTCTACCCGATCGGTGCCTCTCCCCTGAATGGCAGCGACTTCAGCGACATGCTGCTGGCGCTGGAGCATCACCTTGCCCGTTATGACATTAACCTGCTGTTGCTGGCGGATAAGCAGCAGAGTCAGGCGACGCTGACACGCCTGCTGCGCAGTGGCGCCGTTGATGCCCTGATCGTCGGCCACACCACGCCAGAAGACAGTCGGCTTCATGCTCTGCTCCAGACCAATTTTCGTTTTCTGGCGCTGGGCCGCAGCGATCTGCCATCGACCTATGCGTGGTTTGATGTTGATCACCTTGCCGGTTCACAGCTGGCGGTGGGCTGGTCGCTGGCGCAGGGACGGCAGCGGATAGCCTGGCTTGGCAGCAATGAAAACAGTACGCGGGTGCGTGACCGGCGTCAGGGTTATCTGACGGCGCTGGGGGAAGTTACGCCTTACGCGATGGCGGCGGTGGCACCGTCGCGTCGCGCCGGCTATCAGCAAACCCGGGAGTGGCTGGCAGAGGGGCCAGTACCGGAAGTGATCATCACCGACTGCGCTGCGCTGGCTGAAGGCGCGGCTCTGGCGCTGCAACTGGCGGGGCGTGCAGCGGGCGAGGGTGCCATTCTGCTGGCGGGCTGGGAAGGATTGCCGCGAGATGCGATTCTCGATCATCCCATTGTCGCCATTCGTCAGGCGACGCCGCATCAGGCCGGTGAACAGGTGGCTGAAATGGTCATCCGGCTGATTGATGGCGCACCGCCAGAGACGTTACAGACCCTGTGGCAACCCTGGCTGCAATTACCGGCGTAGCGCTTTTTGCGCCGGGCTTTGCTTGTGCTAGTCTCTGCCGGGTTTCTTATTACTCAGGATATCTCATGAAAATCAGGCCGCCTCGCGCCACCATCAGCGATGTTGCTCACGCGGCACGAACCGGTAAAACCAGCGTTTCACGCTATCTCAATGGTGAACTGCATCTGCTCTCTGCCGGTCTGAAAGCGCGGATCGAACAGGCTATTGCTGATCTCAGCTATCGCCCGAGTCAGATGGCGCGTGGCCTGAAGCGCGGACGTACCCGCCTGATCGGGCTGATTATCGCCGATATCACCAATCCCTATTCTGTTGATGTCATGAGCGGTATTGAAGCTGCCTGCCGCGAGCAGGGCTTCACGCTGCTGATGTGTAATACCAATAACGAAGTGGATCTGGAGCAGCACTATCTGCAATTGCTGAGCAGCTATCAGGTTGAGGGCATTGTGGTTAACGCCGTCGGGATGCGCGAAGAGGTGCTGAACCATCTGCAACAATCCCTGCTGCCGATGGTGCTGATTGACCGTAAAATCCGCGATTTTCCCTGCGATGTGGTGGGCCTGAATAACGCCGAGGCAGCTGAAACGGCAACGCGGCATCTGGTCGACAATGGCTATGATGCGCTGCTGTTTCTTAGCGAGCCGCTGGGCAGCGTCAACACGCGCCGTGAGCGCCTGCAGGCCTTCCGCCAGCTACTGGCAGAGCATCCGCAGGTTGAGCATGAGAATACGGAAGTGGCGCTGCATCAGCCCGCCGCGCTGGATCAGGCGCTGCTGGCCTTTCATCAGCGTCACACCGGCAAACGTTGCGCAGTGATGGTCGCCAACGGGGCGCTGACCCTGCAGGTAGCGCGATCGCTACAGCGACTCAATCTGCACTGGGGCCGCGATATCGGCCTGCTCGGTTTTGACGAACTGGAGTGGGCGGCGCTGGCCGGTGTCGGTATCACCACGCTGAAACAGCCCACCTGGCAGATTGGCTACAGTGCGCTGGAACGGCTGATTGCGCGCATCGAAGGCAGCGGATTGCCGGTTGACGAGCAGGTCTTTTCTGGCGAACTTATCGTTCGCGGCTCCAGCCAGCCTCTTAACTGAATTTCAGATTTAACCTTCCGTTTACGTGCTCGCTTCGTGAGCACGATCATAATTTCACAGTTTGCTGCTTTGCTTTGGAACCGGTTCCATTTAGGGTTTTTGTATTCGTTATGGGCAGAACCCTGCCATGGAGTAGAACATGAAACCTGACATCATCGTGGTGACCGCCGCATATGGCCACTCACAGATCGCCGCTCTCGGCGGTCAGCGTGCGCTGCTGCCGATTATCCAGCAGGCGGGCGCAGACGGGGTCGAAATCCGCCGCGAACTGCTTGATGACGCGGCACTGGCCGATCTGCCGGCACTGGCCCGGGCGGTGGCGCAGCATCAGCTGCACAGCAGCTATTCGGTGCCCGATACGCTGTTTTGTGACGGCGGCGAAATCAATCCCCGTATAACCCACTACGTTGAAGAAGCACGCCAGTTAAACGCTCAGCGGCTGAAAGTGGCGCTGGGAGAGTTCACTGGTGCGCTGCCTCGCGAAGCGTTGCAGGCGCTGCTGGCAGATCTGCCGTTTCAGCTGACGGTGGAAAATGACCAGACTGAGCATGGCCGACTGGCTCCGTCAGTCGCCTTTTTCACGGCGGTCAGGGAAGCGGATCTTCCGATCAGCATGACCTTTGATATGGGTAACTGGTGCTGGACCGGTGAGGATGCCGATCAGGCGGCGCAACAGCTGGCTGCGCAGGTGGGCTATGTGCATGTCAAAGCCGCCGTGGCGCACCAGGATAGCTACCGTGCGATTGCGCTGGATGAGGCTGATGACCACTGGCGCACACTGCTGCAACAGTTGCCCGCACAGGCAGCGCGCGGTATTGAATTTCCGCTGGAAGGCGACGATCTGACTGCGGTGACACGCCACTATGTGTCGCTGCTGCGTAACGTGTAAGGAGTGAAGATGACCACGCATCACACTATGCATCACAACGGTCCGCTTGATGTTGTCACTATCGGTGAAGCGATGGCGATGTTCATCGCCCGTGAAACCGGCGACCTGGCCGCAGCAGAGACCTTTGTTAAACGCGCGGCGGGCGCTGAACTCAATGTGGCGACCGGCCTGGCTCGTCTTGGCCTGAAAGTGGGCTGGGTCAGTCGTATTGGCGATGACGCTTTTGGCCGGTTTATCTGCCAGCAGCTGGAAAAAGAGGGTATCGACCACGCCCGGGTGACGGTCGATAAGCGCTATCCCACCGGTTTTCAGCTCAAGTCCAAAGTCGACGACGGCTCTGATCCGCTGGTGGAATATTTTCGTAAGGGCTCGGCGGCCAGCCATCTGTCGGTCGACGATTTTGACGCGGACTATTTTGGTTCGGCGCGACATCTGCACCTGAGCGGTGTGGCAGCGGCGCTGTCAGAGAGTTCGCTGGAGCTGCTGAAGCACACCGCCAAAGAGATGCGTGCGCGCGGTAAAACTATCTCGTTTGATCCTAACCTGCGGCCGGTGCTGTGGCGCAGCGAAGAGGAGATGCGTAAGCAGCTCAATCTGCTGGCGGAGTATGCCGACTGGGTACTGCCGGGCGAAAAAGAGGGGCTGATTCTGACCGGCTATCGTCAGCCAGAAGCGATCGCGGATTTCTATCTCGATAAGGGCGTGAAAGCGGTCGTGATTAAAACCGGTTGTGACGGTGCCTGGTATAAAACGGCGCAGGGCGAGCAGGGCCAGGTTGAGGCGATAAAAGTCGACAACGTGGTGGATACCGTAGGCGCCGGAGACGGCTTTGCCGTTGGCGTCATCAGCGCCCTGCTGGAAGGTCAGTCGCTGCCGCAGGCGATTCGTCGCGGCAACAAAATTGGTTCGATGGCGATTCAGGTCATTGGTGACAGCGAAGGTCTGCCGACGCGTCAGCAACTGGGCGACGTGTAGTTCGCGCCCCTCTACAGTCACAGGAGTTCCCGATGAAAAAGCAGACAATCGCGCCAAAACGCTGGTGGTTCATCATGCCCATCGTGTTTATCACCTACAGCCTGGCGTATCTCGATCGTGCAAATTTTAGCTTCGCTTCTGCTGCCGGGATTAATGACGATCTCGGCATCACCAAAGGCATGTCCTCGCTGCTGGGTGCGCTGTTCTTCCTGGGTTACTTCTTTTTCCAGATCCCGGGTGCAATTTACGCCGAACGCCGCAGCGTCAAGAAACTGATCTTCTGGTGCCTGATCCTGTGGGGCGGCTGTGCCTCACTGACCGGCGTGGTCAGCAACATTCCGATGCTGGCGGCCATTCGCTTTATTCTGGGCGTGGTGGAAGCCGCGGTGATGCCCGCGATGCTGATCTACATCAGCAACTGGTTTACCAGGTCGGAACGTTCACGCGCCAACACCTTCCTGATCCTGGGTAATCCGGTCACGGTGTTGTGGATGTCGGTCGTGTCAGGCTATCTGATCGAATCGTTTGGCTGGCGTGAGATGTTTATCTTCGAAGGGATTCCGGCGGTTGTCTGGGCGATCGCCTGGTGGTTCCTGGTGCAGGATAAGCCGGCGCAGGCGCGCTGGATGAGCGATGCCGAGAAAGCGGCATTGCAGGCTGAACTGCAGAAAGAGCAGGAAAATATTAAAGCGGTGCGCAACTACAGCGAAGCGTTCCGCAACCGCAACGTGATCATTCTCTGCCTGCAATATTTTGCCTGGAGCATCGGCGTCTATGGCTTTGTGCTGTGGCTGCCGTCGATTCTGCGTAACGGCACGCAGATGGGCATGGTAGAGGCGGGCTGGCTCTCTGCGGTGCCTTATCTGGCGGCGACCATTGCGATGGTGGTGGTCTCGTGGGCTTCGGATAAAACCCAGAACCGTAAGCTGTTCGTCTGGCCGCTGCTGCTGGTGGGCGCGCTGGCGTTCCTGGGCTCTTATCTGGTGGGATCGAACAATTTCTGGATGTCCTACACCCTGTTAGTGATTGCCGGTGCCGCGATGTATGCGCCTTACGGACCGTTCTTCGCCATTATTCCTGAGATGCTGCCACGCAATGTCGCCGGTGGCGCAATGGCGCTGATCAACAGTATGGGTGCGCTGGGGTCGTTTATCGGTTCATGGATTGTCGGCTATCTTAATGGAGCCACCGGCAGCCCGTCCGCGTCCTACATCTTTATGGGATCGGCCCTGCTGGTTTCGGTGTGGCTGACGCTGATTGTGAAACCGGCGCAGAACAAAGCGCCGCCGCTGCAGGGTGCGAAACCCGCCTGAAAGCGTAAACGTTAGCCTCTATTTCTCCGGGCGGCCTGCAAGCCGCCCGCTACTTATTGACCGGGAGCCACCGAATGAAACCCGCTGTAATTCTCTATAAAAAACTGCCCGACGATCTTTATGCTCGCCTGGCTGAACAGTGTGACGTGACGGAAATCAGCGATCTCTCGCCGGAAAGCCAGCAGGAACATGCTGCGGCGTTCCAGCAGGCAGAAGGTCTGCTGGGATCGGGCGGTAAAGTGAATGGTGAGCTGCTGGCGAAGATGCCCAATCTGCGCGTCTGCTCCAGCGTCTCTGTAGGCTATGACAATTTTGATGTAGATGCGCTGAATCAGCGTCACGTGGTGCTGATGCACACGCCGACCGTGCTGACCGAAACCGTGGCGGACACCATGATGGCGCTGGTACTGAGTACCGCCCGTCGGGTGCCGGAACTGGATGCCTGGGTCAAAGCGGGCAACTGGCAGAAGAGCATCGGTCCGGCACAGTTCGGCATCGACGTGCACCATAAAACGCTGGGTATTCTCGGCATGGGACGTATCGGGATGGCGCTGGCGCAGCGCGCCCACTTTGGCTTCGGTATGAAAATCCTCTACAACGCCCGCCGCGAGCATGAAGAGGCGCAGTCGCGCTTTGGCGCACAGCGCTGTGAGCTGGAGGCGCTGCTGAAGCAGAGTGATTTCGTCTGCATCAGTTTGCCGCTGACTGAAGAGACGCACCATCTGATCGGTGCCGCCGAGCTTGAACTGATGAAGCCGGATGCGGTGCTGATCAACGCCGGTCGCGGGCCGGTGGTGGATGAGAATGCGCTGATCGCCGCATTGCAGGCGGGCAAACTGCATGCCGCCGGGCTGGATGTGTTTGAGCAGGAGCCGGTCTCTGCCGACTCTCCGCTGCTGTCGCTGCCCAATGTGGTGACGCTGCCGCATATCGGTTCTGCCACCCATGAAACCCGCTACGGCATGATGCAGGATGCGGTAGAGAATCTCCTCGCTGCACTCGGTGGAAGCGTCGAGAAAAACTGCGTGAACCCGCAGGCGCTGAAGTAATCCCCTCGCCTTTCCATTGCGCCCGCCCATGGCGGGCGTTATGGTGGACCCCCGATTCGCTATCACAAATATTTAACCGCTATGTCTTTTTCTCAGTTCGGCGACAAATTTACCCAACATTCCGGCATCTCACGTCTGATGGAAGATATGGGCGCGGGCCTGCGAACGCCCGGCACCATCATGCTGGGCGGCGGTAATCCGGCGCAGATCCCGGCCATGAACGACTACTTTCAGCAACTGCTGCAGCAGATGCATGAGGAAGGCAAACTCAGCGAGGCGCTGTGCAATTACGACGGCCCGCGCGGAAAAGCGACGCTGCTGGCGTCGCTGGCCGGGCTACTGAGCGATCAGCTTGGCTGGCCCATCACCGCACAGAACATTGCGCTGACTAACGGCAGCCAGAGCGCCTTCTTCTATCTGTTCAATCTGTATGCGGGGCGCCGGGCCGATGGCAGCAAAAAGCGGGTGCTGTTCCCGCTGGCGCCTGAGTATCTTGGCTATGCGGATGCCGGCCTGGAAGAGGGGCTGTTTGTGTCGGCGAAGCCGAACATTGAGCTGCTGCCTGAAGGTCAGTTTAAATATCATGTCGATTTTGAGCATCTGCCGATGAATGAAGAGGTCGGGCTGATCTGCGTATCGCGCCCGACCAACCCCACCGGCAACGTGATCACCGATGATGAACTGATGCAGCTCGATGCGCTGGCACAGCAGCATGACGTGCCGCTGCTGATCGACAATGCCTATGGCGTGCCGTTCCCCGGCATCATCTTCAGCGAGGTGCGCCCGCTGTGGAACCCCAACATCATTCTCTGCATGAGTCTGTCGAAGCTCGGCCTGCCGGGTGCGCGTTGCGGCATCATTATCGCTGACGAGAAGACCATCACCGCGCTGAGCAATATGAACGGCATCATCAGTCTGGCGCCCGGCAGTATCGGTCCGGCCATTGCCAATGAGATGATCCGTCGCGGCGATCTGTTGCGGCTCTCCGAAGAGGTGATTAAGCCGTTCTATCAGCAGAAGGTGCAGCAGACCATTGCGATCCTGCGGCGCTATCTGCCGGAAGACCGCTGCCTGATCCACAAGCCGGAAGGGGCGATTTTCCTCTGGCTCTGGTTCCGCGATCTGCCGATCACCACCGAATTGCTTTATCAGCGGCTGAAAGCGCGCGGCGTGCTGATGGTGCCGGGCCACTTCTTCTTCCCGGGACTGGAACAGGCGTGGCCGCACACCCATCAATGTATGCGGATGAATTACGTGCCGGATGCAGAGAACATTGAGCGGGCGGTGCAGATTCTGGCGGAAGAGGTTGAGAACGCCTGGCGCGACAGCTAATCCTGCGAATCGGTTAACGACAGCTGGCACCACTGTGCCAGCTGCTGAATCGCCTGTTCCACCTCTGCATTCCAGCCAAAACCGGCATTCAGCCGGAAACAGTGATCGTAGCGCTGGTCGGTGGCAAAAATGTGGCCCGGCGCAATGCCGATGCCCGCGTTGCGCGCTTTCAGAAACAGCTCGCGCACGTTCAGCGCCTGTCGGGGCATCTCAACCCACAGCACATAGCCTCCTTCCGGATCGGACACCCGGGTTCCCGCCGGAAATTCCCGTAACACTGACTGACGCATTTCACGGATTTGTCGTGCCAGCTCACGCCGCAGCTTACGCAGATGAGCATCATAGCCGCCGCTGCGCAGCAGTTCCGCCACCGCCGCCTGCGACAGCACCGAGGTGCCCATGGTTGAGGTATATTTCAGTGAGGCGATTTTGCGCATGTAGTTGACGCTGTGAACCCAGCCGATACGAATGCCTGGCGCCACGGTTTTAGAGAAGCCGCTGCAGAGAATGGCGTTGGGGCTGAAGGCGCGCATCGGGAAAGGGCGGCGTTCACCAAAGGCGGTATCGCCAAAAATATCATCTTCAATAATCACCACATCGTTTTCATCCGCCTGCCGCGCAATATAGGCCTTATGCTCGTTGGGAATGCTTTTTCCCAGCGGATTGTTGACGTTGCACAGGGTGAGAAAGACCCGCACCGCCTTGCGCTGAAACAGCCCGGTGAGCTTCGCGACATCGACATACCCTTCCGGCCCGGCTTCCACTTCAATCACCCGTAAATTGAGGTTATGCAGCATCTGCAGCAGCACGAAATAGCAGGGTGATTCCACGGCGACTACATCGCCCGGCTGGGTCGTGGCGCGTAGCGACAGCGAGATCGCCTCAATGCAGCCGTTGGTGATCAGAATATCGTCAGCGCTGATATTACAGCCGTAACCCACTGCCCGGCGGGCAATCTCTGTTTTCAGCGGCGCATAGCCGGTGCCCTTCACCGTATTCCCGAGCAGGGCCGGTTTGCTGTAGCCCATCTGACGCATCAGCAGGCCGATGCGCTTGACCGGATAGAGCGCACTGTCACCGTTGGCCAGATCGAGACGCACCCGGCAGTCTGAGCCAAGCATCGCCAGATGAAGTTCTGTCTGCTCATCAAGCGGCGCGATGGCGCGCGGCTGTTCGCTGACGGCGGGCAGCTGACGGGAAGAGGGCCGCTGCGGCGCAACAAAAAAGCCCGATTTGGGGCGGGCAACGGCGTAGCGCTCATCTTCCAGCGTGCGCAGTGTCTTCAGGGCGGTGGTGAGGCTGACATTGTACTGCGTCGCCAGCGTGCGCACTGACGGCAGACGGCTGTCAGGTGCCAGCGAACCGGCATGAATGGCCTGCTTGATCTGTTCTGCGATCTGGCGGTAACGACTGCTCTGACTCTCCTGTTCCCCGATAATATCGGCCATCTGTTCCACCCCATATCGCGCTGATCTGTGCATATTCAACAGAGTACATTCAAAGTACTTTAGGCTGCATCTCTTAATTATTCATAACGCTAAACGGCCCGGCGACCCCGTCAGCCCCGGGCTTCAGACCATAAAGTGATTCTGTTCACCTGAGGAAAACGTGAGAAATGAATAATCTGCCCGCCATGATGAAGGAGATGGAAGCGTATCTGTCACCCGCCATCATTGAGTCTGCTCAGCGCTGCTCTCTTCGCCTGCTGGCAGCGTTGCCGGATCAGCAGCAGCTGGAGAATAACCGTGTGCTGCTCGCCTATGGCGGGGGAAAAGACAGCAGCTACATGGTGGCTTACGTGCGTTACATTCAGGGACTGATCTGGCAGCAGCAGGGCAGCACCTTTCATCTGCGGATCAGCACCAATCGCCATGCGGCGATGAATCAGAGCGTAATGGAGAATATCCACCGCGTTTATCAGTCGCTGGCGATGCATGACGATGAACGGGTGGAGTGTCTGGTGGTGGATGGCCTGCTCATCCGGCCGTTTGACCGCGACCTGCCGATGCCGGAGAGCGTGCGGCGGCAGAACCGTAATGACGTGCTGATGAATGGCCACCGGTTTCGCGCCGACGCGCGCTCGACCTTCTGCAACGCCTGTAATCTCAGCATGGTGAACTCCTTTAGCCTGGCGGCAGACTACAACGGTGGCGTGGATCTGATTGTTACCGGCGACTCGCCACAGGAGCAGGCCGCCTATGTCGCCTGGGCGCGGCACCTCTCACGGCTGTTTGATGCGCCGGTGGCGGACAAAACCCGGGGCTTCAGCGGGTTTCTGCAGACGCTGGATGGCGTGGCAGAGCGCTACTTCAGCGATGTTTATGGCGCCGATCAGCTGACGCCTGCGCACCGCATCACCCACCAGCTGGCGCGCAATCCACTGTTCTTCAACATCTATCAGGACACCGCCTATGAAGCGGGCGCGCACTGGGCACTGCTCAGCGAATTTATGCGCTTCCGTTTTGATGCGCTGATGTTCAGTTTTTCCGAATCCGACTGCGGTAATCCGACGCTGATGGCGCACCTGCGCGGATTGCGGGCAGAAACGCTGCTGCAGCGCCACTATGCCGAAGGGATCCGCGAATATGTGCGCTTTGCGCTGGGACTGATGGTGAAGAAAGATTTTCCGCCCGCGCTAATCGATGAGATGGCGGCGCGCTATCAGGATGACGCCGCGATCCAGCGGCAGCGGCAGCGCGCGGCGGACTTCGCCATACAGGCGTTTGACCTCAGCGAAGATCAGCTGATCTGCATGATCTACTCCCCGTTCCTGGCGCAGGGAGAGCAGCTCGGACACTGGCTGATGCAGCAGCAGATTACGCTGGATGAGGCGGCCATCCGCGATCTGCTTGAGCAACGCAGTGAGGATGGCGCGCTGGCACAGCAGTTAACCCGGCTCTCCGGCATGACGCTGACGCAGATGCGACACTGCTGGCAGAGCAAGCCGGTCAGTTCGCTGCTGGAGGGCAAAAGCGCCGATCCGCTGTCGCGCGTGCTGCGTTTTGATCCCCACAAAGCGGTGATTCAGGTCAATAACGGTGTACTGAATGACATCGTGACAGAAATCATTTCCGGGCGTTAACCCGGTAAGGCGAGGCGATGAAAAAGATTTTTCTGCAAATTGGCGCCACCCGCGACGGGCAAAATCCTTACTGCGCGGTGGCGAAGCGCGACGGCTATTTTACCGTGCTGGCTGAAATGGGTGATTTCGTCGATTACCAGTCGTTAAGCCTGGCTCTGCCGTTTGATCTGATCATTCGCCTCGATCGCCCCGAAAATCCCTGGGAGGTGATGCAGGCCTATCTGCACGCCGGTTTACTGGCGCATCCGCTGGTGGTGCTGGCGGGCTTTGAAGCCTACAACGCCAGCGCCGGACGACTGCGCGAGATGCTGGCCGGGCCGGATGCGCCCGCTGCCTTTATTCCGCTGGATAAATATGCGCAGCGTATGGCGCTGAAAAAAGCCTGGCCGCGCTTCCCGCAGCCGGAGTTCCGCTTTTTCGCCTCGCCGCTCAGCATTCTGGATGCCGGACAGGCGCTGATCTATCCCTGCGTCGTGAAGCCGGTGGATGGCGGCGGCGGCCTGGGCATCTGGCTGATTGAGCATGCCGATCAGCTGCATAGCGTAGTGAAACAGCTGGTACAGACCATGAATTACGGCGGACGCGGCTTCAGCGGCTTTATTGTGGAAAGCGCGCTGATCGGCGATGAGTTTTCATTACAGGGCGTGGTGCATCAGGGACATCCCCAGGCGCTGACCTGCTGCCAGAAGGTGATTGAGCAGCACCGGGATGCTGAGGGCTGCGTCAGCTTTTATGAGTCGGGGCATGTGGCGATGGCGGCAGCGGCCCTGCCGGTCTCGTTCAGCAGCCTGATGACATTCTGTTGCGAAACCTTTGGCTACCGTCAGGGTGCATTTCATATCGATTTTATTGTGGTCAACGGCGTGCCACATTTCCTGGAGATGGGGTTCCGGCTCTCCGGCATGGGCGTGGCGACGCTGGTGCAGGAGGCGACTGGCATCAACTGGGCGGAAGTCACCTTCCGGTTAGAAGCGGGCGGCGCGTTACCTGTCTTTGCCTTCACCACACCCGGTGCGGTCGGCCAGCTGCGGTTGCGGCAACCGGCGCAGCTGCAGGCTGCCGAACGCTGGATCGATCAGCATCAGCAGGGCGCGTTGTTACCGCCACTCAGATTGCCTGCGTTACAGGTTTCGTCACGCTCATCGCTCTATGCCGACCTGACGCGTCACGCGGGCATTCTGGCCACTTTCAGCCTGACGGCCACAGCGCGTGAGCCGATTATGACCACTTTTCAGCAGGTGATTGCCGCGCAGCCGGTGGCGGCCGGGAGAGATAAAGTATGTGCAGGATGATTCTGGCGCATGGCCGGTTCGACAGCGCAGAGATTCTGGAGGCGGCGCGCGCCATGAGCTGCGGTGAAAGCGCCGAACACGATGGCCCGATCAAATCACACCCTAACGGCTGGGGCTGTCTGTGGCTCGAAGAGGGTGAGATTCGTACCCTGCACGGCACCGGCGCGTTCGCAGAAGCGCTGCCCGGTATCGATGTGGATCGGCTGCGCAGCCGGTTTCTGGCGGTGCATGTGCGGCACGCCACGCTGAGTAAAAATCAGGGACTGGCGTTTTCTCATCCGCTGTGGCGCAACAGCGCCGGACATCAGTGGTACATGATGCATAACGGCTTTCTGCCGACGATTTACCGCCAGCTCGGTCTGGCCGAATCGCGCTTCGATTCAGAAGAGTATTTGCGTTATCTGGTGGATCAGACCACGCCTGCCGATTTCACCCGCGACTATCTGCGCGCAAAGATGGCGCAGGTAGAGCCGGGCGGCAGCGCAGGGAATGCCATTTTCGTCACCCGTGACAAAGCCTGGGCGTGGCAGTGGTATCCGCACGACACGCCCTGGCCCGACTATTTTACGATGCATTTTCAGCAACAGGATGGTTGCACGCTGATCGCCTCTGAACCCGTGGCAATACCAGGCAGCGCTGGCAACTGGCGGCGAATGAACAATCATGAACTCTATGAAATACCGTTTAGGGAGTGATAAACATGGCAATTTTCAATCAGTTCCGCGTGATTAATCCCAACATGTTTGTGGAATCGACCTGGCTGGATGACATCGTTACCGCACGGGTGCCGCTGCTGGTGTTGCGTAATTTCCTGACGCCAGAGGTGCGGGAAGCGGTGGTGACCGACCTGCAGAGCTGCCGGGAAAAGATCCGTGTCTCCCACTATCCCAATGGCGCGCTGACCACGCTCGGCCCCTATCTGGCGCGTCATACTGCGGCTCCCGATAACTATTTTACCGAGCTGCGCGATATCCAGCCGGCGTTGCCGCCCTCACTGAATACGCTGCGCGAACAGATTTACCGCTGGGTTCAGCATGCGCTGCGGCTGGAAAGTTTACGCATCGCCCACGAACCGGGTTGTGGAGACTATGCCGGTTCTATCGTGCGCTTTCATGCCAATGGCGTCGCGAACCCGCTGCATAACGACAATATCGTGCGCGACGCCGCAGAGACTTCGCTGGTGGTGACGCAAATCCTGCATCAGCTCAGCTGCGTGGTCTGCCTGCAGGAGTGCAACGCGGGCGGAGCACTGCGTATCTACAACAAAAAGTGGTCGCCAGAGGATGAGCAGTTCAAAACCGCCGGGGAGCTGGGTTATCGCAGTGGGGTGATTGAAAACAGCGAGATCTGCGAATTTTCACCACGCAGTGGCGATATCTATCTGTTTAATCCTGCGTTTTATCATGAGATCGATCGGGTCGAAGGCGATACCCGTATCACCATGGGTTTCTTTTTCGGGCTGACCGATAAAAAAATGAAACACGCTATCGCCTGGAGCTAAGCCGGGCTGTGCCAGAACAGGAGAAGGGAATGACGACGTTTGAAAAAATTACTGCGCTGCTGGATCAGCAGCAGGCCAGCTACCGCGTGGTGGAACATGAGGCGATAGGGCAGACCGAACAGATCAGCCAGATACGCGGTAACCTGCTGGGCCAGGCGGCCAAAGCGATGGTGCTGGAGGTCAGCATGCCGGACGGTGCGCCATCGCGTCAGCTGCTGGCGATAGTGCCGGGCGACTGCCGGATCAATTTCAAAAGTGCGGCGCGCGCCATCGGCGGCAAAAAATCCTCTTTCGCCGCTCCGGAGCTGGCGCAGGCGCTGACGGGCTGTGTGATGGGCGCGGTACCGCCGTTTAGTTTTGATGACCGGCTGGCGCTGCGGGTGGATACCCGACTGCAACAGGTCGGAACGTTATGGTTTAACGCGGGCGAGCTGGATAAGTCGATCGCGCTGGCTGCAGATGATTATTTTCGCATCGTGGGTGAAGGCTGCTGTGCCGATATCGCGACCCCGATTGCGGTCACCGCCTGACGGCAGGACAAGGAGTTTCTGATGTCGGTAAAAGATATGCTGTTAGCGCTGTGCGTGGTGGTGGCGTGGGGCGTCAATTTTGTGGTGATCAAGCTGGGGCTGCAGGGTATGCCGCCTTTTTTGCTCGCCGGGCTGCGTTTTACCCTGGTCGCCTTTCCCGCCATTTTCTTTGTGCGTCGCCCGCCGATTCCGCTGCGCTGGCTGGTGGTTTATGGCATGACCATCAGTTTTGGTCAGTTCGCCTTTCTGTTCCTGGCGATCAAGCTCGGCATGCCTGCCGGTCTGGCCTCGCTGGTGCTGCAGGCGCAGGCATTCTTTACCCTGTTGCTGGGCGCGCTGTTGCTGGCGGAGAAGCTGCGCTGGAATCATATCGTCGGGATTATCATCGCTACGCTGGGGATGTTTTTGCTGGCGACGGCTGGCATGGAAGGGCAGACCAGCGCCGGTATTACGCTGACCACCATGATGCTGACGCTGTCGGCGGCGCTCTCATGGGGACTGGGTAATATCACCAATAAGATTATTATGCGGAACCGCAGCGTGCCGATCATGTCACTGGTGGTCTGGAGTGCGCTGGTGCCGATCGTTCCTTTCTTTGCCTGTTCGCTGCTGTTTGATGGTCAGGCCGCCATCGTTTACAGCCTGCTGCATATCGGCCTGCAGACCGTGCTGGCGCTGTTCTATCTGGCGTTTGTCGCCACCATTGTGGGTTACGCTATCTGGGGGAATCTGCTGAGTCGCTACGAAACCTGGCGCGTCGCGCCGCTGTCGCTGCTGGTGCCAGTGGTGGGGATTATTACCGCCGCGCTGGTGCTGGATGAGCATCTCTCCGGGCAGCAGATGCTGGGTGCGGTGGTGATTATACTGGGACTGCTGGTCAATGTGTTTGGTGGCGTGCTGGGTCAGCGCTTAGCGATGCGAACGCAGCCGTAAGGGTAAATCTGCCTTCAGATATAAGGGCAAAAAAAAACGCCGCTAACGCGGCGTTTTTAATGACTGTTTCAGAACCTCAATATTACTTCAGAATCTCAATACGGCGTGGTTTCGCCTCTTCCGGCACCAGACGTTCAAGATCGATGCTCAGCAGACCATTCTCGAGACGGGCATCGCGCACCACAATGTGGTCGGCGAGCTGGAATTTACGCTCGAAGTTACGCTCGGCGATACCCTGATACAGGTATTTACGCTCGGTCTGCTCTTCAGGATGGGCACCCCGCACGATCAGCACGTTATCGTGCGCCGTGATATCCAGTTCGCTCTGAGCAAAACCGGCCACCGCAATAGTAATGCGATAGTGATTTTCATCGACCAGTTCAACGTTATAGGGAGGATAGCCGCCATTGCTCTGATTCTGATTAGATTCGAGCAGGTTAAACAGGCGATCAAAACCGATAGCAGAGCGATAAAGTGGGGTGAGATCAAAATTACGCATATTAAGACTCCTGAATTTCAGCAAGTTTTGGCAACCTTCCACTACTGGACAGGCTGGATACGGCACCCCACTGTCCCTTGCGGCAACGGTGAGTGCGTCCGTAAACTAAAAATGGGTGCCACAAGACCATTTTCAAGAGGGCGAAATGCAATTTTTTTCGCCAATTTGAGGAAATGACATACACTCAGGACTACATTTGCCAGACCCAGACGGACTTCGCCCCAGAGTGTTGACGTTGTCTGGCAAGCAAACTCAGCCAGGCTTATGCCATGACTGAAGGGATGATGATGATGAAATTGATGAAGACCTTACCTCTGGCTGGAGTGGTGTGCTGCGCAATGGCAACAACCGGCTGTTCCAGCGTGATGTCTCACACAGGTGCGAGTCAGGGCTACTATCCAGGCACCCGTGCCAGCGCTGATATGCTGTCCGATGGTGATACCAGCTGGGCGCTGAAGCCGCTGGCGTTAATCGATCTTCCTTTCTCTGCCGTGCTGGATACGCTGCTGCTGCCGTGGGACTACTACCGCAGCGACAAAGATAAATCTCTCGACTCTCCACGTGAACGCATCCTGCAGAGCGAAAGGCTGGCGCATACGCAGGAAAGCCTGGCGCAGGCGCAGCCTATGCCTCCTATGCGGTCACTGCCGCAACCGTAAAGAGTTGCCGCCAGCCATTCACCTCACGCATATAAGCAATCTGTGTACCATCAGGTGACCAGACCACCGCGTCACCTGATGGCGCCTCTTCTGTTCTGCGGGTCAGACGCTGACACGCGCCGCTCTCAACGTCACATCGCATCACGCTGTTATCGCAGACAAAAGCGATCGCCTGGCCGTCAGGATGCCAGCTAAAGGCGGACTGAATGCTGTGGCTGAGTCGGGTGATCTGACGCGGTTCGCCGCCGTTGGGGGAGACCGTCCAGAGCTGGATCACCTCTGCGGCATCCGCCATCAGAAACGCTATCTGGCTGCCATCCGGTGCGGCGCGCAGCCAGTGGCGCGGTTGCAGAGCTACACCACGGCTGTGGGTCAGGCGACGCTGCTGCACGCCAGCCGGTGGCGCAGGTAACTGCTGGCTGCTGCCCTCCAGCGGCATCTCTCCGGCGCGGGCGTAATCCTCCAGCGCATCAGGCAGATCAACAATAAAAACTTCAGGCCGTTTTTCGCCCTGCGCCGTCAGCGTGTCGCCAATAAAGGCGATCGCCCAGCGCTGCCAGCTGCCGTCCGGCTTCTGGTAGCCACGCTCACCGACCCAGCACTCCTCACAGGCACGATTAATCTGGTCACTGCCTGGCAGCGGTTCCGCATGCGTCTGGCTCACCAGCAGGCAAAAAAAGGTGCCGTCATATTCGCGCGGATGCTGCTTTTCGGGCGTTACCGCGCAAAGGGGCACCGCGATGCCGACGTTGCGCAGATCGAGCCGGCTATCCAGTTCGTGCATCACGTGGTCATTGTAGGTAAAGCTCAGGCGAGAACCATCGGGACTGAAGACATGTACATGCGAGCCGCCACGCAGCGCGCCAGGGGTAAACGGCGGCGTGATATCGCAGGCATCCAGATTCACCGCTGCACCGTTCTGAAAGATCACCCCGCGCCGGTGGTGGAAGTCATACTGCCAGCTGGCATCGGGATGTTCCGGGCCATGAATGCAGACGTAGCGCGGTGGCAGATCGGGACTGACCGTGACGACGCCGACGTGAGCACCATGCCGGGCCTGATAGAGCACCTCCACCTCACCGGTCATCACATTGACCCGCTCAATGGTCTGACTGGTAAACGACGCGCCCGATGGACGAACGTCAAACGCCAGCCACTGGCTGTCGGCAGTCCAGACATTAATATTGGTGAGCTGATGCTGACGGGCAGCAAAGGTGATCTGTTTTTCTGACATGATGAAACCCACGGAGAAAGAGTTGCCCGACAAATTACGCGATTCTGTTTTGCGGTGCAGCATTTTTGCCGGGTTAGGGGATCCGGGCCGAAGCGGCCCGGCAGAGAACAGGCCGTTACAGCACTAACTCTTCGATGGCATGCGCGACGCCATCTTCCATATTGGTTTTGGTGATGAACTGCGCGATTTTCTTAACAGAGTCAATGGCATTCCCCATTGCGACACCCGTTCCTGCGTATTCGATCATCGCCAGGTCATTCTCCTGATCGCCAATTGCCATCACTTCTTCCTGCTTCAGGCCGAGCTTCTCAGCCAGCATTTTGACGCCCTGGCCTTTATTCACCCGACGATCGAGGATTTCGAGGTAATAAGGCGCGCTCTTCAGGATGGTGTAGGTCTGCTGAGCATGCTCGGGCAGGCGGGCAATCGCCGCGTCGAGCAGGGCAGGCCGGTCGATCATCATCAGTTTCGGGAAGCGCATGGCACGATCCATCTCCTCCACCGCGCGGTAGCGCACCGGAATGCCGGTCAGGCTCGCTTCATGGATGGTGTATTCGCTGATGTCTTTGTTAGGGGTATAGAGATGGGTTTTGTCGAATGCCTGGAAATGTACGCCAAGCTCACGCGCCAGGTTCTCGATGTAGAGGTAGTCGTCAAAGGTCAGCGTCACTTCCGCCACGCACTCACCATCTTCGGCCTGATGAACCAGCGCACCGTTGTTGCTGATCGCGTACTGGCCGGGCGTCTGCATATCCAGTTCCATGAGATAGCGCTGGATACCCACAAACGGCCGGCCGGTGGTCAGAACAATCGACACCCCTTGCTGACGGGCGCGATCCAGGGCGGATTTCACCGCCGGCGTGATCTCATGTTGCGGGTTGAGCAGGGTGCCATCCATGTCGATAGCGATCAATTTAATAGCCATAGAGTCCTCGTAGCGTCTGGGTTTTGTTCAATGCTAGCGCGATTCAGCGCACATTGACCAGTTTCATGGCAGGCGAGAACGGCCAGCTGACCACCAGGTTCAGGCGGTAAAGAGATCGCGGTGGATTTTAATCACGGCTTTTCGGATTGTTGCGGGTTCGCCAGGGGCGCAGCAGGGACGATGGATATCGTGCGGGAAAAAGAGCGCGAACATGCCTGGCATCAGCGTAATCACTGACTCATTCAATATTTTCTGATAAAAAACGACGTCACGCTGCTGGGCAAAATCTTCGGTGATGTGCTGGTCGGGATGGGCGCGGGCCACGCCAATATTTTCGGTGCCTGTCAGCAGATACTGAATATCGATGTAGTTGAAGTGGGACTCCGCTTTACGTGCGCTGGCCGGTTCGGTCATCATCTCCTGCACCAGACAGAACATTTTGTTGTCGGGCAGGATCTCATATTTGCCGGTTTCCAGCTGGCTGAAATCTGTGCTGGCAATCCAGCTTATCGCCTGATCGACTACCGGATGAAAGGCGTGACGTTCTCTGTCCCAGTCGTGACGATCGCAAACAATCATGGTGTAACTCCCTGTGTGGAATAGTGCGCGGTAAATGCGCAAAGAGGGGCAAGAGTAAGGGAGCAGACCGGGTTAAAACGTGATCGGGATCGCAGCCTGCGGGCAGGAAGGCACCTCCTGGCGGGTTTTCCGCCCGGACGGCACAAAAAAAAGGCCATCACCTGGGTGATGGCCTTTCATCGCTGATGCCGGTTAAATATCGATATTGGCGGCTTTCAGCGCATTTTCTTCGATGAAGGCGCGGCGCGGTTCAACCGCATCGCCCATCAGGGTAGTGAACAGCTGATCAGCGCCAATCGCATCTTTAATGGTAACGCGCAGCATACGACGGCTGTCTGGATCCATGGTGGTTTCCCACAGCTGCTCCGGGTTCATCTCGCCCAGACCTTTGTAGCGCTGGACCGAGAGGCCGCGACGCGACTCTTTAATCAGCCACTCAATCGCCTGTTCGAAGCTTGCCACTGGCTGACGACGCTCGCCACGTTCGATGTAAGCATCTTCTTCCAGCAGACCACGCAGTTTGCTGCCCAGGGCGCAGATTTTGCGATACTCAGGACCCTGAATGAAATCAGCATCCAGCGGATAGTCAGTATCTACACCGTGGGTACGGACGCGCAGTACCGGCTCGAACAGGTTTGATTCGCGGTTTTCACGCACCTGTGCCAGATAGGTGCTGCCGTGCGCTTCGCGTTCAGTCAGATAGCTCACCAGACCATTCAGCCAGGTTGTAACCTCTGCTTCGCTGGTCAGGTCGCTCAGCGTGTCGTGATAAATCATCGCACGCAGCATGGCCATCGGATAACGGCGCTCCATACGCTTGATCATCTTCTGGGTGCTGTTGAAGTCAGTGACCAGCGTCTCCAGCGGCTCACCGCCCAGCGCCGGCGCGCTGGCATTGGTGTGCAGCGTCGCGCCATCAAGCGCGATAGCGATCTGGTATTGATCCATCGCCTCGTCATCTTTGATGTACTGCTCCTGCTTGCCTTTCTTCACTTTGTAGAGTGGCGGCTGGGCGATATAAACGTGGCCGCGCTCAATGATTTCAGGCATCTGACGATAGAAGAAGGTCAGCAGCAGGGTACGGATGTGCGAACCATCGACGTCGGCATCGGTCATGATGATGATGCTGTGATAGCGCAGCTTGTCCGGGTTGTACTCGTCGCGACCAATACCGCAGCCCAGCGCGGTGATCAGCGTGGCCACTTCCTGGGAGGCGAGCATCTTGTCGAAACGCGCTTTCTCAACGTTAAGAATCTTACCTTTCAGCGGCAGAATCGCCTGGTTTTTACGGTTACGGCCCTGTTTGGCCGAGCCGCCTGCGGAGTCACCCTCCACCAGGTAGATTTCAGACAGCGCCGGGTCGCGCTCCTGGCAATCCGCCAGTTTGCCTGGCAGACCCGCCAGGTCCAGCGCGCCTTTACGGCGAGTCATTTCACGGGCGCGGCGTGCCGCTTCACGGGCACGGGCAGCGTCAATAATTTTGCCGACTACAATTTTGGCGTCTGATGGATTTTCCAGCAGGTATTCAGCCAGCAGCTCATTCATCTGCTGCTCAACCGCTGTTTTCACCTCGGAGGAGACCAGTTTATCTTTGGTCTGCGAGGAGAATTTAGGATCCGGCACTTTCACCGAAACCACAGCGATCAGACCTTCACGGGCATCATCACCGGTGGCGCTGACTTTGGCCTTCTTGCTGTAACCCTCTTTTTCCATGTAGGCATTCAGGGTACGGGTCATCGCTGAACGGAAACCGGCGAGGTGTGTACCGCCGTCGCGCTGTGGGATGTTGTTGGTAAAGCAGTAGATATTTTCCTGGAAGCCGTCGTTCCACTGCAGCGCCACTTCCACACCAATGCCATCTTTCTCGGTAGAGAAATAGAACACGGTAGGGTGAATCGGGGTTTTGTTTTTGTTGAGGTACTCAACAAACGCCCGGATGCCGCCTTCATAGTGGAAGTGATCGCTTTTGCCATCACGCTTATCATCCAGACGAATCGACACGCCGGAGTTCAGGAATGAGAGTTCACGCAGGCGTTTCGCCAGGATGTCATACTCAAAATCGCGCACGTTGGTAAAGGTTTCGTGGCTCGGCCAGAAACGCACACGGGTCCCTGTAATGTCGGTCTCACCCGTCACCGCCAGCGGTGCCTGCGGTACGCCATGGACGTAAATCTGCTGATGCACTTTGCCTTCGCGACGAATGGTCAGCTCCAGCTTCTGCGACAGGGCGTTAACCACGGAGACGCCCACGCCGTGCAGGCCGCCGGAGACTTTATAGGAGTTATCATCGAACTTACCGCCAGCATGCAGCACGGTCATGATCACTTCAGCGGCAGAGATGCCCTCTTCTTCGTGAATACCGGTAGGAATGCCGCGTCCATCATCCTGCACCGATACGGAGTTATCGGCATGGATGGTGACCACAATGTCACTACAGTGACCAGCGAGCGCTTCGTCGATTGCGTTATCCACGACCTCGAATACCATGTGATGCAGACCGGTACCGTCATCGGTATCGCCGATATACATGCCCGGGCGTTTGCGTACCGCATCAAGTCCTTTCAGGACTTTAATACTTGAGGAGTCATAAGAATTCGACATCAACGTTTCTCGCTCATTTTAATCTTCAGGTTGAACCGCTATTTTACCCTGTTCCACGCGGAACATCTTGCCCTTTTCGTCGGTCATGTCGATTACATGTCCGGCAGAAATTGCGCTGACAAACACCTGAGCCTGAGTGGCTTTTAACCGTTCCGCCAACAGGCGTCGGCGGCTCTCATCCAGCTCAGAAGCAAAGTCATCAATGAGGTAAATACAGCGGCGTCCGCTCTGGCTTGTCAGGAACTCGCCCTGTGCCAGACGCAATGCACACATCAGCAGTTTTAACTGCCCACGTGAGAGTAAATCTTCTACCGGCGTCCCTTCAGCCCGAATACGAAAATCCGCTTTATGGGGGCCGCTGGCGGTATAGGTCAGTGCGCGATCGCGCTCGAAGTTACGTTCCAGCAGTTCGGCGTAGTCGCTCTCTTTGTCCCAGCCACGCTGGAATGAGAAGCGCAGCTCAAATTCCGGCAGAAACTGGCCACAGGTGGCGGTGATCTCCGCTGAAATCGCCGCACTGTATTCCGCCCGCCACTGGCTGATCTGTTCAGCCAGCGGAACCAGCTCCTGATCCCAGGGACGAATCTGGCTGTAACGTGAGACCTGGCGCAGCGCCGCGTTCCGCTGTTTAAGCAGGCGGCGCATGTTGTTCCAGGCGTTAAAAAAGCCGGGGGTGTTATGAAAGCAGCCCCAGTCGACATAGGCTCTGCGATATTTGGGGCCGCCATTCAGCAAACTAAAGCCTTCAGGGGTGATTAACTGCATCGGCAACAGCTGCGCCAGCTCCGCGACCTTGTGACCATCGCTGCCATCAATGCGCACTTTGCTGTCACCGGCACGGTTTTTGGTCAGCCCGACTGAAATTTCCCGCTCTTTGTTTTCCAGACGCCCATGCAGCACAAACGCCGCCTCGTCGTGACGAATGACGCGTCCCGCCTGCAGGCTGCGAAACGAACGGCCATGCCCCAGAGTATGAATCGCTTCTAAAACGCTGGTTTTACCACTGCCGTTGGCGCCGACCAGGAAATTAAAGCCGGGTGCCAGCTGCAGGTCAGCCTGCTCAATATTACGAAAATCTTTGATAAGAAGGCGGGTTAAAGCCATGAATCAGTCCAGCGTGAAGGGCAATAAAGTTTTGGGCCTGGCGATCCAGGGCGTCAACGGCAAAGCAGGTTTGCCCGATACCTCAGTCACCAGGCCGTCGGCGTCGCCGCCAGTCTGGTTCCGGCCAGCGCGCAGGCCCTGGGAGCATACTGAAGTATGTGACCAGGGGCGAGCACTGCCCGGAATCAGAATGGCAAGTAAGCCAGGCCGATATATTCTACAAGCGCATGGGCATGACGACATAGGCCGCTGCCGGGCTCGCCACATCCTCAATCTGCACGCTCGACACCGAGTCGGTCAGCAGCAGACGGACGTTTTCGCACTTCAGCGCGTTCAGTACATCCAGCACGTAACTGACGTTGAAGCCAATCTCCAGTTCCGTGCCGTTGTAGCTGACATCCAGCATCTCTTCCGCTTCTTCCTGTTCAGGGTTATTGGCGGTGATCTTCAGCTGATTTTCGGTGATATAGAGGCGAACACCGCGGAACTTCTCGTTAGAGAGGATAGCGGCGCGGGCAAAGGCCTGTTTGAGCAGATCGCAGCCCGCTTCCAGCGCTTTGTCGGGATTCTTCGGCAATACGCGACGATAATCGGGGAAACGGCCATCAACCAGCTTAGAGGTAAAGATGTAGTCGCCGACATGCGCACGGATATTGCTGCCGCCAATCTGAACCTGCAGAGGTGTATCGCCGCCATCCAGCAGACGCAGCAGTTCAATCACGCCTTTACGCGGCACAATCACCGAATGACTCGGCAGCGCCTGACCAATCGGCATGGAGCAGACAGCCAGACGGTGACCGTCAGTGGCCACGGTGCGCAGCTCTTCCCCTTCGGTTTCAAACATCATGCCGTTGAGGTAGTAACGCACATCCTGATGCGCCATCGAAAACTGGGTCGCTTCAATCAGCCGTTTCAGCGTTGCCTGCGGCAGGGTAAATTCAACTTCACTCTGCCAGTCGTCAAGATTGGGGAAGTCACTGGCGGGCAGGGTCGACAGCGAAAAACGGCTGCGGCCAGAGCGCACCAGCATGCGATCGCCTTCCAGTGCCAGAGTAATTTCTGCGCCATCCGGCAATCCGCGACAGATATCGAGGAATTTACGCGCCGGAACGGTGGTGGATCCAGGCTCATGTGCCTGAGTCAGCGCCACGCGTGCGACCATCTCCATTTCCAGATCGGTACCGGTCAGCAACAGCGAACCTTCAGTTACCTGCAGCAGCAGGTTTCCAAGGATCGGCAGCGTCGGACGACCACCCAGGGGACCACTTACTTGTTGCAGCGGCTTCAGCAGCTGCTCACGTTCAACAATAAATTTCATAGCGTCAGGAAGATAATGTTCTGATGAGATTAGAGAAATCTTCTTTGATATCGTGGCTCTCTTCACGCAGCTGCTCAATCTTGCGGCAGGCATGAAGCACCGTTGTATGGTCGCGACCCCCAAAAGCATCGCCAATTTCTGGCAGGCTATGGTTGGTTAACTCTTTCGCCATCGCCATCGCCATCTGGCGCGGACGTGCCACCGAGCGCGAACGGCGCTTGGAAAGCAGATCCGCTACCTTAATTTTGTAGTACTCAGCCACGGTCTTCTGAATATTATCGATGGTGACCAGCTTTTCCTGCAGCGCCAGCAGATCGCGCAGCGCTTCGCGCACGAAGTCGATGGTAATCGCCCGGCCAGTAAAGTTGGCATTGGCGATCACGCGATTCAGCGCGCCTTCCAGCTCACGCACGTTAGAGCGTAACCGCTTGGCAATAAAGAAGGCGACTTCACCAGGCAGACGGATGTCGTTCTCATCCGCTTTTTTCATCAGGATCGCCACACGCGTTTCCAGCTCAGGCGGCTCGATCGCCACCGTTAAACCCCAGCCGAAACGTGATTTAAGACGATCTTCCACCCCGTTGATCTCTTTTGGATAGCGATCCGAGGTGAGGATGATCTGCTGATTGCCCTCTAATAAGGCATTAAAGGTGTGGAAGAACTCTTCCTGCGATCGCTCTTTATTAGCAAAGAACTGAATGTCATCGATCAGCAGCGCATCTACCGAACGGTAGTAGCGTTTGAACTCTTCAATCGCATTGTTCTGTAGTGCTTTAACCATGTCCTGCACGAAGCGCTCGGAGTGCATATAAACCACTTTTGCATTGGGTTTTCGGGCAATGATGCCGTTGCCCACCGCATGCAACAGGTGCGTTTTACCGAGACCGGTGCCGCCATACAGAAACAGCGGGTTGTAAGCGCCGCCTGGATTATCCGCCACCTGACGTGCCGCCGCGCGCGCCAGCTGGTTAGATTTACCCTCGACGAAGTTATCGAAGTTATGACGGTTGTTCACATTTGAGCGATAGGTGACGTCGGCTGGTGCCGGGACATTATCCCAGCTGGGACGCATAATCTGCGTCGGGGCCGGACGAATATGGCTCTGTACGGGCATCACGGGCGCGCTGACGCTGGCCATTACGGGCTGGCTGACCGCTGCCGCCTGCTGCTGAACCGGGCGCGTTCCCACTTCAAAACGCAGTGCGGGCACGTTCGGACCGCAGAATTCATTCAGCAGTGCATTGATACTATTAAGGTATTTGTCCCGAACCCAGTCGAGTACGAAGCGATTTGGAGCATACAAGGCAAGCGTATTGTCGTTTAACTCAGCCTGTAGTGGACGGATCCACATGCTGAATTCGGTGGCAGGAAGCTCATCCTGCAAACGGGCAAGACACTGTTGCCAAAGCGTAAGTGACACGGCGGACTCCACTCGTACAAATTCGAAAAGAATAGTAGGCGTTACTCTAAGAAACGTTCATTTTTGACACAGACGCTAAGAAAGCGCCTGCGACCGCTATCAGCGGTTTTCCGTCCTGCAATCACCGGAGGATCGTCAGCGGAAGGGCGGATCATAGCGCAAAGCGAGGCAGAGATCTTCCCTTTCTACACAGTTTTGATCCTTTTTATCCACAGGCCAGAGGCGCGCAAAGAAGTTTACGCCAGTTGCGGGAAAAACCAGCAGGGATCTGACGCAATCCATTAAAATTTCGGGCGACATCTCATTTTATCCCCAGGATCCGGCAAGCCGATCGCAATAAGATCCCGTGCGATCCTTGCGCTTTAGTGCGGAGCCCGTATAATTCTCCACCCGACATTGAGCCATCAGGCGCAAAGTCGGGACTCTGCGGGCTGTATGCGGGTTTTCAGGCACTATGACACGCGAAGTAAATTGACTCGGGACTGTACAATTATTACAATCCCGCCTCTTTATTAAAGACACATTGAGGCGTAGGTCGATTTTCTGGCCCGAAACGCGTCACCCAGTGAAAATTTTCAAGTTTAGGTAGAAACCGCCATGAAACGCACTTTTCAACCGTCCGTACTGAAGCGCAACCGTTCACACGGTTTCCGTGCTCGTATGGCAACAAAAAATGGTCGTCAGGTTCTGGCACGTCGTCGTGCTAAAGGCCGTTCTCGTCTGACCGTTTCTAAGTAATAAAGCAAGCCCTGATGGGTAAGCTCGCATTTCCCAGGGAGTTACGTTTGTTAACTCCCACTCATTTCACTTTCGTCTTCCAGCAGCCACAACGGGCTGGCACGCCGCAAATTACTATTCTCGGCCGCCTTAACGCGCTGGGGCATCCCCGCATCGGTCTCACCGTCGCTAAAAAACATGTGAAACGCGCTCATGAACGCAACCGGATCAAGCGATTGACCCGCGAAAGCTTTCGTCTGCGTCAACATGAACTGCCGTCGATGGACTTCGTGGTGGTCGCGAAGAAGGGGGTTGCCGATCTGGATAACCGTATGCTGGCGGAAGCGTTGGAGAAATTATGGCGTCGTCACTGTCGCCTGGCGCGCGGCTCCTGATCGTCCTGATACGCGTCTATCAACGCGGCATCAGTCCATTACTGGGACCACACTGTCGGTTTCACCCGACCTGCTCTCATTACGGAATTGAGGCATTACGCAGGTTCGGCCTGATAAAAGGCAGTTGGTTGACATTAAAACGCGTATTAAAATGCCACCCCTTGAACCCGGGTGGTGACGATCCTGTGCCGCCAAAAACCTTTGATACCAGAGAACATTAACGATGGATTCGCAACGCAATCTCTTTCTCATCGCTTTTCTGTTCGTGACCTTTATGATCTGGCAAGCCTGGCAGACGGACCACGCTCCGCAGCCACAGCAGACGCAGACCACACAAGGCACAAACAGCGTAGCGGGTGATACCGCCAGTCAGGGTGTACCGGCCAGCGGTCAGGGCCAGACGATCACCGTTAAGACTGATGTCCTGTCATTGAATATCAACACCCGAGGCGGTGATGTTGAACAAGCACAGCTGCTGACTTTCCCGGACAAACTGGGTTCTAACCAGCCGTTCCAGCTGCTTGAAACAACGCCAGCGTTCCTTTATCAGGCACAGAGTGGTTTGACTGGTCGTAATGGCCCGGATAACCCGAACAACGGCGCGCGTCCGCTGTTCAACGCTGCGCAGGATCACTTCGAGATGGCTGATGGCCAGTCCGAACTGCGTGTGCCGATGACCTACACCGCTGAAAATGGCGTGGTTTACACCAAAACCTTCATCTTCAAGCGTGGCGAATATGCCGTTAATGTCGATTATCATGTCAACAACACCACCCAGCAGCCGCTGGAAGTGTCGCTGTTTGGCCAGCTGAAGCAGACCATCGATCTGCCTAAGCATCGTGATACCGGCAGCAACAACTTTGCTCTGCACACCTTCCGTGGCGCGGCCTACTCCACCAGCGAGTCGAAATATGAGAAGTATAAATTCGACACCATCGCGGATAACGAGAACCTGAACGCCACCACCAGCAATGGCTGGGTTGCGATGCTGCAGCAGTACTTTGCAACGGCATGGGTTCCGCGTACCGAAGGCACCAACACCCTTTACACCAGCAACCTGGGTAATGGCGTGGCGGCGATTGGCTATAAATCTGCACCGGTCACCATTGCCGCGGGCGCACAGCAGAATCTGGGTGCAACGCTGTGGGTCGGCCCGGAAATTCAGGACAAGATGGCAGCGATTGCGCCGCACCTTGATCTGACCGTGGATTACGGCTGGTTGTGGTTTATCTCTCAGCCACTGTTCAAACTGCTGAAATTTATCCACAGCTTCATCGGTAACTGGGGCTTCTCCATTATCGTGATCACCTTCATCGTGCGCGGCATCATGTACCCGCTGACCAAAGCGCAGTACACCTCGATGGCGAAGATGCGCATGCTGCAGCCGAAAATTCAGGCGATGCGTGAGCGTCTGGGTGATGACAAGCAGAAGCAGAGCCAGGAAATGATGGCGCTGTATAAAGCAGAGAAAGTGAATCCGCTGGGTGGCTGTCTGCCGCTGGTGATTCAGATGCCAATCTTCCTGGCGCTTTACTACATGCTGTCAGGCTCGGTTGAACTGCGTCATGCGCCATTTATTCTGTGGATCCATGACCTGTCAGCGCAGGACCCGTACTACATCCTGCCGATTCTGATGGGCATCACCATGTTCTTCATTCAGAAGATGTCACCGACCACCGTGACCGATCCGATGCAGCAGAAGATCATGACGTATATGCCGGTGATTTTCACCGTGTTCTTCCTGTGGTTCCCGTCAGGTCTGGTGCTGTACTATATCGTCAGCAACCTGGTCACCATTCTCCAGCAGCAGCTGATTTATCGCGGCCTGGAAAAACGTGGTCTGCATAGCCGCGACAAGAAGAAAGCGTAAGCGATCCAGAGCGGGAGCAATCCCGCCCTAAAATAGTCTATTCTCAGGCGGTCAAAGCGACCGCCTGTGTTTTTTGTAGCGAGAGAAAATTTATGAGCCACAGCGATACCATTGTTGCCCAGGCGACGCCACCCGGACGCGGCGGCGTAGGCATTCTGCGCGTCTCTGGCGCCCAGGCGGCAGAGGTCGCCCGCCAGCTGCTGGGCAAATTGCCTAAGCCGCGTTACGCCGATTATCTGCCGTTCACCGATAGTGATGGCCGCGTGCTGGATCAGGGCATTGCGCTGTGGTTTCCCGGTCCTCACTCTTTTACCGGTGAAGATGTGCTGGAGCTGCAGGGCCACGGCGGCCCGGTGATCCTCGATCTGCTGCTGAAGCGCATCGTGGCGCTGCCTGGCGTGCGTATCGCTCAGCCGGGTGAGTTTTCAGAGCGTGCGTTTCTGAATGATAAGCTCGATCTGGCGCAGGCCGAAGCGATTGCCGACCTGATTGATGCCAGCTCTGAGCAGGCGGCGCGTTCGGCCGTGAACTCCCTGCAGGGCGTCTTCTCCACCCGTATCAATCATCTTGTGGAAGCACTCACTCACCTGCGGATCTATGTCGAAGCCGCTATCGACTTCCCGGATGAGGAGATCGATTTCCTCTCTGACGGCAGAATTGAAGCGCAGCTGAATACGGTGATCGGCGACCTGGATGCCGTCCGTGCCGAAGCGCGTCAGGGCAGCCTGCTGCGTGAAGGGATGAAAGTGGTAATTGCGGGCCGGCCTAATGCGGGCAAATCGAGCCTGCTGAATGCGCTGGCGGGCCGTGACGCCGCCATCGTCACGGATATCGCAGGCACCACCCGTGACGTACTGCGTGAGCATATTCATATTGATGGCATGCCGCTGCATATCATCGACACCGCCGGTCTGCGTGAAGCCAGCGACGAAGTGGAGCGCATCGGGATTGAGCGCGCCTGGCAGGAGATCGAACAGGCTGACCGGGTGCTGTTTATGGTGGACGGCACGACGACCGATGCCACCGAAGCGGCGGCTATCTGGCCCGATTTCGTCTCCCGTCTGCCGCCCGAACTGCCGATTACCGTGGTCCGCAACAAGGCGGATGTTACCGGGGAGTCTCTCGGTCTGACAGAAGTAAATGGTCACTCACTGATTCGCCTGTCGGCACGCACCAGCGCGGGCGTGGACGAGCTGCGCGATCACCTGAAGCAGAGCATGGGCTTCGCCGGCAATATGGAAGGCGGCTTCCTGGCGCGTCGCCGTCATCTGCAGGCGCTGGAGCTGGCGGCAACGCACTTACAGCAGGGTAAAGCGCAGCTGCTCGGTGCCTGGGCCGGTGAGTTGCTGGCGGAAGAGTTGCGTCTTGCCCAGCAGGCATTAAGCGAGATCACCGGCGAGTTCACTTCTGACGATTTGCTGGGTCGCATCTTCTCCAGCTTCTGTATCGGTAAATAACCGTGCTGGCCTGATAGCGTCCTGCTGTCAGGCCAGATTTCCTGCCACGCTGCTCCCCTGTTATTCCCGCTTCTGCGTTGATTCTTGCTGATATGTTATTTTGCGGCGGCACGGCATTGCCGTATAACGGTTGAAGCGCCGATCTGACGTGCGGCGACGGATTGCGGTGAATAATCCCCGCCTCATTCCGCCGCGCCGGACCGGACGCAAACCCACTACGTGAACACCGTTGGGCGAACTTTTTCGCCTGAAACAGGAGAGTTGCATGAGTACACCGCTCGACACTGCCGCACTGGACACGCTGTTTAATGACGCCCGCACCCACAGTTACTGGCAGACTAAGCCCGTCGATAACGCCCTGCTGGAGCAGCTCTATGCTTTAACGGCACTGGGCCCAACCTCGGCGAACTGCTCGCCTGCGCGATTTGTTTTCGTGACCTCGGCGGAAGGCAAAGAGAAGCTGAAACCGGCACTCTCTTCCGGCAATCTGGAAAAAACCATGAGCGCGCCGGTCACGGTGATTGTGGCCTGGGATCGCGAGTTCTATGAGCAGCTGCCCGCCCTGTTCCCCCATGCTGATGCGCGCAGCTGGTTTACCGGCAGTCCCGAGGCGGCAAAAGAGACCGCTTTCCGTAACAGCAGCCTGCAGGCGGGCTACCTGATTCTGGCGGCGCGTTCGCTGGGTCTGGATGCCGGTCCGATGTCCGGGTTTGATCCGGCCAAAGTCAATGACGCCTTTTTCCCCGACGGTCAGTATCAGGTTAACCTGCTGATTAACCTCGGCTACGGTGATGCATCAAAACTGCATCCGCGCCTGCCGCGACTGAGCTTTGAGCAGGCGAGCCGTTTCGCCTGATGCTGCCCGCGTCGCGATTCGAATCGCGACGCGGATGACCTTATAAACAGCGTGTCACAGCGGCGCAGCATTTTCTGCAGGCGTCCCCTGATGAAACACCATTCGCCAGTTCTGACCCTCGCACAGCCAGTGTGAGGCGCGCAGTGCGGCCCGACTGCCATCGGCATCACAGCTCTGGTAGTGCAGTATCAGACTCCTCTCGCCCGTGCTCACCAGCTGAAAGTTACTACTAAGCATATCGGGCATCGCATCTTCTTTTATCAGCGCCGCGATGGTCTGCGCGCGAGTCACAAAGCGTCCTGAACGGGTTATCTCACAAAAGTCAGGATGGAGTATCTGCTCCAGCCACGCCAGGTCCCGTCGCCTGGCACTGTGCAGGCTGCGCTCTCGTTTCACCATTTCGTCCAGCAACATGGCTGACCCTCCTGTTATTCTGTGCTGACAGGCAGCGGCAATAATTCCTTTAAGCTGTTGAAGATGGGCATCGTGACGCTTTTGTCCGGTTAGCTCTCCCTCGCGACTCTGCTCATCCTAATCCGAATTTACCCCAATCTGTGCGTTGCCAGGTGCATTAAGGTAAGAAAATTCCTACAATGCTTCTGATGATTATCTGACCATTTTCACGGAGCGACAGATGGCTGGTCATTTTGTACGCTGGACGGGCGATCCCGGCTTCCCGGCTAATGATTTACGCATTCCCCAGGCTATCACCGACACGGCACAGCAGTTTGCTGACAAACGCCGTGGGCGATTTCTTGCCGCCCGTACCCTGCTGGCACAACTGATGCTACGGGTTTATGGCATTGGTGAACTGCCGCGCCTGCTTATCCAGAGCAACGGACGCCCCGTTTTTGCTGACAGCGATCTGCCCGATTTCAGCATCGCCTATGCGGGCAATACGGTGGGTGTGCTGCTGGCCGAAGAGGGTGGACGTGCCGGTCTGGATATGGAGATTGTGCATGCCAGAAGCCGTCAGACTCAGGAGCAGCTGATTCAGGGATTAACCTCGGGCGAGATCGCCTGGATCAATGCCCAGCAGGATGCCATGGAGGCGGTGACGCAGATCTGGACATTACGCCAGAGCATTCTCAAGCTGACGGGAGAGGGCGATCGGGGACTGGATTCGCTGCGCCTGTTGCCCGGTGCGGGTCGGCTGCGATCTTCACTCTATCCCGATATTCAGGTGGTGTGTGATGCGGAGCCTATGCTGGTCTGGTCGTGCGCGCTGTCGTCTGCGACTCAGCGTCTGCATCTGTGGGAGATGGATAACGCCTTTCAGTGGCACGCATTACGCGAAATAGAGATGGGTAAGCCCAACATCGGGCCTCATGCTCTGCGGCTGACCAGCCTGCCCAGCGAGCGCAGCCTGCATCCTGAAATGTAAAAAGCCGCAACCCGGAGGTTGCGGCCCTGAATGCGCTTAGTGCGCGTCTACAAAGACAATCTTCAGCACAAACAGCAGAGCAACAATTACTACGCAGGGGCTGATTTCACGCCAGCGGCCAGTACCCAGCTTCATGACGCAGTAAGCGATGAATCCCAGCGCAATGCCTTCGGTGATGGAAAAGCTGAAGGGCATCATGGCGGCGGTCACAAACGCCGGAACGGCTTCGGTCAAATCATCCCAGCGTACGCGCGACAGGCTGGCGGTCATTAACACCCCAACGTAAATCAGCGCGCCCGCAGCGGCGTAGGACGGCACCATCGCGGCCAGCGGTGACAGGAAGGTCACCAGCAGGAACAGCAGGCCGGTGACCACGGCCATCAGGCCGGTACGGCCACCAATCGCCACGCCCGAGGTGCTTTCGATATAGGCGGTCACGGATGAGGTGCCTGCCAGCGCGCCACTCACTGAACTGATGCTGTCGACATAGAGCGCCTGCTGCATCCGCGGGAAAGTGCCGGTTTCATCGGTCAGTCCCGCTTTGTCGGTGACGCCGATCAGCGTGCCGGAGGAGTCGAACAGATTGACCAGCATAAAGGAGAAGATCACGCCCGCCATGCCGATGTTGAAGGCGCCTTTGATATCCACCTGGCCGACCACAGAAGTAATGGAAGGCGGCGCAGAGAACAGGCCGACAAACTTCACGTCACCCAGCATCCAGCCGATAGCGGTAGTAACCACCATCGAGATCAGCACTGCCGCGTGGATATTGCGTGATGCCAGAATAGCGATGATAAAGAAGCCCAGCGCGCCCAGCAGTACGCTGTGCGAGGTCAGGTTCCCCACGGCCACCAGGGTATCGGGATTCGGCACGATAATACCGGCATTCTTCAGCCCCATCATGGCGATAAACAGGCCGATACCGGCGGTAATGCCGACGCGCAGGCTCAGCGGGATATTGGCAATCATCCAGTAGCGAACCCGCAGCAGCGTCAGGATCAGCAGGCCGACCGCACCCCAGAAGATCGCGCCCATACCCACCTGCCACGAATAGCCCATCGCCCCGACCACCACAAAGGCGAAAAAGGCGTTCAGCCCCATTGCAGGCGCCAGCGCCACCGGCAGATTGGCAAACAGTCCCATCAGAATGCTGCCGAAAGCGGCAATCAGACAGGTGGTCACAAACACCGCCTGGGTATCCATGCCGGCGACGCCGAGGATCTGCGGATTGACGAAGACGATGTAGACCATCGTCAGAAAGGTGGTGATACCCGCGATCACTTCGGTGCGCACCGTGGTGCCATGTTCCTGCAGCCTGAAGATGCGCTGCAAAACGCCTTGCTTGCTCATGCCATCCATCCAGAAGAAAAAATCATCGGCGCGTATCCTGGCGATTTTACCGGGGCAATACAATGATTTTTCGCAACCGATTGCCAGTCTCGCAATCTGCGCTGAGTGCGGTAGAGTGTGGAGCATACCCCTGAATCGAAGGATAGAGTCTGATGTCAGTAGAATGCGTCTTTTTTGATTGCGATGGCACGCTGGTGGACAGTGAGTTGCTCTGTACCCAGGCCTACGTCAATACCTTTGCCCGTTACGGCCTGGAACTGTCGCTGCAGCAGATGTTTGAGAAGTATAAGGGCGTCAAACTCTACGACATTATTCGTGACGTCGGCGACGCGCATCAGGTGACGCTGCCGATGGAAGAGGTGGAGACTGCTTATCGCGCAGAGGTCGCGCGGCTGTTTGATCAGCAACTGCAGCCCATCCCGGGCGCGAAAGCGCTGGTTGAGCAGATCAAGGTGCCGATGTGCGTGGTTTCAAACGGGACGGTAAAAAAGATGCAGCACTCGCTGGGCTTAACCGGCATGCTGCCGCTGTTTGCGGAGCACCTCTACAGCGGCTATGACATTCTGCACTGGAAGCCCGATCCGGAACTGATGTACCACGCGGCGGAACAGATGCAGGTGCCGATTGAGCGCTGCATTCTGGTGGATGACTCCGAAGCGGGTGCCCGCGCCGGTATCGCCGCTGGCATTCCGGTCTACTACTACTGCGCTGACCCGCACAACCCTGAACTGGATCATCCGCTGGTGACGCGCTTCGACGATATGGCGCAACTGCCTGCGCTGTGGCGCGCCCGTGGCTGGGATCTGGTGTAGCGCGGGCCAGCATGACACACACCGTCTGGTTTTTAACCCTGCCCGGCGTGATGGCGCTGGATCTCACCGGACCGGCCGAGACGCTGAAGCTGGCGGGCGATCACTTTACGCTGCGCTACATCGGCCCGCAGCCGGAGGTGGTCTGCTCCACCGGCATGACCATTGGCGGCATCGAACCGTTACCTGATCAGTTGCCCGCCGGGAGTCTGCTGGTGGTGCCTGGCGTCTATGACTCGCAGGTCTGTTACGCCACGCCGCAGGCCGGAGAGGCTCGCGACTGGCTGATGCGCCAGCACGCCGCGCTGCGCGCGCAGACCTTTATGCTGGTCTGCGTCTGCTCGGGAGCGCTGCTGGCGGCGCAGGCAGGCATGCTGGATGACGTGCTCTGCACCACCCATCATGATGTGATTGCCCGCCTGAAAGCCGCGGCCCCGCGCGCACGGGTGCAGGAGAACCGGGTGTTTGTCGGGCATGAGAATATCTGGACCAGCGCAGGCATCACGGCGGGAATCGATCTGGCGCTGCATCTGATTAATCAGCTCTGTGATACGCAAACCGCGCTGGCGGTAGCGCGGGAGATGGTGGTCTGGTTCCGCCGGGCCGGTGACGATCCGCAACTTTCGCCGTGGCTGCGTTACCGCAACCACATGCATCCGGCCATTCATCGGGCGCAGGATCTGATGATTGCCCATCCTGAGCACGGCTGGACCCTGACCGAGCTGGCTGGACGCACGCATGTCAGCAGCCGCCATCTGGCGCGGCTGTTTCGCCAGCATCTGGGGATTAGCGTGCGTGAATACCATGAGCAGCTGCGGGTTGGCGTGGCACGCCAGCGTCAGCAGCAGGGTGAATCTGCCGAAAAAGCGGCGCTGGCGGCGGGGTTTTCATCGGCGCGCCAGCTACGGCGCGCCCGCCAGCGTGAAGCCAATCAGCTGACAAAGTGACGGGTATCGACGCGTTTCAGTGCCATACCCAGCAGCAGGCTGCCGCCCAGCGTCAGCCCGAACACCCAGGGCAGGTCGAGCCACGGACGTGACATATCATCGTAATGATGCGTTCGCAGGTAGTGAATGAACAGCGCATGAAAGCCGTAGATCGGCAGTGAATAGCGCGCAATCACCGTTAAACCGGGCAGGGTGCGCTGGTTCAGGCTGTTTTTAAACACGATCAGCAGGCTGATCGCGGCGATAAACACCAGCGGTCCGCAGTAGAGATACCAGGTGTCATTAAACGCCCCGTTAACGATCAGCGCCTGTTTCGTCCCTAACGTAATGCCAATCACACAGGCGATAAACAGCCCGACAGCCAGCGGCGTCAGGCCGCGCCGGGTCGTCTCCATCGTGCCGATAGCCCGTCCCAGCAGCGCATAGAGCAGGTAGTAGATACTGTCACCGCTGACATAGAGATTAACCGGCAGAAAGTGAAACGGCCCCAGCGACTGGCTGACCGTATTGGGATTGGCGAGCACCGCCAGCACCAGCACCAGCAGCGCCACGTAGCGCGCCTGCACGGTTTTTACCTGGATCAGGGGCGACAGCAGATAGATGCCGATCAGCGCAAAGAAGAACCACAGGTGATAAAACACCGGCTTCTGCAGCATCTTCAGGATTGATCGCCCTTCGCTGATGGGGGTCAGCCAGGTGATATAGGCCAGCGATACCGCGCTGTAGAACAGCAGACAGAGCACCAGCCGGAGCATATGGCGCGGCTGGGCGCTGCGTTCGCCGAAAAACAGATAGCCGGAGATCATAAAGAACAGCGGAACACAGACGCGTGATGCTGAGTTCAGCAGATTAGCCGCATCCCAGGTGATGCCAGTCACCGCCATCGGCCCGGTGATATACCAGGTGGTGGTGTGAATCACGATCACCATCAGGCAGGCAACCGCGCGTAAATTATCGATCCAGTAAATCTTATGCGGCATGGCATCCTCTTGCGCATCGCGTCCGTGCGCAAAAGGGTAGCCAAATGCGACCAGAGCAACAACTGCTGCCAGCAGGATTCGGAGCCATCTGTATGCCAGCGCCCTGAATCACCGCGAAAACGCGCCGGTAGCGCCTGGGATTTACGGCTGCACATCGCGCGGTCAAAGGGTATACTGTCGGCCTCTTTTTTTAATCTAACCGAAGCGCGTGCACACTCAACATGCAAAAGTTTGATACCAAAACCTTTCAGGGGCTGATCCTGACCTTGCAGGATTACTGGGCGCGTCAGGGCTGCACCATTGTCCAACCGCTGGACATGGAAGTGGGCGCTGGCACTTCACACCCGATGACCTGCCTGCGCGCACTCGGCCCGGAGCCGATCGCCGCCGCTTACGTGCAGCCATCACGCCGTCCTACCGATGGCCGCTACGGTGAAAACCCGAACCGCCTGCAACACTACTACCAGTTCCAGGTGATCATCAAACCCTCACCGGACAACATTCAGGAGCTCTATCTTGGCTCGCTGAAAGAGCTGGGTATGGACCCGACGGTGCATGACATTCGCTTCGTGGAAGATAACTGGGAAAACCCGACGCTGGGTGCCTGGGGACTCGGCTGGGAAGTGTGGCTCAACGGCATGGAAGTGACGCAGTTCACCTACTTCCAGCAGGTTGGCGGCATGGAGTGTAAGCCGGTGACCGGCGAGATCACCTACGGTCTGGAGCGTCTGGCGATGTACATCCAGGGCGTCGACAGCGTTTACGATCTGGTGTGGAGCGACGGTCCGCTGGGCAAAACCACCTACGGCGACGTGTTCCATCAGAACGAAGTGGAGCAATCCACCTATAACTTCGAATACGCCGACGTTGATTTCCTCTTTACCTGCTTCGAGCAGTATGAGAAAGAGGCGCAGCATCTGCTGGCGCTGGAAAAACCGCTGCCACTGCCCGCCTACGAACGCATTCTGAAAGCGGCACACAGCTTCAACCTGCTGGATGCCCGCAAAGCGATCTCGGTAACAGAGCGTCAGCGCTATATTCTGCGCATTCGTACCCTGACCAAAGCCGTGGCTGAAGCTTACTACGCCTCTCGCGAGGCAATGGGCTTCCCGATGTGCAATAACAAAAAGTAAGAGGCAGCCATGACTGAACAAACCTTCCTGGTGGAGATCGGCACCGAAGAGCTGCCACCAAAAGCCCTGCGCAGCCTGGCAGAAGCCTTTGCCGCGCAGGTCACTGCTGAACTGGATGCCGCTAACCTGAGCCACGGCGAGGTCAGCTGGTTTGCTGCGCCGCGTCGTCTGGCGCTGAAAGTCGCAAACCTGAGCGCCTCACAACCCGATCGGGAAGTAGAGAAGCGCGGACCGGCGATCTCTGCTGCGTTTGACGCTGACGGCAACGCGACCAAAGCCGCTGAAGGCTGGGCGCGTGGCAACGGCATCACCGTCGATCAGGCTGAACGTCTCGCCACCGATAAAGGCGAATGGCTGGTTTATCGCGCCCAGGTTAAAGGCGAAGCGGCTCAGGCGCTGCTGCCCGCAATGATCGCTACCGCGCTCAGCAAGCTGCCGGTGCCAAAACTGATGCGCTGGGGCAACAGCGATGTGCAGTTCGTTCGTCCGGTTCACACCGTGACGATGCTGCTGGGCGATGAGCTGATCCCTGGCACCATTCTGGGCATCGCGTCAGACCGGATTATTCGTGGTCACCGCTTTATGGGTGAAAGCGAAATCACGCTCGACAACGCCGATCAGTACCCTGATGTGCTGGAAAAACGCGGCCAGGTCATTGCCGACTATCAGGTCCGCAAAGCGATGATTAAAGCCGATGCTGAAGCAGCAGCACGCCGTTTAGGCGGCAACGCTGATATCAGCGACAGCCTGCTGGAAGAGGTGACATCGCTGGTGGAGTGGCCGGTGGTCCTGACCGCGACCTTTGAAGAGAAATTCCTCAAGGTACCTGCGGAAGCGCTGGTCTACACCATGAAAGGCGATCAGAAGTATTTCCCGGTGTATGACAATGACGGCAACCTGATGCCGAACTTCATTTTCGTCACCAACATCGAATCCAGCGATCCGCGCCAGATTATCTCCGGCAACGAGAAGGTGGTACGTCCACGCCTGGCCGATGCGGAATTCTTCTTTAATACCGACCGCAAAAAGCGTCTGGAAGATCACCTGCCGCGTCTGGAGACGGTGCTGTTCCAGAAAGAGCTGGGCACGCTGCGTGATAAAACCGATCGCATTCAGGCCCTCGCGGGCTGGATTGCCGGTGAAATTGGCGCAGATGTGAATCACGCCACCCGCGCGGGCCTGCTGTCGAAGTGTGACCTGATGACCAACATGGTCTTCGAGTTCACCGACACCCAGGGCGTTATGGGCATGCACTACGCGCGTCACGACGGCGAAGCCGAAGATGTGGCGGTGGCGCTGAATGAGCAGTATCAGCCGCGCTTTGCCGGTGACGCTCTGCCGTCCAGCCCTGTCGCCTGTGCACTGGCGATTGCCGATAAAATGGATACGCTGGCCGGTATTTTCGGCATTGGTCAGCATCCAAAAGGCGACAAAGATCCGTTCGCACTGCGTCGTGCGGCGCTGGGCGTGCTGCGTATCATCGTTGAGAAGAACCTGCCGCTCGACCTGCAGACTCTGACCGAAGAAGCGGTGCGCCTGTATGGCAGCAAGCTGAGCAACGCCCGCGTGGTGGATGATGTGATCGACTTTATGCTGGGTCGCTTCCGCGCCTGGTATCAGGAAGAGGGTCACAGCATCGACACGCTGCAGGCGGTTCTGGCGCGTCGTCCGACCCGTCCGGCTGACTTTGATGCACGCATGAAAGCGGTGTCGCACTTCCGTACGCTGGAAGCAGCCGCAGCACTGGCGGCGGCGAACAAGCGCGTCTCTAACATTCTGGCAAAATCGACTGAAACGCTGAATGAGAGCGTGCAGGCGTCGCTGCTGAAAGAGAATGAAGAGATCCAGCTGGCGACCTTTGTCAATGCGCTGAGCAGCAAGCTGCAGCCTTACTTCGCTGAAGGCCGCTATCAGGATGCGCTGGTCGAACTGGCACAGCTGCGTACTGCAGTAGACAACTTCTTCGATAAAGTGATGGTTAACGCCGACGATCAGGCGGTGCGGGTTAATCGCCTGACGCTGCTGTCAAAACTGCGTGAGCTGTTCCTGCAGGTCGCGGATATCTCGCTGCTACAGTAATGCTATTTGTTGTGCGAAAAAGGGACGAGCAATCGTCCCTTTTTTTATGGGATTTTTTGGCCTGATGCCTTCAACTCATACCTGAGTGTGACCGCTATAGCGGCCATTTTTTAGGATGCAAATGAATACGCTAAAGTGCCTAAACTGCCATTGCCGGTCATCAGAAATCGGCTGTGGTGATGCGCTAGGCGATAAATATTGTGTCTATATATCAAAAGTTTAATTGTTAATTTTTCTCCTGTCATACTCTAAGGTTTTTCATCAATGCGGAGGTTAAGAAACCGCCCTAAAAATAGCCAGCCCTCTTGTTTTTCCCCTCTCCTGATGGATAATTCGCCAGAATTTACACCCGGTTACATTTAGTGAAATGGAATTTTCATGAAAAGGATTTGTTTATCGCTCTGTCATCCGCCAGTGCGTCTGCTCACCATGGTGGCAGGCGCGCTGCTCTGCTCTGCTTCCCCGCTGATGGCAGCCCCGCCAGCCGATAATCCCCGCGAAGAAGGCCAGGCGATTGATGCCCGCGAGCAACTGCGTCAGCAGATGCGCGAGCGCGTGCTGCAACAGCAGAATGCGCCGCAGGCGAATGAACATCTTCCCCGTCCTGATAGTCGTCTGCCCGGTTATCCTGCCGGTGAGCAACCCTGCTTTACCATCAATCAGATCGCCCTGACTGGCGACGAAGCCAGCGGTTTTCAGTGGGCGCTCGACGCCGCCGCGGACGCCACCGGCCGCTGCCTGGGCGGACAGGGCATCGTGCTGGTCATTAACAAAGTGCAGAATGCAATTCTCGCCAAAGGCTATGTCACCACCCGCGTCATGGCACAGGAGCAGGATCTGACCAAAGGCGTGTTAACGCTGACGTTACAGCCGGGCCGTATCAGCAGGATCCGTTTTGATGAACCGGTTTCCTGGCGTGGACGGCTGTGGAATGCGATTCCGGCGTCATCGGGCGAGATATTAAATCTGCGGGATATTGAGCAGGGGCTGGAAAACTTCAAGCGGGTGCCCAGTGCCAGTGCCGACATTAAAATCGTGCCGGGCGAGCAGGAAGCCACCAGCGATCTGCAGGTCAACTGGCGCGAAGGCAGACCGGTGCGGCTCAGTCTGGGACTGGATGACAGCGGCTCCAGAAGTACCGGGCGCTACCTCGGTTCCGCCACCCTCGCAGTGGATGCGCCCTTTGCGCAGAACGATCTGTTTTACGCCAATATTGGCAAAAATCTGTTTGAGCATGGGCCGTTCGGTAACCGCTCGCACACCCTGAATTACTTTTTCCCGATAGGCTACTGGGCCGTTTCCGCCAACTACAACGACTACACCTATCACCAGAACATCCCCAATGCCAATGAGGTGCTGCGCTACAGCGGCAAGAGCGATAATTTCCAGCTCACGGTCTCCCGGTTGCTCTACCGCGATCAGTCGAACAAAACCACGCTTAATCTGCGTGGCTACCGCAAACATTCCACCAACGCCGTCAACGATATCGACATTGTGCAGCAAAAGCGGCGCACCGCGGGCTGGGAACTGGGCCTGAATCAGCATAGCTATCTGGGCAGCAGCACGCTGGACGCCAGTATCGCCTGGCGGCGCGGTACCGGGGCGTTTAATGCGCTTCCTGCACCAGAAGAGTCGCGTCATCAGGGCAGCGCGCGTACCGGCATATTGCTGGGCGACCTCGGCATCAACCATCCTTTCGCCCTGGGCGAGCAGCCCTGGCGGGTCTACAGCAGTGTGCGGGGACAATGGAGTCCGAATGCCCTGACGCCACAGGAGCGAATGGCGATTGCCGGCCGTTATACGGTACGCGGCTTCGACGGTGAACAGATGTTGTCGGGGGAAAAAGGACTGCTATGGCGTAATGAAATCGGCTGGAATCTTTTCTCGTGCGGGCATGAGCTCTATCTGGCTGCCGATTATGGCCGGGTAAGCGGACCTGCGACTCGCGATCTTGTCGGGCATCAGCTGGCAGGCAGTGCAATAGGCGTACGCGGCGCGCTCTGGGGGCGCTTCAGCTACGACCTGTTTGCGGGCATTCCGCTCTATAAACCTGCGGGTTTTCATACCTCAGGCGCGACGGCGGGTTTCAGCGTTAACCTGGAAATCTGACCACCAAAGCGGGCGATCCCGCTATCTGAACAGAGTGACTTTCACATGGATGTGACCCATGAATAAACATTGCTATCGCATTATCTTCAGCCGCACCCATGGGGAACTCCGGGTGGTGTCAGAACTTGCCCGCAGTTGCAGCACGGAGCCCGGCCAGAGCCGTGGCAACGGCGCGCCGCGTCTCTGGGTCACTTTACGCCGCGCGGCGTGGCTGCTGGGAATGGCCCTGTTTGCCGGGCCTGCAATGGCGAACGGCATTGTGGCGGATAGCAATGCTACGCCAGAACAGCGGCCGGACGTCATCGCCACCCAGAACGGGCTGCCGCAGGTTAATATCACCGCCCCCAATCAGGCGGGTATCTCGCATAACCAGTATCAGCAATTCGACGTCGCGCAGAACGGCGCCATCCTGAATAACTCCGCAGTGATGACCTCAACACAACTGGCCGGAATGATTCAGGGCAACCCGAATCTCAACCCAAAGACCCCAGCGGCGCGGGTGATCATCAACGAAGTAAACAGCAATAATCCCAGCCAGCTGCGCGGTTATATGGAAGTGGCGGGCGGACGGGCGCAGGTGATCGTTGCCAACCCGGCCGGGATTGTCTGTAACGGATGCGGCACCATCAACGCCGGGCGCATGACGCTGACCACCGGCAAACCACAGCTCAACGCTGACGGCAGTCTGGCGGGTTATCAGGTCGAACGCGGCGTGGTGCGCATTGAAGGCGGCGGACTCAACGGCGATCCCCGTCATGATACTGAGTATGTTGACGTACTGGCCCGCGCGGTGGAGATCAATGCGGGCGTCTGGGCCAAAAAAGAGCTGGCGGTGGTGGCCGGTCGCAATCGCGTAAGCGCAGACGCACAGACGGTCACACCGCTGGCTGATGACGGCAGCGCCAGACCTGAACTGGCGATCGACATGGGGCAGATGGGCGGCATGTACAGCGGCCAGATCCGCATGATTGGCACCGAAGCGGGCGTCGGCGTGCGAAATCAGAACGCTCAGGTGCAGGCGGGCAAAACGCTGGTGGTGAGCAGCGAAGGTAAGCTTGTCTGGCAGTCGGCGGCGCAGGATGGCGTGACGCAGGCCGGAGGCGACATCAGTCTTGCGGCCAGAGAGGATATCGATTATCAGGGCAAGCTCCACAGTGGCGGTCAGCTGACGGTCCGGAGCCGCGAAGGCGGAATCACTCAGTCCGGCACCCTGGCGGCGGCAGGTGATGTGCGGCTGACGGCGGCCCGCAGCATCCAGAGCAGCGGACACCTGCTGGCAGGCAGCGATGCCAGCAGCCAGGTTGTGCAGGAAGCTAATCTGCAGCTGGAGAGCCAGGATACCATTCGCGCCAGTGGCAGCCTGCTGAGCAAAAAAGAGGTCAGCGCACGCGGACGCCGGGTCGATCTCAGTGGCGCTCAGGTCGCCGCCAGCCGCGCAACGCTGACGGCTCAGGAGGGTGGAGTTGCCGTGCGGCAGGCGGTGATCAATGGCACGGAGCTGGTGATTAACACGGCAGGTGATATCGAGGCGCAGCAGGCGCAGATTAGCGCCGGGCGCTGGCAGATTGATGGACGCAGCCTGTTCAGCCAGCAGGCCGGATGGTCGCAGACCGGAAGTGGCGAAAGCCGCTTCACGTTGAGTGGTGGGCTGGATAACAGCGACGGAGCGATTGAGAGCCGGCAACTCAGCTTCCGGGCCGCCTCGCTCAATAACCAGCGTGGACGCATGGTCGCACTCGACAACGCCGCCCAAAAATGGCGGATTGACGGTCTGCTCGACAATACCGCGGGTGAGCTGGGTAACAACGGCGATCTGACGCTTGAGACAGGCAGCCTGACTAACCAGGGTGGCACCGTCAAAACCCAGGCATTGCTGGCTATCAATGCCCGCACGGCTGTAAACAACAGTCAGGGTAAGCTGCTGGCCGGTGATGCGCTGACGCTCAGCGCGGGCGGTGATCTCGATAATCACGCTGGCACCCTGAACGGCGGTCAGCTGTCGCTGACCGCGCAGCATCTGAATAATGTGCAGGGCGAGATCGTCAGCCAGCGCGATCTCGATCTGACGACACTACAGGGCCTGGATAACAGCGATGGCTGGATCGAAGCGGGTCATCATCTCTCACTCAACAGCGGCGGACTCTGGCAGAACCGCGACGGAACGGCACAGGGCGGTGAGCGAGTCACGGCGACGACAGATCAGCTCAATAACGCCAGCGGCCGGTTGCAGTCTGGCGGTGATCTGGAGCTGACCAGCCGTGGCGATATCCTCAACCAGAGCGGCAAACTCACGGCGAAAAATGCCCTCGCGGTCCATGGCACCGCAGCGACGCTATTTGATAACGATGGCGGATCGCTGCAAAGCGGCGGCGATCTGCTGCTGCAGGGCGGCGCACTGAACAATCGCCAGTCAGGGCAGATTCTCAGCCAGCAGGCACTGACGCTGAACCTGGCGGGCGACTGGGACAATCAGGGTGGCACCCTGACCGGTAATGGCCGCACGCAGGCCAGCGCCGCAAATCTGTTGAATGCTCAGGGCGCGATCAATGCGCTGGATACGCTGGATATGCAGGTTGCTGGTCGTCTGGATAACAGCAATGGCCGCATCTTCAGCCGGTTAAGCCAGACGCTTCAGGCGCAGGAGATGAGCAATACGCAGGGCTGGATGGGCAGCCAGGGAAGCTGGACTGCCACGACTGCCGGTTTCGATAACACGGCGGGCAGCGTACAAAGTCAGCAGCAGGCTGAACTCTCGGCGAACTGGCTTAGTAACGCCAGCGGCGTGTTGCAATCGGCTGCTGGCATGGCGTTACGCATTGCGCAGGATATCAACAACCTGGCCGGTAAAGTCTCTGCTCAGCAGCAGCTTACCGTTCAGGGTCAGACCGAAGGCAGCCGCACCGGTAACATTAACAATGCGGATGGCCAGTGGCTGGCTGGTGAGGGGCTGACTATTACCGCTGCGCGACTCGATAACACCCAGGGCGGTCTGCTCTACAGTCAGCGGCAGTTGAAGCTGAATCTGGCCGGGGATGTGCATAACCAGGCCGGTAAGATCCAGAGCGGCGAAGCGTTCCAGCTGGATGCGCAGACGCTGAACAACACAGGCGGCAATATCGACAGCCAGCAACAGCTGACACTTCAGCTGTCAGGGCAGTTTGATAACAAGGGCGGCGCGGTACGCAGTAATGGCGGGCAGCAGATCAATGCCGCAGCGATCAACAACCGTCAGGGCGTGTTCAGCAGCCGTGAAGCGATTAATCTGACCACCGGGCAGCTGGAGAATGCCAGCGGCACACTGATCAGCCAGGGCGCGGGAAGTTATCACGTCGGCACGCTCAACAACCAGCAGGGCAAAGTCCACAGCGGCGCGGCGCTGGCCCTTGAAGCCGCACAACTGAACAATCAGGGCGGCCAGCTTGTGGCCACCCAGGATTTAGTGCTGAACGCCACGGCGATCGATAACAGTACCCAGGGTGTGATCAGCAGTCAGGCGGGGCTCTCACTGCAGGCCGATCGCCTTATCAACCGCGACGGCGGACTGTTACTCGGCACCACCTACACCGACATTACTGCACGTGATATCGATAATAGCGGCGGACGGCTGCAGAGCGCCGGAACGCTCAGGCTGCGCGGTGTTGCACAGCTGGACAACCGGCAGGGACGGGTGCTGGCGAATGGCGATCTCACCCTCAACGGTGATCTCTCACCGACTGATTCACCGCTGGTGCTGCTCAATCAGAGCGGACGGCTGGAGAGTGCTGGCGCATTAAACATCCATGCACACTCTTTCGATAATCAGGGCGGCACGCTGCTGGGCCTGCAAGCTCTGACGCTGACCGCGCAACAGGACTACACCCGCCAGGCGAGCGAAACCATCAGCAGTAACGGCACGGTGACTGTCTCTCTGAGCGGGGCGTTTACTAACCTGGTGGACTGGCTGCTGCCGGGTAATCTGGTGCTGAATGCGGCAGGCATAACCAACCCGGCGATGCTGGTGGGCAAAACAGTTCAGCTCACGACCGGTGCGCTGCTGAACAGCGGGCGTCTTGAAGCCGACGACCTGACGCTGAGTGTCGACTCGCTGGATAACCGTGCCACCGTGATAGGCGATGAGGTCACCGTGCGTGGCCGGGTGATCGACAACCACGGACAGCCTGCGGTCATTGCGGCAACTCAAAACCTGACCCTGCAGGCCCGCGAGCGGCTGAGCAACACAGATGGTGCGCTGCTCTATAGCGGCAATCGCCTGTCATTGCATAGCGATGACCTGATCGAGAACCGGGCGAGCTTTATTGAAGCGGACGGTGATATGACGCTGGAGGCGCGGCGGCTCAATAACCTGCGCGAAGGGCTGGTGATAGAGCGTGAGGCTGAGACCAGCGACTACAAGTGGCATCGTTATAACTACTACTGGCGCTCGTTTGGTACGACGATAATGCCCGATAAAAGCAGTATGGCACCGTCCACTCAGCAACTGACTTTCCAGGATGAGGCCGCGGCGCAGAGCAATCCTTACGGCACCCTTCTGGCGATTGACGCGGCGGGCAAACGCGCTCAGGTACGGGTCATGAACAATCAGGGCGTGCTGACCGATCTGTGGGTTAACTATCTGGCACTGAACCCCAGCGCCGATGGCACGTATGCCATGACGTTCTATGAAACGCGCGGATTTAAGCAGAAAAATGTGCCGACTCCTTACCAGAACACCGTATGGCGTGAACATGACCGTGGTCGTATCGAACAATGGGACCCTGAACAACATATCGATATCAATAACGCCCTCTTTATCAGCGACTACAGCGCCTTGCGTGAGCGTAGCGTAACCGGCACCCTGACGCGTGACAGACTGGTCAATGAAGGTATCGGTGCACGTATTCTGGCGGGTGGCGACATGCTCCTGCGCATCACCGGAGCGTTACTTAATGATGCCAGCGTGATCACGGCTAACGGCAATCTGACACTGGATGGCGGCGGAAGCATCGACAACCGGGGCTATTCGATCAATGAGCGGCGGCAGGAAGTTATTGTCGATCATTACGACAGAAGCACGCGCCACTGGTATCCGACCTTCAATTCCGATGAGACCACCGCCCTGGCAACCGTTGACGGCATCATTACCGGCAACGGCAACGTCAGCATTAACGGGGCCAGCATCAGCAATACCACCGTTAATCAGGCACAGATAAGCCAGCTTGAAGCGGCGCTGCAGGCAGTGGACGCTGAGCGCGCTGAGTATGAACGTAACCCACTGGCCTTTACCGTGGACGGGGTCGCCCGCCATGACGGCGACACAGAACTTACGACGGGTGATAACACATCGGGTCGCCCACTGTTACCGGCTGAGCTGGCTCTGACGTCGCTACAACAGCTGGAGAAGGTCGCCACAACCATCCCCAATAATGGTCTGTTCAGCCAGCATACCGCGGCGGGCAGCCCGTATCTGATCGTGACTGACGAGCGTTTTACCAGCAAGAGCAAATTTATCAGCAGCGACTATCTGCTTGAACGGGTGGGTTACGACCCGTCACAGGTGCATAAACGCCTGGGCGACGGTTTTTATGAGCAGCGTCTGGTTCGCGAGCAGGTCCTGAAACTGACCGGCAGGCCTTCCGTTAACGGCTGGGATGCGATGGCGCAGTATCAGGAGCTAATGAACAACGGCTCTAAAGTGGCGAAGGATTTCCATCTGGTGCCGGGCGTGGCGTTGACGCCGCAGCAGATTGCGGCGCTGCAACAGGATATCGTCTGGCTGGTCAGCGAAACGGTTGATACGGCAGACGGCCCTCAGACGGTGTGGGTGCCGAAAGTTTATCTGGCACAGACCACGCTGCGCCTGACTGGCGCGGGCGCGGTGATTGGCGGCGGTAACCTGCAGCTCTCAGCGGACAGCGTGACCAATGCCGGTAATCTGTTTGCAGACCAGGCGCTCTCTATAGACAGCGGGCAGTTTCAGCACCTGGGCGGCGATATTAAGGCGGGCAGCATCGACGTGCAGGCGGAAAGCCTCACGATCAGCACCGATCTGCAGAATGCCCTTCGTCAGGCAACGATGAGTGCTGACGATATCAGCCTCAGCGGGGCTGATATCCGGCTGCAGGGCGCGAAGCTGGATGCCACCGATAATCTCAGCCTGAGCGCACGCAATAACCTTGAGATCGGTACCGCAAAAAGCAGCCACAGCGGCAGCCTGGAGGTTATCTCCGGGGCAATGGGCAACCGCACCAGGGACGGCCTGGAAGAGGCGGGTAAGCGCATGGCGCAGGTCAGCGGTGAGTGGCAGCAGGCGCAGGGCAGCGAGCTTAACGCCGGTGGCAATCTTCTGCTCTCGGCCGGTCGTGAGCTGACGCTGACCGGTAGCCAGGCCAGCGCCTCCGGCTCTGCCCGGGTTCAGGCTGGCGGCGACATCCGCATCGGCGCTGAAACCACCACCAATACCACCCATCTTGAGGCCGACAGCCGGACCTCGTCGGTCAGCAATAGTCGCCAGGAAGATCGTCTGTTGCTCAGCACCCTGAGCGGCGCTCAGGGTGTGACGCTGGTGGCGGGTAATAACCTGCTGGCCGAAGGCGCGCAGGTTGACAGTACAGAGGGCCGCATTGGCGTCAGCGCGCAGAACGTTACCATTAAAGACGCACGCGCCAGCCTGGTAGCTCAGGACAGCGAAAACAAGCGCGAGGGTAATACCCGCACCCACCGTGAAGAGGAAACTGCACGTGAGAGCAGCACCGGCAGCACCTTCAGCGGGCAGCTGGGCGTGACGGTGATCGGGCGCGAGGGCGACGTCACCGTTACCGGCAGTACGCTGCACAGCGAACAGGGCGCGGTCGGGTTGCAGGCAAAACAGGACGTGGTACTGAACACCGCCACCGAACGTGAGTCGCTCTACAGTGAAGAACGCTCAGAGAATAAAGGTCTGCTGAACAAAAGCAGCGGTCACAGCGTGACGCGGGACGTCACCACGCGTGAGAACGCTAGCCTGCTGAGCGGCGAAAGCGTCACGGTCATCGCCGGACGCGACCTGACGGTGACCGGATCGGCGGTGGCTGCCGACCAGGACGTCAATCTGCGGGCCGGGCGCGACGTGGAGATCGGCGCGGCGACCGAGACCGACAGTCACTACCAGCTGCAGGAGAACAAAAAGAGCGGCCTGCTGGGCAGCGGCGGCATCGGCTTCACGGTCGGCAAGCAGTCGACCCGCCATGAAATCGATGAGAAGGGTACCACCCAGAGTCAGAGCGTCAGCACCGTCGGCAGCAGCCAGGGCAGCGTGAACGTCACGGCGGGCAACCGGCTGCACGTCGGCGGCGCAGACCTGGTGGCGGGTAAAGACATGAACCTGACGGGCGACAGCGTGAGCATCGATCCGGGTGTTGACCAGCGGACCCGCACCGAGAAGACCGAGTCGAAGCAGAGCGGACTGACGCTGGCGTTGTCGGGTGCGGCAGGAAGTGCGCTCAACACGGCGGTCAGCAGCGCGCAGCAGGCCAGGAAGTCGGGCGACGGGCGGGTCAGCGCGCTGCAGAACACCCAGGCGGCGCTGAACGGGGTGCAGGCGGCGCAGGCGGCTCAGATGGACGGGCTGAACACTGCCGCCGCGGACGCGCACAATGCCGCCGGCGACCTGAAGCCCGGGCAGGACGGCTATCAGGAGGGATCGACCAACACCATCGGCGTTAGCGCCTCGTACGGCAGCCAGTCGTCGAAAAGCGAAACGCGTACTGAAAGCAGTCAGTCGAAGGGCAGTACGCTGACGGCGGGCCGGAATCTGACCGTCACGGCAACCGGCAAAAACGGTACGGCGCAGAGCGGCGACATCAGCATCACCGGCAGCCAGCTGAAGGCGGGCGGCGACATGGGTCTGGATGCGTCACGGGACATTCTGTTGCAGTCGGCGCAGAACACGCAGAGCACTGAAAGCACCAGCAGCAGCAAGGGCGGCAGCGTCGGTATCGGCATCGGCGTGGGGTCGGGCGGGTACGGCATCACGGTATCGGCGAGCGTCAACGCGGCGAAGGGCAGCGAAAAAGGCAACGGGCTGACGCACGGCGAAACCACGCTGGACGCGGGCAACCGGCTCAGCCTGACCAGCGGGCGCGACATCACGCTCATGGGCGCGCAGGCCAGCGGTGAGAGCGTGAAGGTGGATGCGGGCCGCAACCTGACGCTGACCTCGGAGCAGGACAGCGACCGCTACGACAGTAAGCAGCAGAGCGCCAGCGCGGGCGGCAGCTTCACCTTCGGCTCAATGACCGGGTCGGCGAACGTGAACGTGAGCCGGGATAAGATGCACAGCAGCTGGCAGAGCGTGGCGGAGCAGACCGGGATTTTTGCCGGGAAGGGCGGCTTTGACGTCACGGTGGATGAGCACACGCAGCTGAACGGCGCGGTCATCAGCTCAACGGCCACCGCCGATAAGAACCGGCTCGACACCGGCACGCTGGGCTTCGGCAATATTGATAACCACGCGGAATATGAGGTGGAGCACCAGAGCGCCGGGATAAGCACGGGCGGCAGCGTGGGCGGTCAGTTCGCCGGGAACATGGCGAACGGCATGCTGGCGGGGCTGAACGACAGCGGCAGCGCGGACTCCACCACGAAGGCGGCGGTGAGCGAAGGCACGATAATCATCCGCGACCCGTCGAAGCAGAAGCAGGACGTGGCAGAGCTGAGTCGCGACGTGGCGAACGCGAACCCGGGGCTGGACGTCATCTTTGATAAGGAGAAGGAGCAGAACCGGCTGAAGGAGGCGCAGCTTATCGGGGAAATCGGGGCTCAGGCGGGGGATATCGCACGGACGCAGGGCCAGATAGCGGGCCTGAAGGCGCAGCAGGATCCGGCGGCTCTTCAGGCGGCGCGTGAGCAGCTGTCGGCAAGCGGTAAGCCTTATACGGAAGCCGATATATCGCAGCGGGCGTATGACAACGCGATGAAGCCGTTCGGCACGGGTTCGTCGCTGCAGCAGGGCATCAGCGCAGTGACGGCGGCAGTGCAGGGCCTGTCGGGCGGGAACGTGGCGCAGGCGATAAGCGGCGCGTCGGCACCGTACCTGGCGGAAAAGATACACGAGCTGACCACGGACGCGAACGGTAAGGTTAATGTCCAGGCGAACCTGATGGCGCACGCGGTGCTGGGTGCGGTAACCTCGTACGCGGCGGGCAATGCTGCGCTGGCCGGAGCCTCGGGCGCGATGATGGGCGAATACATCGCGCAGCAGCTGTATCCGGGGGTTAAGCGCAGTGACCTGTCTGAGGAGCAGCGGCAGACGATAAGCGCGCTGGGTACGCTGGCGGCGGGTCTTGCGGGCGGCGTTGTGGGTGACAGCACGGCGGATGTTGTTGCGGGGGCTCAGGCGGCTAAGAACGCGGTTGAGAATAATGCGCTGCACGCCGAAGGCGAGAAGCAGCGTCAGGATGCGAAGTGGTCGCTGCCGTATCTGGAAGCCGAAAAGAAACAGCAGGCTGAGAAGTTAATCAGTGACCTGAATGCGAAAGATAAGGCATTCGATGCAGCGTTAGACTCAGCCTGTAAAGGGCTTTCTTCAGCAGCCTGCCAGGGAATGCGGCAGGAACTGGCAGCGATGTCGAAGAGTTATGACCAGCAGCTCGACGGCCAGTATATCGGCACGATGGGCAGCGTTTATAAAGAAGGAAAAGGTCAGGTTGACGCGCTGATGTGGCAGTATGCCTCGGCGGATGCGAAAGCGGAGCGCGAAGCCAACGTTAACCGTATCGCTGAAAACTGGGGTGTGAGTAAGGAGACAGCAGACGGCCTCTATACCGCGATGGCTGGCGTTCATACCACAGCGGCGATTGGTGGCGCGGTTTATGGGATGAAGGGAAGTAGTTCGGCGCAGACAGGTAAGAATCCCGCTTATATAGAAGAGCCACCTTTCAATCCCTCAGGCACAGGCGGAGCTGCGCAACCGTGGTCGACTAAAGGTCGTATCAACTATGTTCAGCTACCGAATGAAGGTAAAATTCGTTATATACCGCCAGAGGGGTACTCTGCATCTCAACCTCTGCCAAGAGGCCCAAATAAAGGTTACATTGACAATTTTGGGAATGAATGGGTTAAAGGCCCATCTCGTACAGCGGGCCAGGCATTTGAGTGGGATGTCCAGTTATCACGAACAGGTAAAGCTCAGTTAGGTTGGGCAACGCGAGATGGCTCTCACCTTAATATCTCCCTTGATGGAAAAGTTACGCATAAGTGAAAACTATGAAAATAGATTTTTATCAAGAAGTAGAAATTAAAGCGGATGCTAAAAATAGTAAGTACGCAAAATGCAAGGGAGTCGTTCTTGGAATCAGCGAGGAGGAGAATACTGTCTTTGGTTACTCTGTAGTAATTCATGGGAAAGAAAACACAGTGTACTTCGATAAAGATGATGTTTCCCCCACTGGTATTACCTTCAGTCGAGAAGACTTTTATTGATAAAAAGCCCGGCTATAATGTGCTGACTCCATAAAGTTGGACATCCAACAAGTAGGGGTTCACTTCATTAATAGCCGGTTTGTTTTATCAGCCCCTACGCAAAATGCCCGTCATCACGCTTAAACTTCGGCGCGTCACTGGTGCTGTGCATCGCACCAGGAAACTCCGTCAGCCACTGCGCCACCTTCTTCCGGTTGATGGGCACCACGCTTAAGCCCTCGACGCAGCCCCACAAGACGATAAGTGCACTGGGGACGCTGGCGGCGGGTCTGGCGGGCGGCGTAGTGGGTGACAGTACGGCGGATGTTGTTGCGGGGGCTCAGGCGGGTAAGAACGCGGTTGAAAACAATAATCTTGCACTGGTTGCGCGTGGTTGTGCCGCACTTTCACCGTGCCGGAATAAGGTTGCAGAGCAGTTGCTGGAGATTGGTGCGAAAGCCGGAATCACAGGACTTGCCGGAGTGGCCATTAAAGATGTAGCTGATAAAATAACCTCCGACGAACTGGAGCATCTTGTTACCCTGCAAATGATGGGTAACGACGAGATCACAAGAAAGTATCTCAGTTCGCTTCATGATAAATACGCGCCTGTTCATACCGGTGGTGACCAGATAGCTGGGTCAGGTCCAGCCAACACAGGTGGAAATCAGCAGTTAGATCCAAATGATACGCCGACCAACACTGGTAATAATCAGGCTTCAGGACAGGGAGCTACTAATACCGGTAATACGGAAGGAAAACCTGATACTGTTGGGAATATCTTAGTCAATCCGGGAGCCGATCCTCTCACGAAGAAAGACATAGTTTATCTTTCAGAGAATTCAAACAGCAAGATAGATACTGTCATTAATGAGACCTTATCTGGTAAGAAAAACTTCACCAGCTCAACAACTTTGAGTTCAGATGAAGCGTTAGCTGCTGGTTTAAAATTCTTAGGAACGGGATATAAAGAGATTGGAAAACCAGGATCTGGTGTTTACCATAGTGCTGATGGGACAAAAGAATTTAGGATTGACTCAGGTTCAATTGGTGGTGCCCATGCGCCGGGAGTTCCACACGTACATTTTGGTGTAAAAAATCCTACAACAGGCAAGTATATTTCGAACAACCATGTTCCTTATAAAGACTAAGGAAGCAAAATGCTCTTAAAGAAAGGCATCGTTAATGATGGCGAATATGCTGGATGGGAAATCCAAATTGTCGATGATACAGAGGGTGAAACAGGAGGGTTCTACCTAATTTTAAGTAGCGGAGAGGCTGAGGTTTTTGATTATTGGTTTGAGAAAAGACAGTTCCTAGATAATCAGTTAGCTGATTTTAATGTGGAATGGAATTAGTACAAAAATCCCGGCCAGTTGGCCGGGATTTGTGCTATTACGCCCTAAAAACCCCATCCTCCCGCCGCCATAACCGACGTGCGCCGGGTGCAGCGGTGACCTCCTGTTGTTCAGCGTCGGTAATATCGGACTCGATGATCCAGTCGCCATCCATCATCTATTCACCATACCGATTTCGACCAACTGGTATCTTCAATCGTAGGTAAAGTGAGGGACAGGAAATGTTTTGTCATTACCGTCATTCCGTGGCGGTAATGACAAAATAACCTGGTCTGGGCTTCGCCCCGAGACCCCAAAGTGGATCAGGTTGAACGGCCCACATAAAAAACAGGCTTTCCCGTCAATAATCAACTCGCCATTATCCCTGAAAGCGTTTACCCTGGCGATATGTCCGTAATAAGTATTCGGGAAGTAATGTTAAAAATAGCTGATTCTATTCAATGATTTCCTGTGAGTAGATTATTTATCAGAACTCAATATTATTGACCTGTCAGTGAATAACTTATATTTGGCAACCTGAGTTGTCATATTACGGCGCATGATGCAGTAAGGTTAATGGGAACGGAAATGTCTGTGTGTTTTTAGCAAAAATCCAATCAGTGATGTTAATTGAATGATGATCCTGCAGGGCGATTAAATATTATTGTATAGCGTAAGCGTTTCAGGATGTTGTAGAATCACACGATTATTAAAAGGTTAATATAAATAAAATACGATTGATTCAAGTGATTTTTTTATCAAATGAATGATCTGCTCAGGAAGCAGGAAGGGCGAAATGAATAAGGATGTGAGGATCACCGTATCGAAGGGACCCTTCAAAAAAATACGCGAATGGAATCGAAGAAAAAACTACTATCTCAAAGAGGTGAAACTCGAGGCAAGAAAGTCTATTGCAAAGCTTCTGTGGGATAAACGGAAAAAAGTCTCCTTTGAACCTGAATCCGTGAAAACTATACTGCTTGTTCGCAATGAAGGTAAGCTGGGTGATATCATCGTTTCGATGCCACTCATCAGGTCGCTTCATCAGGATGGCTATGCAGTAGATTTGCTGGTAACTGAAGCCTGTTACGACGTAATAAAATACAGCCCTTTTATCAGGCATATTTATAAGTCAGGAAATTGCAGTTATAACCATTACCTGAAGTCTTTTTATCATACCGTTTCAAAAGCAACGATGAAGAAGCTAAATAGAAATAAGTATGATCTGATTATCGATCCTTGCTTATCCGAAACGCCGGTGCATCGGATGAAGTTATTTCGGGATATCAATGCCAGATTCGTTATTGGACTAAATAAGCAATCTGACATCAGCCATTACACAGTTTCGGTTCCCTATAAAAATGAAAAGCAGCATGTTACAGAGTTACTTTCTTTGATAAGTAAAAGCATTGGCGTTAAAGCGACAGGCAATTTCACTTACAGTCTTCATTTTCCTGATGTTGTGCTTGATGAGGTGAGGCACTTTCTTAGTCCCTGGGAAAGTAAGAAAAAAATTGTTATTAATGCTTTTGCTGGCACGCCGGAAAGGAACTTCTCACAACAGCAATTGTTGGAAATCATTAATATGATTACTAATAACAGCAGAGAGGTGAAAATCATCACTCTGGATCATCGTAATGAAATAGCGGTGCCGCTTCCTGAAAATGTTGTGAAAAATCCCTTTTATACTTTGCATCATGTGATGGCATTAATTAAAGAATCGGATATGGTGATAACGCCAGATACATCAATTGTACATATCTCTGCTGCGTGGAAAAAACCTCTTATTGCCGTTTACAAAAATACGCCTAATAATAATATGTGGGCGCCAGGCTATGAAAACGCAAGCCACATCATTGTTCATGATGATAAAACATCCGATGCTAAGAATATCCCTGAGCGTATTTTTAAAGAGGTAATCCGCAGGAATTTATTGGGCAAGCGTGAGGTGAAAATCCAGAAATCTGTATCGGTGATCGAGTTGAAAGAACCTGTTCGTACGCACGGTTATCATGCTCCCGACTGCTGTATCGCCTCCTCTGATCAGCTCTGCTGCTGACCAGCAGATAAAGCGTTCTGCCGTGCCAGACACCATTGTCCTTCTTAAGTCGGCTGGCTTAGAAAGCTCTCACGCCGCAACGGCACCATATCTTGCAGAGCAGATACATACGCCGACTATCACGAAAGGGGCTGACAGAAAAGATGTGGTGAAATACTGAAGCAAACCTGATTGTGCATGCGGTGGTGGGTATGCTCGTAGGTAAAAATTTGCCTGAAAACAATAACCTTTAATCCCAAAAAGCCAGGTAATAAACTGAGAGGCGCCTCTGAAAAACCCATTGTTTTTCCGGCAGATTTTGTGTGGTTTTCTATTCCTGAATCCCTCTTCAGCTCCTTTAAACAGCCAGCTATTCAATCTTTAAGTCCAGGTTATGCACATTATAATCTGTATGGTTTTTACCCTGTCCGATAATGACAGTGCCTGAACCGCTGATAAGATGTGCTATCGCGCTGTTGAAAACCGGATACCCTCGACGACATCTGTAAGTCCCCTATTCTCAGGAGAGAGCGACTCAACAGAGTGCGAAACTGACAGCTGCCAGAAAGGTGAGTATGATTAAATCCTATCAGGCAGAAGAAAGAGGTTACCCATGAGAACAACACAGCAGATGAGTATCACGCTGCCCAATGAAATGGCAGCACAGGTTAAGGCACGTGTTGCCAGCGGCGAATATGCATCGGAAAGCGAAGTGATCCGTGAAGGATTGCGTGCGCTGATGGCACGGGATCATGCCGTGGAACAATGGCTGCATGAAAAGGTAGTGCCCGCCTGGGAAGCGCTTCAAAGTGGCGAAACACAAAGCCTGAGCGCTAACGACCTCAGGAACAGACTAAAATCGGAACACAGGAAGGCAACCGGGGAGGAGTAATGGTTTACAGGGTGGTGTTCGCACCAGAGGCGCAGGAACAACTGGCAGAACTTTACCGTTATATCGCGCAAGCAGCGACACCCTATACCGCTTTAAACTTTACGGAAAACGTCATCGATTATTGTGAGTCTCTTGCACAGTTCCCACATAGAGGGAACTGTCGTGATGATCTTCTGCCAGGACTGAGAATCACCAATTACCGCAGACGGACAATAATTGCTTTCATGCTGTCTGAGAAAACAGTGAGTGTTTTAGGCATATGGCATGGCGGGCAGGATTATGAAAATGACCTGTCTGGAGACGAAATTGACTGAGTTGTCAGACCAGCAGGCCGATTATATTTTTCCTGTGCAGCGTAACAAAATGTCGCTTCCATGCCTGCCCGGGGCGCTTTGATAGTTATTTCGCCTGACCCATCACGCCGCAGGCGGCGTCGTCCTTGCAAAGCTCTCGCGCTGAAACAGCGTTTCCGCCAGCTTCACCAGCGCAGGTCGTTCAACACACCAGTTCGGCACTACGCGGCGGAAATTGAGGTAGCCGATCATGCAACCGGTGGCGATATCCGCCAGATTGAGCTGGCCGTTGTTAAGCCATTTGCCCTCTGCCGCCTTCGCTTCCAGCATGTCGAGGCTGCGCTGAATCTTTTCACGATTGCGCAGCAGCACCTCTTCTGACTGTTGATCACCCGGACGCATCTGCTCGCGCACGATCACCAGCGCGGCATCGCTGACGCCATCCGCCAGCTTCTCCAGCTGACGGATGTTAAGCGATTCAAGCGGATCGGCAGGCAGCAGAGCAGGCTCCACGCCACGCAGTTCCAGAAACTCTGCAATGATGCTGGAATCGAACCAGATTTGCTTATCGTCAGCGACCAGCGCCGGAACTTTGCCCAGCGGATTGTAGTGCGGCACGTGGCTGTCATCGCTGTAAGGCGATGCGTTAACGAATTCAAAAGTAATGCCTTTTTCCAGCATGATAATCGAAATCTTACGCACAAACGGGCTGGTATAGCTGCCAATCAGTTTCATCGGGTTCTCCAGAGTCAGTGACTATTCGCCAGGAAACATAAAGGGATTGAGACTGCTGCGTGCGAAGCCTTCCTGCTCCATTCTGGCATCCAGTATCAGCGATGCCAGGTCATCTGCCACCGGTTCAATGGCCGGATCTTTCTCCTGATAGAGCATCTTCAGGTAAGTGCCGCAGTCGCCACAGCTCTCTGCTTTCACCGCCGCCCGTTCGCTGTCGATCGACCAGTAGTGCAGATCACGGGACTGTTCGCACTGGGTACATTTGCTGCGCACCACATGCCATTCACTTTCGCATAGATTACAGTGCAGATAGCGCGCGCCTTCATGACTGCCCATATGCACCACGCTGGCGACCGGCATACTGGCGCAGACCGGACAAAACTGACGCTGATCGCCCATCTCAGCGCGTGCTTTGCCTGGGATCAGGGCCGCCATCTGCGCCCAGTAGAGCGAAAGCGCCGCCCAGATAAAGGGCGCTTTGTCGCTGCTGACCAGCGCATACTCACCGGTAAACAGCGCGCTGGCCAGCGTTTCCAGCTCGGTGGCGGACGCCTTCTCCAGATTCTCCAGCACCGCCAGTGCCTGACCGCTCATCTCTGGCTTCAGCTCGGCAATCAGTGAATGCAGCAGTCGCTGCCAGTGGGGATCGCGCGGCAGGGTATGAATATTCAGCGGCGGCTTGCCCTCGCTGGCGCTCTGCGTCAGGCGGGCATGCAGGTCGATGTGCAGCGGATGGTCATACAGCACAATCTCCTGCGCTTCAGCGATCACCGCCGCAAAGCGCAGGTAGTCGCCGAGTGGGTTTTTCGCCGCCAGGTCACGCAGTCGCGCAGCACGACGGCTGTATAAATTTTTCAGCCGTGGAAAAAGTAACGGCGGAATCATCTCCGCCGTTGTCTTTTCGCCTTTCTCCAGCTGATCTTGCGGGATTATGCGAATACTCATCAGGGGCGTTTTTCCTGTTTTATTGGCGGATTACGCTGCTCGCGATACCAGCGAGGATGGTGCTGCCTGGCCCATTCGGCGCTGACCCAGCCTTCCACCATCGCGGTCAGTGTGCCTTTGACCCACAACGCAGCATAAATGTGCACCATAATGACGATGATTAGCGCCACCGCTGACACCGAATGTACCACCAACGCCAGACGAATCAGCGGAATGGCGAAGGCATCGGCAAAGTAAGGTCGCCAGATCACGATGCCACTGGCAAGCAGCAACACTAAGCTGATAATAGCAGCCCAGAACACACACTTCTGACCAAAGTTATATTTACCGGTATCACCCACCTCTTCATTCAGCGCAATCCGGTGAATGTTTCTGGCCCAGTAAAGGTCATCGCGATTAATCAGGTTGTGTTTCCAGTAACGCAAAAACATCAGCATAAAAGCAACGAACATCACCACGCCGACAAAAGGATGCAGAATACGCGCCAGCTGTGGTGTGCCAAATATCTGCATCAGCCAGTTGAACGACGGAAAGAAAAACCCTAATCCGCTTAACGCGGCCATGACAAAGCAAATCGCGACAATCCAGTGATTGATGCGTTCGGGTGCGCGGTAACGCACCAGATGATCGGGCTTTTTCATTATTTGCGCTCCTCAGGGTGATCGTCGTTGTCGTCGTGCTCTTCAGTGACGCGATTCGGGCCAACGCCAACATAGTGAAAAATAGAGGCGGCGAACGTAGCGGCAAAACCCACCGCCGCCAGCGGTTTCCAGATCCCCTTCCAGAAGGTCACCGTCGGGCTGATGCCCGGGTTAGCAGGCAGCCCGTGATAGAGCTGAGGCTTATCGGCATGATGCAGCACATACATCACGTGGGTGCCGCCCACGCCTTCCGGGTTGTAGAGGCCAGCCTGCGCAAACCCGCGCGACTTCAGCTCCGCCACGCGTTCCTCCGCCAGCGTCAGCATGTCGCTTTTGCTGCCGAAATGAATGGCGCCGGTCGGACAGGTCTTCACACAGGCAGGCTCCTGGCCGACGCTGACGCGATCCACGCACAGGGTGCATTTGTAGGCGCGGTTATCCTCTTTGTTGAGCCGCGGCACGTTGAACGGGCAACCCGCAATGCAGTAGCCGCAGCCGATACACTGCTCAGACTGGAAATCGACGATGCCGTTGGCGTACTGAATAATGGCACCTGCCGACGGACAGGCTTTCAGGCAGCCGGGATCGGCGCAGTGCATGCAGCCATCTTTGCGAATCAGCCAGGCCAGCTTGCCATTCTCTTCAACTTCCGAGAAGCGCATCACCGTCCAGGATTTGGCGGTCAAATCGGTAGGGTTGTCATAGACCCCGATGTTATGACCGACTTCATCGCGGATGTCGTTCCATTCGGAGCAGGCGACCTGACAGCCTTTGCAGCCAATACAGGTGGTGACGTCAATGAGCTTCGCAACTTCACGCTGGTGATCGCGCGCCTGTGGCGGTGGGGTAAAGCCGTTGGTCGCTGAGCGACGGATAATATCTTGTGATTGATAAGCCATTGTCATCTACCGTTACGCTTTTTCCACTTTCACTAAAAATCCCTTGTACTCCGGGGTCTGCGAGTTGGCATCGCCAACCGACGGCGTCAGCGTATTGGCGAGGAAGCCTTTACGCGTGGTGCCTTCAAAGCCCCAGTGACAGGGAATACCCACGGTATCAACCGGCTTGCCGTCAATCATCAGACGCTGCAGACGACGTGTTACCACCGCTTTGGCTTTGATATAGCCACGGCGCGACGAGACCTTGACGCTGTCTCCGGCCTTGATGCCTTTCTCCTCTGCCAGTTCGGTGCCGATTTCAACAAACTGCTCCGGCTGCGCAATCGCGTTCAGCAGGGCATGTTTGGTCCAGTGGCGGAACAGTTCGGTGATGGAATAGGTGGTGGCGACGCAGGGATAGTCAGCGGCCTCGCCCAGTTGCGCGGCGTCGCTGCTGAACAGTCGAACGACCGGACTATGACGCTGCTGCGGATTCATAGGATTGTCGGCGAGCGGGCTTTCCATCGGTTCGTAATGTTCCGGGAAGGGGCCGTCGGCCATCTTATCGAGCGCAAACAGGTGGCCAAGACCATCGGGCTGCATGATAAACGGACCGGCCTGCTGCTGCGGCGACAGCGTTACCGGATAATCCGGCACGTCAATGCCGTGCCAGCGAGTGCCATCCCACTCAATCAGGCGGCGATTCGGATCCCAGGCTTTACCCTGCGCATCCGCGGAGGCGCGGTTGTAGAGAATGCGGCGGTTAGCCGGCCACGCCCAGGCCCAGCCGGAGACCGCGCCCAGCCCCGATGGGTCGGCGTTGTCGCGTCGTGCCATCTGGTTGCCTTCCGGCGTCCAGCTGCCGCTGTAGATCCAGCAGGCGCTGGCGGTGGTGCCGTCGTTACGCAGCTCTGAGAAGCCGTTGAGCTGCTGGCCTTTTTTCAGCAACAGCTTGCCGCTGGCGTCGTAAATGTCGGCCAGCGCCTGACCGTTGTTCTCCTGCGCCACCTCTTCCGGCTCAGGATTAGACGGATCGCGGTAGTCCCAGCGCATTGCCATCAGCGGTTCAGGGTTTGCTCCGCCTTCCAGGCGATAGAGCGCGCGCAGACGCATGAACAGATTGCCGAGGATTTTACCGTCGTGCAGCGCTTCAGCGGGCGGCTCCGCGGCCGCCCAGTGCCACTGCAGCCAGCGCGACGAGTTCGCCACCGATCCCGACTCTTCAGCGAAGCAGGAAGAGGGCAGACGGAACACTTCGGTCTGGATTTTCGAGGGATCGACATCGTTGAACTCGTCGTGATGCTGCCAGAAGCTGGCGGTTTCGGTGCGAAGCGGATCGATCACCACCATATATTTGAGGCGGGACAGTGCCCGGACCGCTTTATTTTTGTCCGGGAAGGCGGCCAGCAGGTTGAAGCCCTGAATCAGGCAACCATTGAGCGCGCCCTGTTCCATCATCTCCGCCTGCGCCATGCAGTCGTAGCTCTTATCCCACTTCGGCAGCCAGTCGTAGCCCCACTGGTTTTCCGCTGTGGCCTTATCGCCGTAGAAACTCTTCATCAGGCTGACGAAAAATTTGTCGGTGTTCTGCCAGTAGTTGACCTGATCCGGCAGTGTCGCAACCGGCGTGGCCTGCTGCAGGTAGGTTGCCAGCGTGGTCATCTTTTCGGAAGGCAGTGGCAGATAGCCCGGCAGACTCTGCGCCAGCAGGCCGAGATCGGTATAACCCTGCACGTTGGAGTGGCCGCGCAGCGCGTTAATACCGCCGCCTGGCATCCCGATATTACCCAGCAGCAGCTGAATCATCGCCGCCGTGCGGATAATCTGCGAACCGTTGGTGTGGTGAGTCCAGCCCAGCGCATAGAGAATAGTCGCGGTGCGATTCGGCACACAAGTGGAGGCCAGCTGCCTGCACACCGCAATAAAGGATTCCTGCGAGGTCCCGCACAGGCGCGTCACCATTTCCGGGGTGTAACGGCTGGCATGGGTTTTCAGCAGGTTCAGCACGCAACGCGGGTGAGTGAAGCTCTCATCGCGTCTTGCATGGCCGTTTTCATCCAGCTCATAGTGCCAGCTCTGCCGATCGTACTGACGGGTTTCAGCATCGTAACCGCTGAACAAACCGTCGCTGAAGCTGAAACCTTCGCTGACAATCAGTGCGGCATTGGTGAAGGCGCGAACATACTCCTGCTGAATCTGATTGTGTTGCAGCAGATAGTTGATCACCCCCATCAGGAAAACCACGTCGCTGCCGGCACGCAGTGGCGCGTAGAGATCGGCGACCGCCGCAGAGCGGTTAAAGCGTGGATCGACCACGATGACCTGCGCATTGTTATGAGTTTTGGCTTCAATCACCCATTTAAAGCCAACCGGATGCGCCTCGGCGGGGTTGCCGCCCATGATCATCACCACATTGGCATTTTTGATGTCGTTCCAGTTATTGGTCATCGCACCGCGACCAAAGCTGGGGGCCAGCGCGGCCACGGTCGGGCCGTGACACAGGCGCGCCTGGTTTTCCAGCGCCAGAATACCCAGCGAGCGGGCAAATTTCTGATCGAGCAGGCCGGTTTCATTACTGGCGGCGGAAGAGCAGAGCATGGCGGTGGTCGGCCAGCGGTTTACCGTCACGCCAGCGGCGTTGGTGGCCTGGAAATTGGCATCGCGATCCTGCTTCATCAGGCGGGCTATGCGGTCAAATGCCTCATCCCAGCTGATGCGCTGCCATTTATCCGAGCCTGGCGCGCGGTATTCCGGGTATTTCAGGCGCTGTTCACTGTGAATAAAGTCGAGCACGCCCGCGCCTTTGGGGCAGAGCGATCCGCGACTGACCGGATGGTCAGGATCGCCTTCAATATGGTAAATCGAGGCGCGGGCATTTTTAGCGCCATCACCCAGGCTGTAAATCAGCATGCCGCAGCCGACTGAACAGTAGGTGCAGTTATTACGTGTCTCTCTGGCGCGAATGAGTTTGAACTCTCTGACGCTGGCTAAGGCTGTGGTGGGGGCAAAACCGAGTAACGCCGCGCTGGTGCCCGCCAACCCGCCAGCACAGATTTTGAAAAAACTCCGTCTGTTAATTTGCATTTTATCGTTCTTCTTTATTGGCTCCATTGCGAAGCCTTGCAAAATAGCAGCCCTATCTGCCTGTAAGTTGACCAGGGTCAACAGGTTAGTCATTAGTAATTCTTTTTCTAAATTTTGTTAAAAATCCTCGGCAACGGATCCCCGGCGCAAGCAGATTTCCCGTAGCGGCAGATAATTACTGTTGTTTTATGCTTACCGATGTTAAAGCCTGAAAGATACCCATTCTCATTCTGCCCGCCAGCAGGCGTGGCTGCGCCTTTCCCGGTGAGAAAACCGCATGAATTGCCCCGCTGTTTATTTGCGCCACATCGGGCCAGAAGGCAAAATTAGTCTGCGTCTGATCGCTGTTATGCAGCCGCACTGACTGTCGCATTTCATTATTTATTAACAACAGGTCGTACTTTTTGAAAGCTATCCAGCCTGACTCAGGCGAAGATTTAACAATTGAGGCCGGCGTCAGCAGAACGCAGGTATGGCAGCGTGCCGATTTGACCGCAGCAGAGTCTGACTGGCTGGCGGACGAGGTGCCGGTGGCGCTGGTTTACAACGGCATCTCTCACGTGGTGATGATGACCACGCCCAAAGATCTGGAGGCGTTTGCGCTGGGTTTTTCGCTGTCAGAGGGCATTATCGACGCGCCAGGCGACATTTTCGGCATGGACATCGTGCCGGGCTGTCACGGCATTGAGGTTCAGATTGAGCTTTCCAGCCGCCGTTTTATGGCGCTGAAAGAGCAGCGTCGTGCGCTGGCAGGCCGTACCGGCTGCGGCGTGTGTGGCGTTGAACAGCTGGACCAGATTGGCAAGCCGCTCTCTCCGCTGCCGTTTACCCAGACCTTTGCGCTGGATCAGCTGGATCGGGCGCTGGGCCAGCTGAAAGCGTATCAGCCGGTCGGACAGAAAACCGGCTGCACCCATGCTGCCGCGTGGATCCAGCCTGATGGTCAGCTGGCCGGTGGCTGTGAAGATGTGGGTCGCCATGTGGCACTGGATAAGCTGCTGGGCTATCGCAGCCAGGCTGAGTGGGGGCCAGGCGCGGTGCTGGTCTCCAGCCGCGCCAGCTATGAAATGGTGCAGAAGTCCGCCATGTGCGGGGTTGAGATCCTGTTCGCAGTCTCGGCAGCGACCCGCCTGGCGGTTGAGGTGGCTGAGCGCTGCAATCTGACGCTGGTCGGGTTCAGTAAACCTGGACGCGCTACGGTTTACAGCCATCCTCAGCGGCTGCGTTAAACCACCATCACCTCTGGCAGCGTCTGCTGCAACGCCTCAAGGGCGGCACTGTTGTCGCCGCCACTATCCGTAATCAGCAGGTTGATCGCCGGTGACGGCGCGTAAACCGTGCGGCTGACTACCCCCAGTTTGGTGTGATCGGCCAGCAGATAGCAGGAAGTGGATTGCTGCACCATCGCCCTGGCGATGGCCGCTTCGTGCGGATGAAAACTGCTGGCACCACAACCCGCCTCAATGCCAACCGGCGACAGCAGCGCCACATCGGCGCGATAGCGGATAATCTCACCCACGGTAATTTCGCCGCGCGTCTGTTGTGCGCCCGCCGACATCGTCCCGCCCAGCAAAATAATCTGATTATTCAGCGGCTGATCTTCTTCTCCGGCGCTCAGCGCCAGCGCGGCCTGCAGGCTGTTGGTCACAATCGTCAGGCCGGAAAGGGCGTGCAACTCCTCTGCCAGCAGCGTGGTGGTGCTGCCCGCATCCAGAAACAGCGTCTGTCCGGGCTGCAGCAACTGCGCAGCGGCGCGGGCGATGGCGCGCTTCTCCCGGGTCTGGGTACTGCGGCGTTCCGTCAGCGGCGGTTCAGCCCGCGTTTCAATCGCCACCAGCCCGCCGTGAACGCGGCGTGCCAGACCCAGCGCTTCCAGCTCAATGATATCGCGGCGCGCGGTTTCGCGTGAGACCCCCAGCTCCCTGATAATGCGCTCGGTACTCACCTGGTTAAGCCGGGTCAGTAAGGCACGGATGCGATGAAGGCGCGTTTCCTGCAGCATAGAGGTTTCCTTTTAAAGCGCGAAGATCACGGATGATACGCCAGTGAAGCGAAAGATTCCGTCTGAATCAGGGAGCAAGCTTAGCGTGGCGATCTGCCTGCGTCATGTGTATTTTATTGCATTTGTGTATTTGGTTGCATTTTAGATTCAGGCAGGCATGATAAAGGCGTCAGCTCTTCCTCCTTCATCCTTGTAACGGGAGTCATTATGGCCACGCGTTCCACCATTATGGATACCAACAGTTTCCGTGCCGAACATGCCGATGCGCTCGACAGCGATACGCGCAAACTGACCGATAAACGCAGCAAAGTGCTTGGCGAATCTTATCGCCTGTTCTATCGCAAACCGGTGCATCTGGTGCGGGGTGAAGGGCAATATCTGTGGGATGCGGCGGGCGATAAATATCTCGACGTCTACAACAACGTGGCGAGCATCGGGCACTGTCATCCGGCCGTGACTGAGGCGGTGACGCAGCAGATGAAAATGCTGAATACCCACACCCGTTACCTGCATGAAAATATTCTGGACTACAGCGAAGCGCTGCTGGCGACCACACCCCCGGCGATCGATCGCGCGATGTATATGTGCACCGGATCGGAAGCTAACGACCTGGCGATTCGCGTGGCGCGCGCCTTTAGCGGCGGCAGCGGGATTATTGTCAGTAAAGAGGCCTATCACGGCACCAGTGAGCTGACATCCGGCGCTTCTCCGGCGCTGGGCAGTGGACAGCCGCTGGCGCCCACCACGCGGCTGGTGATGCCACCGGATGCGTATCGTGTGGACGCGCCTGACCTGGGCGACTGGTTCGCTGACCAGATTCAGCAGCAGATTGATGATATGGCGGCGCACGGCATTAAATTTGCCGGCTTCCTGGCGGACTCAATCTTCTCCTCGGACGGCGTGTTGCCCGATCCGCGCGGCTTCCTGAAAAAAGCGGTCGAGGTGGTGCATGCCAACGGCGGCATCTTTATTGCCGATGAAGTGCAGCCTGGTTTTGGCCGTACCGGCGACGCGTTCTGGGGCTTTGGCCGCCACGATGTGGTGCCTGATATCATTACCACCGGTAAGCCAATGGGCAATGGCATTCCGGTTTCCGGCCTGCTGGCAAAAAGTGAAGTGCTGGCCGCCTTCAGCGACTCAATCCCCTACTTCAATACCTTTGGTGGTAATCCGGTCGCGATGGCGGCGGCGCAGGCGGTACTGAAAGTGATCACCGAAGAGGGGTTACAGGAACACAGCCGCGTGGTCGGCGCGAAGCTGCTGGCGGAGCTGCGAACCCTGATGGATCGCTATGAGTGCGTGGGGGATGTGCGCGGTGCCGGACTGTTTATCGGTTTTGAGCTGGTCACCGATCGTCACAGCAAAACGCCGGACAAAACGCTGGCGCTGGATTTAATCGAGAAGCTGCGTGAACATCGCGTGCTGACCTCGGTCGCCGGCCCGTATGGGAATGTGCTGAAACTGCGTCCGCCACTGGCGTTCCAGGAAGGGGATATCGACTGGCTGGTCGGCGCGCTCGACAGCGGGCTGCGCGAACTGGGCAGGTAACGCGCAGGGCAGGGCAGATGCGGCGTTCGGGCGGGATGAGTGCCTGCTGGTGGTGCTGGCAGAGTGCTTCGCTCTCCCTGTCTGATAAGGCTGAAAAGGCGGAGTCAGTAGCAGCATGCTGTAAAAACAACGGGTTGCTTTTGCCAGATTTCTCAAATCCTTATGGTTAATAGGGCATTGATTACCCTTTTACGCTACATGAATTTAACTATAATGATTCGACTGCTTACGCGGCACGTCCCGAATTCGTCGTGCTGCTCAAACTAAATGGAGAGGAAGAACATGAGTTATTCACTGCCATCCCTGCCTTACGCATACGACGCACTGGAACCGCATTTCGACAAGCAGACGATGGAAATCCATCACACCAAACATCACCAGACCTACGTGAACAACGCTAACGCGGCGCTGGAAGGCACTGAATTTGCCAATCTGCCGGTAGAAGAGCTGATCACCAAACTGGATCAGCTGCCAGCAGACAAAAAAGGCCCACTGCGTAATAACGCAGGCGGCCACGCTAACCACAGCCTGTTCTGGAAAGGCCTGAAAACCGGCACCACGCTGCAGGGCGACCTGAAAGCGGCTATCGAGAAAGATTTCGGTAGCGTGGAAAAATTCCAGGAAGAGTTCGAGAAAGCGGCTGCGACCCGTTTCGGCTCAGGCTGGGCGTGGCTGGTTAAAAAAGGCGACAAACTGGCTGTGGTATCTACCGCAAACCAGGACAACCCGCTGATGGGTGAAGCGGTTGCTGGCGTTTCTGGCTTCCCAATCATCGGTCTGGACGTGTGGGAACACGCCTACTACCTGAAGTATCAGAACAAACGTCCTGACTACATCAAAGCATTCTGGAACGTGGTCAACTGGGACGAAGCAGCAGCCCGCTTCGCAGCTGCCCAGTAAGTTAACTCAGTGTTAACGTGATAACGATAAACCGGTGGAATTTATTTCGCCGGTTTTTTTTATCTTTAAATTCTGTCGTCCCAGATTAAACCAAAAATAAACGGATCTCGCTTTTTAACCGCCGCGCTTTTAACCTTCTGCCACATTAACACGCCGTTGATACTCGTTGTCTTATGCTCAGTGACATTCCTGCTCACTGTGTGTCGATGACTATGTCAATTATAACTACTCACGAAACTACGACCGATTCTTCTGCATCGCTTTTTTTTCAGTTAATTAGCGGAAAATACGTTCCGAATAAACTCTGGATAAGTAAACGTTTCCGGCTGAAATTTGTGTTAAGAACCTTAATATCGCCGCTGACTACGCTGCGTTATCTGGATGAGCTGTCGCATTTACCGCAACTCCCTCTGTTGATGAGTACTCAGGGATTGCTGCCAGCCAAGCTGCACCGGCCCTATCTGCGCTCAGGGTTGAGCATTGCTGCGCGCGCGCAGGCGATACTTGATCATTACAGTCTGATGAATAATCTGGAAAACCCTGCGCTGCGTCAGCTGCTGCAAAGCGCCACGGATAATCCGCTGGCTACGCTGACCGGTAAAAATGGCGAATCCTTTTTACTTTCCTGCAGTTCCGGTTATTTCGATCGGGAAGGGGAAGTGACGCTGGTATTACGTTATAACGACGAAATTATTGCTTCACTTTCATTTTCAATTCTCAATGAAAATAACCAGCGCACATTATTAATTGGCGGATTACAGGGTCCGCGGAAACATATCAATAATGAGGTGATCCGCGAGGCGACCAAAGCAGCGCAGGGTCTCTTTCCGAAACGCCTGTTAATGGAAGCGGTATTTATTGTGGCAAAGCAGTGTGGCGTGGAGAATATTCTGGCGGTAGGCGATGAGACTCATGTCTTCCGCAGCCTGCGCTATCGCCACAGCAAAGGGGATAAGTTCTTTGCCAGCTACAGTGAATTCTGGCTGTCGCTGAGTGGCGAGGCGCGCAGGGATGGGATGTTTATCCTGCCGCTGAGCCTGCCGCGCAAAACGCTGGAGGAGATTGCCAGTAAGAAGCGGGCTGAATATCGTCGCCGCTATGAACTGCTGGATGCGCTGGCGGAGCAGGTCTATGCCGCCGCCGGCGAACGCAAAGCCGATGTCGATCAGGCTGCTGCCTGATCGACCCGTCAGAATGCGGTTTTGGCGAAGCCGGTCATTGCTGTCAGCCCCATCTCACGTCCCAGCGCGGTCATTGGATGCACCACGACCAGGCCGCGCACGCTTTTCTTCAGCGCGCCCAGATTTGCCTGCTCTTTCTTGGTAATTTCGCGGCTGAAGCCCATTTTTTGCAGCTTCTGCGCCTCGGCACTGAGTTTTTCTACCCGCTGACCGCGCAGACGCTCAATCTCAATGACCAGCGCTTCTTTCTCTTTCAGCAACGCGCCCAGTTTCTCGACATCACCCGATTCCAGTAACTGCGGCTCTTTGCGGTTCAATGCGTCCAGCTTATCGCTGAGAAGTTTGATTTCGTTCTTTTCTTGCTCTTTCATGACAACAACTCGTTGAGGAAAACAGGCAAAGGATACACCAAATCTGGCGCATATTCCCGCTCAGGTTAAGACGAAAAAGGCGCCGTGATGGCGCCTGACAGGATTAGCTGCCGGACTTTTTAAACGCCTGCTTCATACTGATGCGGGCGATCAGCTCGGTTAGCGACAGGACCATGGTGGATCGCACCATCTGCAGATAGCGCTGCTGCTGCATGCTGCGCAGCTCTGCATCTTCGGTGTGAAACACCGGCGCGGGCGGCCAGGCGGTGACGCAGTGCAGTTCACCAAACGGGCCAAGGATCTCATCGTCGGTAAAACGATAATCACCGCTGTCGTGATTCAGCTCTTCGCGCAGCGCCAGCAGCAGTTCACCATCTTCATATTCGTGCCGGCTGATAACGCCAAGACCGTAAATCAGCTTCAGGCGAACCGAGAGTTCACCCAAAGGACCATCGCCCAGCAGCAGCGGTTCTACGGCATATTTCACCGCGTAGTCATCTTTACGGAAGACCTGCAGCACCAGCAGATTGACGGCTTCAGCCAATAGCTCAACGGCGGCGATCAGAAAGCTTCTCACCGAACGACCGGCGTTCAGGCGCTCAAGCACCCGGTTTTCAAAAGCCTGCTTCTCTTCCATTATTGCCTGCATGGGTTCAATACCGCCGTTGGGCGCAGGCGAACTGCGCCCGGCTTGCGTCACTAACACGCGCGCATTATGCCATAGCGTGCCAGGCGCTCACCACCGAAGCCACCACTTCGCTGTCAGCATCCAGACCTGAAACCTCAGCCAGCGTCGCCTGTGGGCCTTTTTCTGCCAGCAGCGTGGCCAGCTCCTGCGCCTGTGGGTCCTGGTCGCTGCGATAGTGCATCGCGGCGGCAATGCCCTGCACCAGGCTGGCGTGCGGTAAACCATACTCCAGCGTGCCCAGCGTCGGCTTGATCAGGCGATCGCCCGCGCTGAGTTTACGCAGCGGCTGACGACCCACACGCTCAACATCATCTTTCAGATAAGGGTTTTCAAAACGGCCCAGTATTTTCTGGATGTAGGCCGCATGTTTATCCGCCTCAAAACCGTAGCGCTTAATCAGCACCGCGCCGCTCTCTTCCATCGCCCCTTTCACCACGGCCCGGATTTTTTCATCGAGGATGGCGTCACGAATGGTCTGGTGACCGGCCAGCTGGCCAAGATAGGCGGTAATCGCGTGACCGGTGTTCAGGGTAAAGAGTTTACGCTCAACAAATGCCATCAGGTTATCGGTCAGTTCCATACCCGGAATCGCAGGCAGGTCGCCTTTAAACTGAGTTTTATCGACGATCCATTCGCTGAAGGTTTCAACGGTCACTTCCAGCGGATCGGTGCTGCCCGCTTCAGACGGTGGCACGATGCGATCGACAGCGGAATCCACAAAGCCGACATGCTGCTCCAGCCAGGCGTGATACTGCTCCGGCAGCGCCTTCAGCACATGCTGTTTCAGCTGGCTGGTGCCGCGCACCATATTCTCACAGGCGATAATATTTAGCGGGCGGGTATTGCCGTTGTCGCTGCGTTTTGCCAGCCCTTTAGCCACACTGCCGGCAATACGCTCCAGAATCTGCGGGCCCACGGCGGTGGTAACGAGATCGACTTCAGAAACCAGGGTGATGATCTCATCGCTGGTGCTGTTTACCGCGCTGACGCCTTTAACGGTTTCTGTTTTGGCCTGCTCGCCAACCACATGAACGGGATACTCATGACGCGCGTTCAGTGCATCCAGCACCGTCTGATTCACATCAGCAAAAACCAGTTCGATACCTGCATCAGCCAGTAACTTGCCGATAAAGCCGCGACCAATGTTTCCTGCTCCGAAATGTAACGCTTTCATAATTTTTGACCCATATCAAATGACAATGGGGCGGGCAAACCCGCCCCAGGAAATCGGGACGGGCATGACCGCCCCAGGGAAAATAATTGCTATAAATTACGCGATTGCAGGCTTACCTGACAGCAGATCCAGCACTTCCTGCACGCTGGTGGTGTTCGCCAGCTTCTCAATCACGCTGTCATCATCCAGCGCATTGGTCAGGCTGGTGATCACCTGGATGTGCTCGTTGTTACGGGCAGCAATACCAATCACCAGGCGCGCCACATCCTCCGGCTCTTCACCGAACAGGACGCCTGCCGGATACTGACAGAACACCACGCCGGTTTTCAGCACGCGATCTTTTGCTTCGACGGTACCGTGCGGCACGGCAATCGACTCACCGAGATAGGTCGGCGTCAGTTTTTCACGCGCCAGCATCGCCTCAACGTATTCAGGCTCAACGTAACCGCCTTTCACCAGCTGTTCACCCGCAAAGCGGATCGCCTGCTCTTTGTTACTGGCGGTCAGGCCGAGGAAGACGTTATCCGCACCCAGTTTAAACAGGTGTGCGTTGCCTTCATCGTAGCTGTCAGAGAGCGCGGTATTCACCGTTTGACGATGCACGTCGCTGCGGTTAGCCGCCACCAGACGCTCGGTCAGAGTGCTGTAGAGCGCGCTGTCGAGGAAGTTGTTAAGCGAGATATGCTGCGCATGCGGAGCCTGGCGGATGGCGCGTTCAGTCAGGTCACGGTGGGTAATCACCAGATCGACATCACCCGGCAGGGCGTTGATCGCGGTATTGGTCACCGACACATTGCTCAGCCCGGCGTCCTGCACTTTCTTACGCAGTACGCCTGCACCCATCGCGCTGGAACCCATACCGGCATCACAGGCGACGATGATTTTACGCACGTGATGCAGTTCAACGCTCATGGCATCGCTGGCGACTGGCGCACCCGCGCCGCTCTGGCCTTTAGACTGCGCTTTCATCTCATGCATGCGCTGGGTCGCGGCTTCGATATCGTCATCTTCTTTGACTTTGCTGGTTTTCAGCAGGATAGCGGACACCACGAAGGAGACGGCGAAGGCCGCAGCGATAGCGGCGATGTTCGCGAAGTAGGCACCTTTTGGCGTCATTGCCAGCACCGCCAGGATTGAACCCGGTGAGGCAGGAGAGACCAGGCCACCGTTCAGCACCGTCAGCGTGAAGACGCCGGTCATACCGCCAAGGATAACCGCCAGCAGCAGGCGAGGAGCCATCAGCACATACGGGAAGTAGATCTCATGGATGCCGCCAAGGAAGTGGATGATTGCCGCACCGCCCGCAGACTGTTTAGCACTGCCACGACCAAAGAACATATAGGCCATCAGCACGCCCATACCCGGACCCGGGTTGGCTTCGATCAGGAAGAAAATGGATTTGCCGGCTTCACTAGCCTGCTGGATACCGAGCGGCGAGAAGATACCGTGGTTAATGGCGTTGTTCAGGAACAGGATTTTCGCGGGTTCGACGAAGATCGAGGTCAGTGGCAGCAGGTTGTTCTGCACCATCAGATTCACGCCCGCGGCGAGAATGTGTGACAGACCTTCTACCAGCGGACCGATCGCCAGGAACGCCAGCAGTGCCAGTATCATCCCGATAATACCGGCCGAGAAGTTGTTGACCAGCATCTCGAAGCCGCTTTTGATTTTGCCGTCAATCGCCCGGTCAAACGACTTGATTGCCCAGCCGCCCAGCGGACCGGCAATCATCGCACCGAGGAACATCGGCATATCCGCACCGACAATCACACCCATGGTGGTAATGGCACCGACCACGCCGCCGCGATCGCCGCCCACCAGACGCCCACCGGTGAAACCGATCAGCAGTGGCAGCAGGTAGGTGATCATCGGGCCAACCAGTTTGGCCAGCGTTTCGTTAGGGATCCAGCCAGTTGGAATAAACAGTGCGGTGATGATACCCCAGGCGATAAACGCCCCGATGTTTGGCATCACCATATTACTCAGAAAGCGACCAAAGCTTTGTACTTTGACCTTCACTGATGAGGACATAAACCCACCCCTTATTGAGACGCGCTGCAATAGGAGAGCGCGCTTGTTTTTGTTTAGCCACCCCGACCCAAAGCCGGTGGTATTACTGTATGCACGCGGACTCTATCACGCGAATTTGACGCTGCGTAGCGTGCGGGGTAAGTGTGATCTACATCACTGATTAAGGGTGGTGGCAGGGGTGATTAGCGTGATTTTGATCACATTTTAAAGCGTAGCTCAGGCTCATTTGGCTGATTTTTAGACGGGGCGGCCGGTTATCTGTGAGGTGAATCACACTTGTTTGACGTTGATTTGTTATATATCTGTGACTTAGATCACAAACTATTTTTGGTCGAAAATGCGCCAGATCACACTTCATTCAGCGGGTGATTGGGTGGGAGGAGAAAAGAGAGTGGGACGGGCAGACGATTAGCGCCTGCCCGTAAAGCGGGTTTACTGCAGACCACCCTGGACGGCAGCCTGTGCCTGAGGAAGCGCCTGCGAATTGGCGGATAAAGTGCTCATCAGCGCGTTATATTGCGAAGCCTGATCCTGAGTCGGGAACTGTACGCCGCCATCATTGAAGCTGACACGGGTTCCCTGCGTTTGCAGGAAATCGCCGGTCTGCACTGCACCCTGGCTCAGCGCCTGGAGTTTTGGCAGCAGAGGAATCAGCTGATTGGCGGGCACCGTCACCACTTTGTTATAGGCGGTGTCGTAGACTTTTTTCAGGTCATCCGGCTGTTTCAGGGTCGCCTTGCTGCTGTCCGCCTGCATTTTGGCGCTTTCAATCTGCTGGGTGACGATCACCAGTGCGCTGGTCGCCTGACGCAGGGAATCACGACGGCTGAGATAATCCTGCGGAACGCGAATAGCAGAAAGCTCATCCACCACCGGACGCATACCCTGTTCAACCGCTTTGTTCGCCTGCTGCGAGAAGCCATACATAATGGCGTAATCGCTGGCGAAGTTGCCAAAGCTCTGCTTCTGGTTTTCGCTGAGGCTGGGCAGATGCTCGCCGCTGCGCATCACAGTGTTCTGGAGAAAATCGATAAATGCTTTGCGCTGCTCGCCTTCTTTATCACCGCATGCGGTGAGTTGCAGCACGATCAGCGCGCCAGCGAGCATAATGCCGCCACGTGCCATAAGGCGTGTAAGTCCTGAAGCCATAGGGTCAACTCCTGTCGGTGATACTGTCAGATGTCCAGGTAGGAATGGCCTAAAGAATAGAACAAACCCGAGCCACGGCACAACGTGAAACCACCTGTGAAACAGATGCTTTCTGAAACGCCGGTTATAGAATGGGGCCGCCTGCGCCTCAGGGCGTGTTGCGTTCCCTGCCATTGCAGGCTTCAGCGCGCAGAGATGAAGTAGGGGTTGAGCAGCCTGACGCTCACTGCCGCGACCTTAAAACACCACCGCCTGACCATCTTTGCGACTCTCACTGGCCGCAATGTAGAAGCCCTGCGGATCGCGCACTATCGCCTGCGCGCCACCAAAATTGTAATTACTCAGGGGATCTTCCAGTACCACGTTGTGGCCCATACGGCGCAGTGTGCTCAGGGTATTGCGATCAAGTGTGGATTCAAACACCACCTCGCGTCCCTGCACCACGCGCCAGCGCGGCGCATCAATCGCGGCCTGCGGATTCTGCTGGTGCAGCATAATGCGCAGCGCCAGCTGGAGGTGTCCCTGCGCCTGCATCGGGCCGCCCATCACGCCAAATGCCATCAGCGGCTGGCCCTGCTGATCCCGCGCAAAGGCCGGGATAATGGTATGAAACGGCCGCTTACCGCCCGCCACGACGTTGGGATGGTCTGGATCGAGTGAAAAGCCCGCGCCCCGGTTCTGCAGGCTGATGCCGGTATCGGGTACCACCACGCCGGAGCCAAATCCCATGTAGTTAGACTGAATGAATGAGACCATCATGCCGCTGGCATCACCGGCGGCGACATACACTGTGCCGCTCTGCTGCGGCGATCCAAAGCGGAAATCTCCCGCCTTGGCAGGATCAATTAACGCTGCCCGCTGGCGAATATAGTCGTTGCTGAGCAGGTGTTCCGCCGGAAATTCGAGGTGATCTTCATCGGTGACATAACGGTCCAGATCAACCAGCGCCAGTTTCATCGCCTCGATGGAGAGATGCAGCCACTGCGGCGAATCCGGTGCATAGCGGTTGATTTCCCACTCTTCCAGAATGCCAAGTGCAATTAAGGTCGCAATGCCCTGACCATTCGGCGGCAGCTCCTGCACCGATCCTCCGGCAAACGGACGCGACAGCAGGGTAACCCAGTCGGCACGATGGTTTTTCAAATCCTCCAGCGTCAGGGCCGCGCCATGCTCACGGGCGAAGGCTGTCATCTTTTGCGCCAGTGCGCCGCGGTAAAAGCTTTCGCCCTGAGTCTCAGCGATTTCCTGCAAGGTGCGGGCCTGAGCCGGATTGCGGAACAGCTCGCCAGCACGAGGCGGACGACCCTGCGGCGCAAAGCAGTCGCTAAAGCCAGGTTGATCCCGCAGCTTGTCATAGCCGCGCTGCCACAGCTGACCAATCAGCGGTGAAACCGGAAAACCGTCGCGCGCATAGTCAATTGCCGGTTGTGCCAGGGTGGTCAGCGGTAAGGTGCCAAAGCGCTGTGCCAGTGTGACCCATGCCGAGACGGCCCCTGGCACAGTGACGGATTCCCAGCCGGTTTCAGGCATCGCACTAAAATCGGCAAAGCGTTCGGGATGCCACGCGGCTGGCGATCGGCCTGAGGCGTTTAACCCATGCAGCTCGCTGCCATCCCAGACAATGGCAAACGCATCGCTACCGATGCCGTTTCCGGTTGGCTCCAGCACGGTTAAGGCGATGGCGGTGGCGATAGCCGCATCCACGGCGTTACCACCCTGTTGCAGCATCCGTAAACCCGCCTGCGCCGCCAGCGGTTGAGAGGTTGCGACGGCATTACGACCCATCATCGGTACACGATGAGAAGGGTATCCGACGTTAAAATCTGTTTCACGCATCGCTTTTCCTTACAGAGGTCAGGTATGGGTTTTGCCTTTCGTCAGTGCGTTATCACGGGGCTGCACTTTTACCGCGCATCAGGTCGATAGTTGCCGGGTAACTGCACCGGCATGAGGCGTCAGCCGTTTCGTTAAGATGACTGTTGATTAATCTGGCGACAGAGCGCCGTTAAGAATAAAAGATCTACCCGCTCTGCACTGTGAGCCGCCGCGCGCCAGGTCTCAGGCCCCAACCAGGACTATTCTTAATTTAATAAGAACAGTGAATATATGTGTTCAGGAAGTAAACCATTGGCGTATATTTTGCACTCACTACCTGAAGAGGTGTATTGCCTCACAGAAATGAGAATATGCCAGCAAAAAGCTTGATGGCATCCACATAAATAGCAAACACCATTTGATTTTTTTGCCCACACCGAAGGCACAAAACTCAACTGCCTCAGCGGGTTAGAGGCGCTGGAACTTTTCCGGCAAACCATAGTTAAAAAAATAATTATAAATTGCGCGGCAAATAGTCAGGTCTCTATCCATACTTAGTCTCCCGGCATTTGTTGCATTGACCTGACATCTTTAAAGCAGTGCACCGCAGGCTGTGTCCCGTAATGGTTTCTCTCATAACAAAAATAAACCCTTGCGGGATCCAGCCTGAAACAGGCCCGGTTTCAGAGTCCTGACTTCAGGCTCGTACCTCTCTACTTTCACGTGCTTCATAGCGAGTTTTTAAGGAGTTCTCTATGGAATTAAAAGACCCGATGTTTGAATTGCTCAGCAGCCTTGAGCAGATTGTTTTGACACGTGATGATCGCGCCGCCGAGTTACTTATTCAGCGTCAGCAACCCGCCCAGCCAGAGCCGCAGCGTCTGCGTGAAATGACCGGCATGCAGGTTGATGAGTTTGCAAAAGTAATGGGCGTGAGCGTTTCTTCCGTGAAAAGCTGGGAAGCCCGGCGTACCCGTCCTTCCGCGACGGCGCAGAAATTGATGAAGTTATTACATGCCAATCCCTATCTGGGACGGCAGTTGCTTGAATAAACTGATATCACGAAAAGAACCCGCCGCTGGCGGGTTTTTTATTAGCGTAATTCGCTGTATTTAGCCGCCTGTCTGGCAAACCAGCTCTCCGGCACGCTATAGGGCGGCTCCCGCAACTGTGCGAGTCCGCTTTCAATAATCATTGAAGCCTGCTGCCATAACTGCGCATCTCCCTGCTTCAGCAACTCAATCTGTATCTGCTTTTCAACCAGGTAGACCCGCGCAAAGTCGGGATCAAAACGCACAATCGCGCGGGTGTTATCGATGATGTCAGCCAGTTTGATGGTTTGTGCCTCAGGACTGGCGCTGGCTGTATGGCGGAAGTGCGCCAGTTTACGGGCCGTGCGATTTTTTGCCCCAGCGGGTGCGCTGTTGGTCAGCATCTCTACCAGGCTTGCCACGCGCGTACCAAAGTGGGTTTCGATATCGCTCTGTGTGGTTGCGGTATCTTCTACGGTATCGTGCAGCCAGGCTGCCGCTAACAACGCGTCGTCATGGCTGACGCTGCGCACCAGTTCCACCACCGCTGCCGGATGAACAATATAAGGCTCATCGGTATATTTGCGGCGCTGACCGGCACTGGCATGTGCCTCGGTGGCGAAGCGACGCGCCTGTTCTTCCAGTGAATCCTGCATGCCTTTCCCCCTGTCAAAAAGTTTGCTTGCAATTATCTAGCGCGCTATCTATATTATTAACCATGAACTGTGATCAAGATGACAAAAAAGTGAAAACGATGCCACTGTTGGTCGATCAGCACCTCTGCTTTGCGCTTTATTCTGCCAACCTGGCGATGAATAAAGTCTATCGTCAGTTGCTGAGCCAGCTCGACATCACCTATCCTCAATATCTGGTCATGCTGGTGTTGTGGCAGAAAGATGATGTCACGGTGTCAGAGATTGGCGAGCAGCTTTTTTTAGACTCGGCAACATTAACGCCACTTCTGAAGCGACTGGAAAGTGCAGGCCTGATTAACCGGCAGCGAACCCGTCAGGATGAACGCCAGGTTGCGGTGACGCTGACCGAAGCCGGGCAGGCGTTACGGGCCAGGGCTGAAGCCATTCCTGAAGCGGTCAAGTGTGCCACAGCCTGTGATGATGACGCTTTGCTGGCGCTGAAATTACAGCTGGATGGGTTGCGAGATAACCTGAATAAGTCACGATAAATATTGCTGACGGGTGCGCGGCACCCGTTAAACCTCACCGCCTGATTACGGCTGTATAAGTAGTGGGCGATTAAATAGCGTAACGGAGAAATGTCATGTCTTTAGAACAAGTGGTTTACCGCGCCAAAGCCAAAGCAACCGGTGGTCGTGATGGTCGTGCAACCTCTTCTGACGGTGTACTGGACGTGAAACTGGGCGTGCCAAAAGAGATGGGCGGTGCAGGCGGCGAAGTGACTAACCCTGAGCAGCTGTTTGCTGCGGGCTATTCTGCCTGCTTCCTGGGCGCGATGAAGTTTGTGGCGGGCCGTGACAAGATCACCATGCCAAAAGACGCCTGGATCGAAGGTGAAGTGGGTATCGGCCCTATCCCTGATGGTTTTGGTATTGAAGCGACCCTGAACATTCATCTACCAGAGATGGATGAAGCAGAAGCGCAGAAGCTGGTTGATGCGGCACACATCGTTTGTCCTTACTCAAACGCCACCCGCAACAACATCGATGTCACGCTGAACATTATTCGCTAAGCGTGCTGCGGGCCTGAAACTATCAGGCCCGCACTTTTTTCCTCTGTCATTTTCGCTCTCCTGCTGCTGTCTGCAACAGCCCACCCGGCCGTTCCTGTTCGATGTGTACAAAAAATGTGCTAATCAGGTCGACAACGATTATTTTCTGGTCTATCAAACGCGACCATGTTTTACTGAGCCACCTCGCGTTATAGCCTGTAAATCCGTTCAGAATTTTCCTTCATCTTGTCCGGTCCGCTTATTCAGCGAACTCTGCCGCGTTTCGGCAGTCACATAAAAGATTTGGTCAAGCGCTTCACACCGGAGAAACACCTTTTTTCATGAATTACATTAAAACCCTGACTCAGCAGAAGTTATCGCTCTTGCTGGCGCTCTATCTCGGTATCTTATTGAATTTGCCGATTTTCTATCGTCGTTTTGACGGTTTTCTCAGGCACTCTACGGTTACGAACTGGCTGACTGCCGTCACCGAGGTAGTGGCCATTGTGGTGCTGACTTTCTTCCTGATGCGTCTGCTGTCGCTGGGAGGAAAGTGGTTTTATCGCGTGCTGGCCACTCTGATTGTTCTGATTTCGGTTGCCGCCGCCTATTACATGGCGTTTTTTAACGTGGTGATTGGCTACGGCATTGTGGCTTCGGTGATGACGACTGACACCGATCTCTCTAAAGAGGTGATTGGTTACCATTTCATCCTGTGGATGGTGCTGGTCAGCGCGCTGCCACTGCTGATGATCTGGCGCAATAAGCTGAGCATGACGCTGAATGAACAGCTGCGTACGCCGGGACAGCGCCTGAAACCCACCCTGATCATGCTGCTCTGCGTGGCACTGGTCTGGCTGCCGATTCGTTTTTTCGACAAGCTGCAGAAGCATAACGAAGAGATCACCAACATCGATCTGCCGAGTTACGGCGGTGTGGTGGCGCACTCTTATCTTCCTTCGAACTGGCTGGCGGCTGTGGGCCTGTTTGCCTGGACCCGTGTGGATGAGTCGCTGAACAGCCAGGAACTGCTGGATCCGGCGAAGAAGTTTACCTACGTCGCGCCTGCCGGGCTTGATGATACCTATGTGGTGTTTGTGATTGGCGAAACCACGCGCTGGGATCACATGGGGATGCTGGGCTATGAGCGTGACACTACGCCGAAGCTGTCGAAAGAGAAGAACCTGGTGGCATTCCGGGGCGAGTCCTGTGATACCGCGACCAAGCTGTCACTGCGCTGCATGTTCGTGCGCGAAGGCGGCACTATGGATAATCCGGGCCGCACGCTGAAAGAGCAGAATGTGTTTGCGGTGATGAAAGAGCTGGGCTTCACCTCTGAGCTGTTTGCGATGCAGAGCGAAGTCTGGTTCTACGACAACATCAATGCCAACAATTTTGCCTTCCGTGAGCAGATTGGTTCAGAGAAGCGTAATCAGGGCAAAGCGGTGGATGACATGCTGCTGGTGCCGGAGATGAAAGCGTCATTGGATCGTTTCCCGAAAGGTAAGCATCTGATTGTGTTGCACACCAAAGGTTCGCACTACCTCTATTCACAGCGTTATCCGCGCAGCTTCGCGAAATATCAGCCGGAGTGTATGGGCGTGGATGAGACCTGCAGCAAAGCGCAGTTGATCAACGCTTATGACAACTCGGTGCTGTATGTCGATAGCATGCTGGATAGCGTGCTGGATCAGCTGCGTGATAAGAAGGCGATCGTCTTCTATGCCGCCGACCATGGTGAGTCGATTAGCGAGAATATGCACCTGCACGGCACGCCGCGTGAGATGGCTCCGCCTGAGCAGTTCCGGGTGCCGATGATGGTCTGGGCGTCAGATAAGTATCTGGAAGACAGTCAGAACCGCAGCAACTTTGAGCGTCTGCAGGCGCAGCAGCGCGTGGGCCGGACCCATCGCCACGTTGAGTTGTTTGATACCATCCTGGGCTGTCTGGGTTACACCTCGCCAGATGGCGGCATTAACCCGGCCAACAACTGGTGTCAGGCACCGGGTAATGGTCAGGCTAAACCGCTGTAATAGTGGTCGAAAAGTGTAAAGCAGGCGGCTGATTCCCGGTAACCGCGTGCTTTCCAGGCGATTGGCGGCAAAAGCATAAAAAGCGGTTGACGCTGATCGGGGGTAGCAGTAACATGCGCCCCCATCGGCGAGTAGCGCAGCTTGGTAGCGCAACTGGTTTGGGACCAGTGGGTCGGAGGTTCGAATCCTCTCTCGCCGACCATATTTAAGAAACCTGTCTGAAAAGACAGGTTTTTTTTCGTCTTTAGAAAACCAACGGCAGGGGCGGTTTTTCCTGAGCAGTCTCGATCTGACCGCTAAGCATTCACATTCTTACCGCTGAGTGGGCTTCAGGGAGCATACGCCTTTCGCAAAGACGCAAAAACGCCATCCCTGGCAGGCTCAACGCGGGCCATCCCTGGCCCGCGATGCTTTGCTACAGGCGTATGCTCCCTTCGCTTCACGTTTGGCAGACGCATCAGGTACTTACAGAAGCATCTCAGACAACTGACAGATCCAAATCAGAGTGACTCTGACAGCAATGAACAATCTCAAGGCGGAGGGAACACGGGCAGAGGAGGAAAGCGTCCCACGCCAGGGACGGCGTGGGCCGAGCGTCCAGGGATGGTTTAAGCGCCTTTCCGATCTGACCGTGTTCCCGAAGCAGTCTCGATCTGACAGCTAAGCATTCACATTCTTACCGCTGAACGTCCATGGATGGTTAAAGCGCCTTTCCGATCTGGCCGTGTTTCCGAAGCAGTCTCGATCTGACAGCCATTCATGCCACATCCTCTTCCCTGAACCTTCCCTCGCTTTCAGCCTCTGGCTATGATTTTCCAGAAGGTTCCAGTAAACCCCATCCGCCGCGCATTCTGTTTACCAGCCGTTGTTATCATCACTAACCCGCTGGCAGGCCTTGCCATATAAGAGATGCGATCATAATTCGCGACACATTCTTCTTATGACCGAAAGCGGCAACATGCTGATTTCTTATGCTTCTTTACCAGCATATTCCGCTGGATGAACGTCATAACGCACGGTGAATCGTTCAGTTATTCAACATTTGCCGGTAAAAGTTTTAAGTTTTTTAGCGGTGAGAATCACTAGCGATAGAACAACCATCCAGCACAATGCACGGAAATCAGACCAGCAGCGCTGTGCATTGTATGGCTTTTAGGCCGAAAGGGTTTTTATTACCGTTGCATGCTATCCCTCACACTCTGTGTAAATAAGTAACCGTTGTATTGACGTTCTTTGCAACTGTTGACAAATTGATGCGTCAATAAACGCACAGTTACGGAATTTTCTGAATGCACCATCTGCATAAGAAAAAACAAAAAAAACGTAGCGTGCTTTAACCACCTGTTCGGTGGTACGCCTGAACCGCATAAAAAAATCAGAGGTCGGGCAATACACACAACATCACATCACAATGGAGCAAAAGCATGATCAACTCCCTGGCTAAATCCGGGATGCTGAAGGTCGGTCTGAGCCTGATTGCTATGACTGTCGCCGCCGGTGTTCAGGCAAAAACCCTGGTTTACTGTTCTGAAGGTTCTCCGGAAGGCTTTAACCCGCAGTTGTTCACCTCGGGCACCACCTACGATGCCAGCTCACGTCAGATCTACAACCGACTGGTTGAGTTCACTATCGGCACCACCGAACTGCACGCTGCGCTGGCAGAGAAGTGGGATGTCAGTGAAGACGGTAAAACTTACACCTTCCACCTGCGCAAAGGCGTGAAGTGGCAGACCACCAAAGATTTCAAACCGACGCGCGACTTCAATGCGGATGATGTGGTGTTCACCTTTGAGCGCCAGCTGGATAAAAACAACGCCTATCACGGCGTCTCCGGCGGCAGCTACGAATATTTCGAAGGCATGGACATGCCGAAGCTGATCAGCAAAATTGAAAAAGTGGACGAGAACACCGTGCGCTTTGTGCTGACGCGTCCTGAATCGCCGTTCCTTGCTGACCTTGGCATGGACTTCGCCTCGATTCTGTCGAAAGAGTACGCTGACAACATGCTGAAAGCGGGCACCCCGCAAAACGTCGACCTGAATCCGGTCGGTACCGGTCCGTTCCAGCTGCTGCAGTACCAGAAAGATTCGCGCATCCTTTACAAAGCTAACCCGGATTACTGGGGCACCAAGCCGAAAATCGATCGCTTAGTCTTCTCCATTACCCCGGATGCTTCAGTGCGTTACGCCAAGCTGCAGAAGGGCGAATGTCAGGTCATGCCCTATCCAAACCCGGCTGACATCGCGCGTATGAAGCAGGACAAAAACATCAACCTGTATGAGCAGGCTGGCCTGAACGTCGGCTATCTGTCGTACAACGTTGAGAAAAAACCGCTGGATAACCTGAAAGTGCGTCAGGCACTGACCATGGCGGTCAACAAAAAGGCGATTATCGAAGCCGTTTATCAGGGTGCAGGTCAGCCTGCTAAAAACCTGATCCCACCAACGATGTGGGGCTATAACGACGACGTGAAAGACTACGCCTACGATCCTGAGAAAGCCAAAGCGCTGCTGAAAGAAGCGGGCATGGCAGACGGCTTCTCAATCGACCTGTGGGCGATGCCGGTTCAGCGTCCTTACAACCCGAATGCGCGCCGCATGGCTGAGATGATCCAGAGCGACTGGGCGAAGATTGGCGTCAAAGCCAAAATCGTCACCTACGAGTGGGGCGAATATCTGAAGCGCGCCAAAGCGGGCGAGCACCAGACCGTCATGATGGGCTGGACCGGCGACAATGGGGATCCGGATAACTTCCTGGCCACCCTGTTCAGCTGTTCAGCGGCAAAAGATGGCTCTAACTACTCGCGCTGGTGTGATAAATCCTTTGAGGATCAGATTCAGCCAGCTCGCGCCACCGCCGATCAGGCGAAGCGCATCGAGTACTACAAACAGGCACAGGTTGTGATGCATGACCAGGCACCGGCGCTGATGATCGCGCACTCAACGGTATACGAACCGGTCAGCAAGAAAGTCTCCGGGTACAAAGTCGATCCGCTGGGCGGACACTACTTTGCTCAGGTAGACATTAAAGAATAATTGTCGCCTTTTCCGGGGCGGCTGCGCGTCGCCCCGGCTTTATCTCCCTGTTTTACTGGAAACGGTAGAGGCGCAGCCTGTCTGCGTCGCGGTCGGGCCTACCCGATCGTCAGATGTAAGCAATAACTACCCTCGCGGCGACGGTCGCGCGGACAAGAGAGAACCCGGATTATGCTGCAGTTCATACTCCGACGTCTGGGCCTTGTCATCCCAACGTTTATCGGTATTACATTACTCACCTTCGCATTTGTTCACATGATCCCCGGCGATCCGGTACTGATCATGGCGGGCGAACGCGGTATTTCTCCTGAACGCCATGCACAGTTAATGGCGCTGTTAGGTCTGGATCAGCCGCTGTGGAAACAGTACCTGAACTACATTAACGGCGTATTACATGGCGACCTGGGCATTTCACTCAAGAGCCGCATCCCGGTCTGGGATGAGTTTGTTCCGCGCTTCAAAGCGACGCTGGAACTCGGCATCTGCGCCATGATATTTGCCGTGGCCATTGGTATCCCGGTTGGGGTCATGGCCGCCGTGAAGCGGGGGTCGATTTTCGATCACACCGCCGTGGGGATCTCACTGACCGGCTACTCCATGCCGATCTTCTGGTGGGGCATCATGCTGATCATGCTGGTCTCGGTACAGCTCAACCTGACGCCGGTTTCCGGGCGGGTCGGCGACACCGTCTTCCTGGATGACACCATGCCGCTGACCGGCTTTATGCTGATCGATACCTTCTTCTGGGGTGAGCCGGGCGACTTCCACGATGCGGTGATGCACATGATTCTGCCTGCCATCGTGCTCGGCACCATTCCGCTGGCGGTGATTGTGCGAATGACGCGATCGGCGATGCTCGAAGTGCTGGGTGAAGATTACATCCGTACTGCGCGTGCCAAAGGCCTGACGCGCATGCGCGTCATCGTGGTGCATGCGCTGCGAAATGCCATGCTGCCGGTGGTGACGGTGATCGGCCTGCAGGTCGGCACTTTGCTGGCTGGAGCGATTCTGACCGAAACCATCTTCTCGTGGCCGGGCCTGGGTCGCTGGCTGATTGAAGCGCTGCAGCGCCGTGACTATCCGGTGGTGCAGGGCGGTGTGCTGCTGACGGCAGTACTGATTATTGTGGTCAACCTGCTGGTTGATCTGCTGTATGGCGTGGTTAACCCGCGCATACGTCATAAGAAATAAGGGGGCATCATGTCTGTTGTTGATCCCGGCAGCGTTACCGTTGCACCCAAGCCGATGACCCCGTTTCAGGAATTCTGGCACTACTTTAAACGTAACAAGGGCGCCGTCGTGGGCCTGGTTTACATCATCATTGTGTTGCTGTGCGCCATTTTTGCCGATGTGCTGGCCCCGCATGCCCCTGCTGAGCAGTTCCGCGATGCGCTGCTGCATCCGCCGGTCTGGCAGGAAGGCGGCAGCTGGAGCTACATTCTGGGCACCGACGATGTAGGCCGCGATGTGCTGTCGCGTCTGATGTACGGCGCGCGCCTGTCGCTGCTGGTTGGCTGTCTGGTGGTGGTGCTGTCACTGATTTTCGGCGTGATATTTGGCCTGCTGGCCGGTTATCTCGGCGGCGTGGTCGATGCCATCATCATGCGTGTCGTTGATATCATGCTGGCGCTGCCCAGCCTGCTGCTGGCGCTGGTGCTGGTCGCCATCTTTGGCCCCTCGATCGTTAACGCCTCCATCGCGCTGACCTTTGTGGCGCTGCCTCACTATATCCGTCTGACCCGCGCGGCGGTGCTGGTGGAAGTGAACCGCGACTATGTGACCGCCTCAGGCGTGGCCGGTGCCGGTATGCTGCGCCAGATGTTTGTGAATATTCTGCCTAACTGCCTTGCACCGCTGATCGTGCAGGCTTCATTAGGTTTCTCCAACGCCATTCTCGATATGGCGGCGTTGGGCTTTCTCGGTATGGGTGCGCAACCGCCAACGCCGGAGTGGGGCACGATGCTCTCCGACGTCCTGCAGTATGCGCAAAGTGCCTGGTGGGTAGTGACCTTCCCTGGATTGGTCATTCTGCTTACCGTGCTGGCATTTAACCTGATGGGCGATGGTTTGCGTGATGCACTCGACCCGAAACTCAAGCAGTAAAGAGGCACCGAGATGGCGTTATTAAATGTAGACAAACTATCGGTGCATTTCGGCGACGATAAAGCACCGTTCCGCGCGGTTGACCGCATCAGTTATCAGGTTGAGCAGGGCCAGGTCGTGGGTATCGTGGGCGAGTCCGGCTCTGGTAAATCGGTAAGTTCCCTGGCGATCATGGGGCTGATCGATTTCCCCGGCAAGGTGATGGCTGAGAAGCTGGAGTTCAACCAGCGCGACCTGCAGAACATCTCCGAACGTGAGCGCCGCCAGCTGGTGGGCGCCGAAGTGGCGATGATTTTTCAGGACCCGATGACCAGCCTGAATCCCTGCTACACCGTAGGTTTCCAGATCATGGAAGCGATCAAGGTGCATCAGGGCGGCAATAAACGCACCCGGCGTCAGCGGGCGATCGACCTGCTGAATCAGGTTGGTATTCCCGATCCCGCGTCACGGCTCGATGTCTATCCGCACCAGCTGTCGGGCGGCATGAGCCAGCGTGTGATGATTGCCATGGCGATCGCCTGTCGGCCTAAGCTGTTAATCGCCGATGAGCCGACCACGGCGCTCGACGTGACCATTCAGGCGCAGATCATCGAACTGCTGCTGGAGTTGCAGCGGCAGGAGAACATGGCGCTGATCCTGATTACTCACGATCTGGCGTTAGTGGCAGAAGCGGCGCACCACATTATCGTGATGTATGCCGGTCAGGTGGTGGAGAGCGGTAAAGCGACCGATATCTTTAAGGCGCCGCGCCATCCTTATACGCAGGCGCTGCTGCGTGCGCTGCCGGAGTTCGCGGCCGATAAAGCACGCCTGGCCTCGCTGCCTGGCGTGGTACCGGGCAAGTATGACCGCCCGATTGGCTGTCTGCTTAATCCACGCTGTCCCTATGCGACTGACCTTTGTCGTCAGGAAGAACCTGAACTGCGCACCATTCCAGGACGCCAGTCCAAGTGTCACTATCCGCTGGACGATGCCGGGAGACCAACTTATGAGTCATGAAACCACGAAAGATCAGTTCCTGCTGCAGGCGATTGATCTGAAGAAGCACTACCCGGTGAAGAAGGGGCTGTTTGGTCAGGAACGTCTGGTCAAAGCGCTGGATGGCGTCTCTTTTAATCTGGAACGCGGTAAAACGCTGGCGGTGGTAGGCGAGTCAGGCTGTGGGAAATCCACGCTGGGCCGCCTGCTGACGATGATTGAAACCCCGACCGAAGGGCAGCTTTACTGGCACGGTCAGGATCTGCTGAAACATGATCCCCAGGCGCAGAAGCTGCGTCGCCAGAAAATCCAGATCGTGTTCCAGAACCCGTACGGCTCACTCAATCCGCGCAAAAAAGTAAGCCAGATTCTGGAAGAGCCGCTGGTGATTAATACCCAGCTGACCCGCGCGGAACGCCGCGAGAAGACGCTGGAGATGATGGCAAAAGTCGGCCTGAAAACCGAGCACTACGACCGCTACCCGCACATGTTCTCAGGCGGGCAGCGTCAGCGTATCGCCATCGCACGTGGGCTGATGCTCGATCCGGACGTCCTGATTGCCGATGAGCCGGTTTCGGCGCTCGACGTGTCGGTGCGTGCCCAGGTGCTTAACCTGATGATGGATCTGCAGCAGGATATGGGGCTTTCTTATGTCTTTATCTCGCACGATTTGTCGGTGGTGGAACACATTGCCGATGAGGTGATGGTGATGTATCTCGGCCGGTGCGTTGAGAAGGGCAGCAAAGAGGCAATTTTTGCCAACCCGCGCCATCCTTATACTCAGGCTTTGCTGTCAGCGACGCCGCGGCTTAATCCAGACGACCGTCGTGAGCGCATTAAGCTGACCGGCGAGCTGCCGAGCCCGCTCAATCCACCGCCGGGCTGCGCCTTTAATGCGCGCTGCCACCGACGTTTTGGCACCTGCGTGCAGTTGCAGCCGAAGCTGAAAAACTATGGCGGACAGGAGATTGCCTGCTTCGCGGTTGATCAGGATGAAAATCAGCCAGTGGGTGCGGCAGAGAAAGTCAGTTGAGCAATCACCTGGCCCCCAGCCAAAGGCTCCTTTCTGGAGCCTTTTTTATCTCAACTCAGCTGCAAGCCGCACTGCTGGCAGGTCAGCGAGCACTTTCTGGTTATTCCTCCTCTTTTTCCGTTATCAGTCTTAACCTGTTTTCCTTCTGGCGATATTTGCAGTGAAAAAAGATAAATAGCCTCAATCACTTATGGCAGAAATGCGATTTTTTTGCGCCTGCGGCAGCCTGAACGCTCTTTGAAAGGCTGTTTACAGGAGTCAGCCTGGCAGTGCCAGAGGTTGTAAGAGCGGTATTTTCAGAAAAATTATTAAAACAGTGCTAATGAATTTAACTTAAATATTACTTATTAATTATCAGCGGCAATGACTCAGCAAAGGCTTTCTTCCGCCACTATTGAATCTTTATGATTAAACAATTTGATTGAAATTGCTTTTTTTGTAATCAGGTTTTTCTGACTGATATTAAAGGGATGTGTTATATTCCAGGAAAATTCCCACCTTGTTGCAGGCCATGGCCAATGAAGAATAATTACGATGATTTGCAGCGTTTTAAAGAGAAAACGCAAACGCTCGACATCGACTTTAAAGATATGTCTGGCCAGACGCAGGAAGCGGCGGAACACAGTAAATGGGCATTGATTCGCCAGCTGGCGAAAGAAGAACATCAGACACCGTTTGGCGGCGGCGAGCGTATTGACCTGCCGCAACCTCAGCCGCTGCGTGGTGATGAGTTTACGGCTCCACCGCCTGGGGCTCCGGCACGACATGCCGCACTCACTGCGCAACCGGCAATTGCAGCCCGCACCTCGATTCTCGATAGCCTGTCAGGCAGTAACCTGCCAGCAACCAGCACGACTGAACGCGGTCCTTCATCACTCTTTCCGCCACCGCCGCCACTGCAAAAAGTGGCCGTGGCTGAGCCTGCGACCACGCTGCGTGCTGAGCCGGTCCGGCCTGCCACCGTGGCGGAGCTTCAGCCCGTCGTCGCACCCACCGCCACCCATTCTGAGCCAGGACGATTTGGTGCGCTGTTCCGCTCGCGCGAGATTAATCTGCCGAAAGAAACCTTACTCAAACCGTTACTGGAGAAGATTGCGCTATGCCATTAGTTTGTGTGTGCTCGCCGAAGGGGGGCGTGGGGAAAACCACGCTGGCGGCGAATCTGGCCTGGAGTCTGGCGCGTTCCGGTAGCAAAGTTCTGGCGATTGATTTTGATGTGCAGAATGCACTGCGTCTTCACTTTGGCGTGCCGCTTCATGATGGCCGCGGATTTGTGGCGCGCTCAGAAGAGCAGGCGGACTGGAGCCAGTCGATTCTTACCACTGGCGGCAATATCTTTGTGCTGCCCTATGGCGACGTCACGGAGCCGCAGCGCGAACGGTTCGAAGAGAACCTGATGAAAGATCCCCACTTTATTAAGCGCGGTCTGGATACGGTGCTCAATTATCCCGGTCTGGTGATCGTGGCTGATTTCCCGCCGGGCCCGGGCCCCGCCCTTAAAGCAATGACGGCGCTGGCCGATATGCATTTAGTAGTGATGTTAGCCGATACCGCATCAGTATCGTTATTACCGCAGATTGAAGAGAACCGGATGATCGGTAAGCCTCTCAATAATAAGCAGGGTCACTATTTCATCCTTAACCAGTGTGACAACCGCCGGAATATCAATCGCGATGTCACCGCGTTTATGCAGCAGCGCCTGGGCGATAATTTACTGGGCGTGGTTCACCGTGATGAAAGTGTGGGTGAAGCCAATGCTTCGCAGCAGTCTGTTTACGATTTCAGTCCCGCCTCCGCAGCGGCATTTGATATTGAACTGATCGCGAAAAGGGTCAGCAGCATTCTGAATATCACCGTGGGTAATGGCGAAGTTCAGGCTCCCATCCGCACAAACCACTTTTAGTCGGCTTCCGCCAGGCGACTGACTTACACAGCTCTTCTCAGGGTGAATCATGAGTAAAATCGGGTTTTACCTGCTGCTGCTGGTGCTTGCACCCGTTGCGGCGGTGATCATCATTACGCCAATGGACAGCCAGAAACAGTATATTTTTGGTCTGATCAGCATCGGCATGATGTTTTTATTGGGTTTCAGCAAGAGCCGCAAAATAACGGTGGTGATGGTGGTTCTCTCTGCGCTGATGTCCAGCCGCTATATCTGGTGGCGGACCACCGAGACGCTGCACTTTAATTCCGAAGTTGAAGCTATCTTAGGCATTGGCTTATATCTGGCGGAGCTGTACGTCTGGCTGATCTTAATTCTTGGCTTCCTGCAAACCACCTGGCCATTAAAACGCACCATCGAACCCTTACCGGACGACACCAGCCTGTGGCCGACGGTCGATATTTATGTGCCTTCCTACAATGAAAGTCTTGATGTGGTGCGCGACACCGTACTCGCGGCGCAGTGTATCGACTACCCGCGTGACAAAATCAGGGTCTATCTGCTGGATGATGGCAAGCGCAGCGAGTTTGCCCGCTTTGCGGCGGATGTCGGCGTGGGTTATATCACCCGTGACGACAACAAACATGCCAAAGCCGGGAACCTCAACCATGCGATGAAAATCACCAAAGGTGAGCTGATTTGCATCTTCGACTGCGACCACGTGGCGACGCGCACCTTCCTGCAGGCGACGGTCGGACCGTTCCTGAAAGATCCAAAGCTGGCGCTGCTACAGACGCCGCACTACTTCTATTCTCCCGATCCCTTTGAGCGTAACCTGCGCGCCGCACGCAGCATTCCAAACGAAGGCTCGCTGTTTTATGGCCCGGTGCAGCAGGGTAACGATAACTGGAATGCCACTTTCTTCTGTGGCTCCTGTGCGGTTATCCGTCGTTCAGCGCTGGAAGAGATTGGCGGTTTTGCCGTTGAAACCGTGACCGAAGATGCACACACCGCCCTGAAAATGCAGCGACTGGGCTGGGGCTCAGCCTTTTTGTCGATCCCGCTGGCTGCCGGTCTGGCAACAGAACGTCTGGGCCTGCATATCATTCAGCGTACCCGCTGGGCGCGTGGCATGACACAGATTTTCCGCGTCGATAACCCGCTGTTTGGCCGTGGCCTGAAGTGGCAGCAGCGTCTTTGCTATCTCAACGCCATGCTGCATTTCCAGTTTGGCCTGCCACGCGTTGCCTTCCTGACCGCACCGCTGGCTTACCTGCTGTTTAACCTGAATATTATTCACTCATCGGCGTCGCTGATCTTTGCCTATGTGCTGCCCCATCTGGTGATGTCGCTCTACGTTAACTCACGGATGAATGGCCGTTTCCGTTACACCTTCTGGGGTGAGATTTATGAGACGGTGATGTGCTTCCATCTGGTGATCCCGACCATTCTGACCCTGTTGTCGCCAAAACATGGCAAGTTTAACGTAACCGATAAAGGCGGCGTGCTGGATCAGGGCTTCTTCGATTTCCACATCGTGCGTCCGCATGTGATTGTGGCGCTGCTGCTGGGCATTGGCATTGTAGCCGGCGTGGTGCGTGCCGTGATGCATGACTATTTTGGCGTCGATCCTTACGTTATCGCGCTCAACGTCGGCTGGGCGATCTTCAGCCTGATCATTCTGATGGCGGCAATTGCCGTGGCGCGCGAAACCAAGCAGGTGCGTAAAACCATCCGTGTTGAAGTGCAAATCCCGGCGATTATTCATTACGCCAGCGGCATTTCATCGCGCACCCAGACCAGCAACCTTTCGATGGGCGGCGCGCAGCTTGATGCACCCGATGGACGTCATGAAACTGATGAGATTGAAGAGATTGATCTGCTGCTGAAATCCGGCGCGATCACTATCCCGGTCAGTCAGATTTCCGGCGATGATGAGAGCATCCGTCTGCGCTTTGAGGCGATGCCGCTGGCGCGTCGTCGCGAACTGGTCCGTGTGGTGCTGGCTCGTGCTGATGCCTGGATTCAGCCGGAGTATAAGCAGGACAACCCGCTGATTTCGCTAGGCACTATTATCCGTACCGTCTTTGAGCTGTTCTGGCTGACGTGGAAAGGCCGCCACGATAAACGTAAAAATGTCGACCCGGTTGCTGCGGCGGCGAAAGAGGATGGGGCGGCATGAAGATCCTGACGCAAACTTTGCTGGTCAGTTCACTGACCGCAGCGTTATGGCTGACGCCCGCTGGCGCGGAAACGCCGGTTACTGCTGATAACAGCAGTGCTGCGCCGGTAAACAGTTCAGCCCCGACGCCGCCTGATGCTGCTTCCACCACGCAGCCTGCCAGTGCGCCGGTAAACAGTCCGGCTCCGACGCTGCCTGATGCTGCTTCCACCACGCAGCCTGCCAGTGCGCCGGTAAACAGTCCGGCTCCGACGCCGCCTGATGCTGCTTCCAGCACGCAGCCTGCCGATGCCACCGTCATTGCACCCGCGACAAATCAGGCTCCGGCCAGCGATGCGGCATCTGTGGTGCCCATGAATAATGGTTCCACCCAGACGGCAGGTTCAGACCAGGTAGCGGTCCCGGTCAGCGGTGGAGAGTCTGCAATGCCGTCAGTGTCACCAGCGGCAAATGCGCCATCTGCGACACCGTCCGCAGAATCTGCACCGGCATCGGCGCCACAGAGTGCATCACCCAATGCCATGGCACCCCCGGTGAACGCCTCTTACGCCCCAGGTAGCGAGGCGACATCACAAACTCAGCCATCTTCAGTGACCGGTGACGCGACCTCAACGCCTCAGGCCGCGTCATCGACCGGTGAGGCGGCGGCTTCTGCCCAGACCACCGCGCCGATGGCCGCCACCGGCGCGGTGACCCAGGACAGCAGCGCGCTGTCCGCGGTGCCCCTGCCGCAGGGCCTGAGCAGTGCCGATCCCGCGCTGGAAGCGGCCGCCAGTGCGCTGCCCTACGCGCCAGGTCAGGTAGCTGCACCGGTTGCAGAAGCGCAGCCGCCGATCGCGGCTGCCATCAATCAGCCAATCAGTAGTGTTATTTCAGTGGCCCAGATGGGCCAGTCGCGCGGCATCACGCTGACCGGCGGCCAGCTTCAGTCGGGCATCACCTTTACCCTGCCCGGCGATGAAGTCATCACCAATGCGCGACTTAATCTGACGCTGCGCGTCTCAGCTGCGCTGGCGGCACGCAATACGTCGCTGCAACTGATGCTGAATGGTCAGCCGCTCGGCACGCTGCCGCTGGGTGCGACGGACAGCGATGTCAGCGACTATGAGCTGGATATTCCGGCGGCGATGGTGGTGTCGGCGAACAATCTGAGTTTTAAAATCAATGATGCGGACAAGTTGCTGTGTGAAAGAGAGAGCGCACAGCAGTATCAGGTCACCATTCTGCCGAACACATCGCTGCACCTTGAGGGTCAGAAGCTCAATATCGGCACCAGCCTGCGTAATTTCCCGCGCCCCTTCCTGGATCCTCAGCGGATGACGGCGTCCACCGTGACGGTGGGCTTTGCCAGTCATGTTTCAGCCGATGCTGTCAGCGCGGCGGCACTGGTGACATCATGGCTTGGCATTCAGAGTGATTATCGCGGCATCCGTTTCCCGGTGGTGCGCGGCGAACTGCCGGAACACAACGGCATCCTGTTTGGTCATCCTGGTGACCGGATCGGCACCCTGACTTTCCCGGCCAGTAACGGTCCGATGTTGCAGGTGGTGGATAATCCCAATAATCCGGTTTACAAATTGCTGCTGGTCAGTGGCAACAATGAGGAGCAGTTGCGTCAGGCGGCGAACCGTCTGACGACGCAGCCACTGACGACGGATGAGAGTCATCTGCAGGTCCCCGCACAGACTATTGCAAACCGCAAACCTTACGATGCCCCGCGCTGGATTAACACTGACCGTCCGGTACGACTGAGCGAACTGCTGCGTAAAGATCAGAGTCTGACCAGTAGCGGCATCTGGCATGATGCGCTGCGTGTTAACTTCCGCGCCGCGCCTGATTTGTTCCTGTGGGATGGCGACACAGTGCCGGTTAATCTGCACTATCGCTTCCCGTCCGAAAGCTGGATCGATGAGGATAATTCCTTCCTTAACGTCATGCTTAACGGCACTTTTCTGCGCAATCTGACGGTGAACAAAGTCGGCCTGCTGGAGAACGCCTGGCACCGTCTGGGCGGTGATGCGCGTCAGGAGCAGTATCAGCTTAATCTCGAACCCTACCTGATCTATGGCGATAACCAGCTGGCGCTCTACTTCAATATCAAACCGCGGGCTGATGCGCCCTGCGGTGTGTTACTGAACAACAACATCAAGAGCCGGATTGAAGAGGATTCATGGATCGATCTGAGCCATACCCGTCACTTCAGCATGCTGCCGAACCTCTCTTACTTTGTGGGTGCCTCTTTCCCGTTCTCACGTCTGGCCGATTTCAGCCAGACCACGCTGCTGCTGCCGGAAACGCCCAGCGATGCTGAACTGTCAACGCTGCTGGATCTGGCGGCGCGGGCTGGTAAAGCCACCGGTCTGGCGCTGACACAGAATCAGGTACTGTTTGGCCTGCCGACTGGCGGAACCCATCTGGCGCGCATACAGCAGAGCGATCTGCTGGCGGTGAGCACCACCGGCAACAGCGCCTTTAATCAGGCGATGCTGGCGGCTTCCCCTTATGACGCCACCAGCAGCACTTTTGGGGTGAAAGAGCCTGACACGCTGGAAAAATTACGCGGCTGGCTGACCGGTGACTGGAGCCGTCAGCAGCTGGATGCCGATCGTTACTTCTCCTCCAACGAAGCGTGGCGAGGCTTCCTCAGCTACCGATCGCCATGGAACCGCGATCGGCTGGTGGTGATGACGGTGGCAACCAGCGACGATCAGCTGTTGCGACTGCATAACGATTTGAGTTCAGCGCAGATTAACGCCGGCATTCGTGGCGATACCGCGATTATTACCGATGAAAACGGCATTCGCAGTTTCCGCGTCGGCGCGCAGTTTCCCAGCGGTGAGTTGCCCTGGTACATGATGGTGGTGTGGTATGCCAACCAGCACTCGGTGCTGCTGGCGGTGGCGGCGATGCTGCTCTCCGCGCTGGTGGGCAGTGCGGCCTGGGTGATGCTGAAGCGTCACGCCTGGCGACGTCTGAACCCAAAGCAGGACCGTGATTCCGGCAGGAAGTAAGGATAATAATAATGAAAAAAAATCTGTTAAGTGCCGGTATCCGTAAGGCGTTGCTGCTGGGCAGTGCGCTGGCCCTGTCACAGCCGCTGCTGGCGGCGGAAAGCGCCAACCCGGCGTTGCAGGCGCTGTTCGATCAGGCCTCTTACTGGCATCAGAAAGCGCATGACGACCTGGCGACAGCCTCACTGCAAAAGGTGCTGATGGTTGAACCCAACAACACTCAGGCGCTCTACCTGCTGGCGCTCTATTCACAGCAGGGTGGCGACACTGCGGCGGCGGCGCAGTATCGCGCCCGTCTGAGTCAGGTCTCCCCCAACGATCCGCATCTTGGCGAGCTGGATAACGCGCGCCAGATGCAGACCATTCCGCAGGCGCAGCTTGCGCTGGCGCGTCAGCAGGCGCGCAGCGGCAATATTCCGGCGGCGTTACAGACCTGGCGCAACACCTTCAGCGGCAATGCGCCACCACCCAGCGTCGCGGCAGAATATTATCTCACTATGGCGGGCGACCGTACGCTGCTGCCGCAGGCGGTTGAGGCACTGCGACAGTTTGCGGCTCAGCATCCGCAGGACACCGGCGCACGGCTGGCGCTGGGTAAAGCGCTGACCTATCAGGAAACAACCCGTCGCGAAGGCATTGAGGTGCTGAGTTCGCTGGCGAGCGGTAATCAGGATGCCGACCGCTCACTGCGTCAGGCGCTGCTGTGGCTCGGTCCGCAGCCGTCAGATGCGGCGCTCTATCAGACCTGGCAGCAACGTCATCCGCAGGACTCCGCCGTCATCGACTACTACCGTAAAAACGTCGGCGGCGCAGAAAAAGGGGCCGGATTCAGCGCGCTGAACAGCGGTGACGTCGGCGGTGCGCAGTCCAGCTTTGAAAAAGTACTGGGTGCGAATCCGCAGGATGCCGATGCGTTAGCGGGCATGGGCTATGTGGCCCAGCGAGCCGGACGTTATCAGGAAGCGGCGGATTATCTGCAGCGGTCTGCTCAGCTCGGCGGCGATCAGGGTTCATCGCGTCAGCAGCAGGCTGACGATGCGCGTTTTTATGCACAGCTGGCCAGCGCCCAGCAGGCACTGAAAAGCGGAGACACGGCGCAGGCGCTGACATTAAGCGAACCGCTGGTGCAGGCTGACGGCGAAAAAGGGCTGGCCGCCAGACTGTTCCGCGCCGACGTGCTGCGCCGCACCAATCAGCCACAGCAGGCGGAGCAACTCTATCGCACTATTCTGCAAAGCGATGCGGATAACCGCAGCGCCAAAGAGGGACTGTTCTACGTTCTGCGTCAGCAGAATCGGGGCACCGAAGCTAACACGCTGCTGGGTGCATTGCCGGACAGCGTACGCCAGAGCGTCACGCCACGGGCCAATGAAGCCGATGCGCTGCGTCAGCAGGCGAAGCGTCAACTGGCGGCCGGTAACAATGCCGCTGCCATCGCGACGCTGCAGCAGGGTATTCAGCGTTATCCCACGGATGGCTGGCTGCGGCTCGATTTAGCCCGGCTCTATCGTCAGCAGGGCGACACGCTGCTGGCGGCCAACGTGATGCAGCCGGTGATGCGCAACGGGGCCAGCACCAGCGAACTGTATGCCGGTGCGCTTAACGCCAGCGAAAGCGGCGGCTGGCAGCAGGCCAGCACGTTGCTCTCGCGTATTCCCGCTAACGCGAAGACGGCGGCGATGCGTGAACTGGCGCAGCGGGTTAATTTCAATCTGCAGATGAGCACGGCCGACCAGTATCTGGCGCAGGGCGCGACGGCTGCCGCCGCCAATACCCTGAAGGCGCTCACGGTTAATCCACCCACCAACCCGGTTGATGCCGGAAACCTGGCGCAGAAGCTGGCGCAGGCGGGCGATCTCACCAGCGCCGTTTCGGTGGTGCGGACTAACCTGCAGCGTGGCGTGCAGGGCAATGCGGGCGATTATGCCGCGCAGATGACGGTACTGAATCAGGCGGGCCTCGGCAGTGAGGCGCAGCGCTTCCTCAGCAACCCGGAACTGCAGGCGCGCAGTACACCAACGCAACTGGCCGGTATTCGCAATGGCTATCTGATTAACGAAGTGGATCGTCTGCGGCAGCAGCGTCAGTACGCGGTGGCGTATGACAAGCTGATTGGTGCACTGCAGCAGGATCCGCAGAACCGCGATCTGATGTTCGCGATGGCCCGTCTCTACCAGGACGGCAAGATGAACCGGGATGCGGGCGTGGTCTATGACTACCTGATGACCCAGGATACGCCGACGCAGGATGCGCGCGTCGGGGCCATCAACGTCGCGCTGGCGCAGAACAATGTGCAGCGCGCTAATGAGCTGAGTCGCGGCCTTAACAGTACGACTCAGACACCGGATCGTCTGCTGCTGCTGGCGCGGGTCGCGGAAGCCAATGGCGAGCATTCTCAGGCGATGGCTTATCTGCGTTCAGCGCGCGGTCAGCTGATTGGCCTGCAGGGCGCGCAGCCTGGCAGCGTGCCGACCGTGGGCGGACTGGCGCTGGCGGATAATCCGTTTATCAACCGTGATACTTCGCCGGTGGGACGTTCACCATCCAGCTACGGCACCGTGCTGCCGTGGCAGGCGGCACCGGCGGGCGTTGCCGCTGGCGTGACAACGCAGGGCGAACCGGCCGCGGGCAGCGAAACCGTTGCTCAACAGTCACAGATTCTGCACGACGTCGACACCATGATGGATTCGCTGCAGGAAAAAACCGGCAGCTGGAGTCAGGGCATGGTGCAGGTGCGCGGGCGTGATGGCGAGTCGGGCCTGAGCAAGCTGACGGAAGCCAAAGCGCCGCTGACCTTCTCTACCGTGCCGTTTGAAACGGCGCGCCTCGACTTTACCGCCACGCCGGTCTCACTTACGGCGGGCAGTGGCGCAGCCGATGCCTGGCGCCGTTTCGGCACCAATGCGCTGAGTCAGGGCAGGGTGGTGGCTGCAGGCGGTGCAACGGTGAATGACCTGCCGAACGCCACCACCGATTCGCAAACCGCTTCGGGCGTGGAGCTGAATCTGGCGCTGAAGGGCGACAGCTATAAAGTGGATATCGGCAGTACGCCGCTGGGCCAGGATCTCAGTACTCTGGTCGGGGGCGTACAGTGGTCACCGAAACTCACCGACTTCCTGACGCTGATCCTGACCGGTGAGCGCCGCGCGATTACCGACAGCCTGCTCTCTTACGTCGGCGCAGAAGATAAAACCAGTGGCAAACGCTGGGGACGCGTCACGAAGAACGGCGCTAACGCCCTGTTAAGCTACGACAATGGCGATGCCGGCTTCTATGCTGGTGCGGGCGCGTACAGCTATCTTGGCGAGAATGTCGCCAGCAACAACAACCTGCAGGCAACTGCCGGTGCCTACGTTCGTCCGTTCCACACTGACGATCGCGAGATGAAAGTGGGCATGAGCCTGTCGTGGATGGACTTCTCGAAAAACCTCAGCTATTTCAGCTACGGTCAGGGCGGCTACTTCAGCCCGCAGAACTACGCGTCGGTCTCCTTCCCGATAGAGTTCTCACGCAAGTTTGACGATTTAAAAGTCAATATTGGCGGTGCAGCCGGTTATCAGACCTACAGTCAGGATAAGAGCGCGTACTTCCCGTCGGATGCCAGCCTGCAGTCAGAGCTGGAATCCCTTGCCGCCAGCGGCAGCGTGAAAGACGCTTACTACTCCGGCGGCAGTAAAAACGGCATCGGCTACAACCTGCACGCCGGGGCGGACTACAAACTCAATAAAGATGTGACGATTGGCGGCCAGCTGGGTTATGACACCTTTGGTGACTACAACGAAAGCAGCGCACAGCTCTATGTCCGTTACCTGTTCGGAGAGAAGTAATGAGTGAGCATTCGGGGGTATCGCATCCGTATCAGCCGGGCTGGTTTGACCTGGTCAGCGTGCTGATTGACGGGATGATCGCCAACGCCGGTCAGCAGGAGGCGGAAGCCTTTCTCTATAAGATGGGGGAATCGCTGGCGACCCGCTATCCTTTGCCAGAGTCGCGTACCGTGCAGGATCTGGAGCGCGAGTGCAATCTGCAACTGGCGCGGTTTAACTGGGGCTTTGTGCAGCTTCAGCCGGAAGAGAAGGCGCTGCTGATTGCCTGTCACGCCTTACCGGCAGGCGACAACATCCACTCTCCGGCTGACTGGCAGGCGGCGTTTGGTGCGGTGATGGCCGGACTTTTTTCGGGCTGGTTGCAGGGCCAGGGCGGCAGCAGCATTGTGCCGGTTACGCTTGAACTCAACGATGGCAGCACGCTGCACTATCGATATCAATAGGATCGGAAATGAAACGTAATCCACTCTGGCGGGTCTGGCTCTGCTCTGTTTTACTGCTGGCCTGCAGCGCGCAGGCGAGTGCCAGCGGCTGGGAGACTTTTAAAAGTCGCTTTGTGACCTCAGAAGGGCGGATCACTGACACCGCCAATAACAACGTCAGTCATACCGAAGGCCAGGGTTATGGCATGTTGCTGGCGGTGGCCAACGACGATCGCGCCACCTTCGATCGGCTGTGGCAGTGGACGCGCAGCCAGCTGCGTAATCCGCAGACCGAGCTTTTTTACTGGCGCTACGTGCCGGGCAGTGACAACCCGGTCGCCGACAAGAATAACGCCGCGGATGGCGATGTGTTGCTGGCCTGGGCACTACAGCGTGCTGCACAGAAATGGCAGGTGGAGAGCTACCAGCAGGAATCTGACCGTATTCAGCGCGCCATTATCAGGCTGGATGTCACGAGCTTTGGCGGCCACACCGTGATGTTGCCGGGTGCGCAGGGCTTTAACAAAGTCAGTTATGTGGTGCTCAATCCCTCTTACTTCCTGTTTCAGGCATGGCGCGAGTTTGGTGAACACAGCCATCTTCAGGTCTGGGATAAGCTGATTAACGATGGCTTTGATCTGCTGGGTAAGCTGAGCTTTGGCAAAACCGGGCTGCCAATGGACTGGGTCGCACTGAATGCCGACGGTTCGGTTGCCCCGGCCGTCGGCTACTCGAACCGCTTCAGTTACGATGCGATTCGCGTGCCGCTGAACATCTGGTGGTATGACCCGCACAGTCTGGCACTGGTGCCGTTTCAGCGCGTCTGGCAGGGTTACAGCCGCATGCTGACACCCGCCTGGTTCGACGTGCTGGCGAATGCCCCAGCACCTTACCATCTTGAGGGCGGGCTGCTGGCGGTACGTGACCTGACGCTGAATGAAACCGGCTATCTGAGCGATAAGCTGGCTGCGGATCAGAACTACTTTTCTGCCAGTCTGCAGTTGCTGACCTGGCAGGCGTTTCAGGAGAAGCGCTGATAACTGGCAGAATGGCGGCACTGGCCGCTATTCTGCCATCGACAGCCACGCGCTCAACAGGGAGCAGGCGCCGCGCCTGACCCGCCTTTAACTGCCGGGTCACGGCTCTGCAACCCGGCGGTTACGCGTTACTGCGGATAGGCGACCCAGTCGCCGCCGTTCAGCCTGATCCAGGGTTTGCCCTGATACATCATCACCACTGCACCGTCATTTTCCGACACCACCGGCGTCTGTGGCAGCTTGTCAGTCAGCACCGACATATTCACATTCGGGGCATTAAATACCTGCCCATCTACGACGCGCGACACAATCTCTGACAAGGCCAGCAGGCTGGTCGGCGCATCAATGTTCAATGGCTGAGCCTGATGCGGCGCCTTCATTCCGACGAACTTAATGCCTACCGGTACGTGAGTAATATCCGGGCTGGGAATATCGCGCAAGCCGGACATCTGCATTTTGTCTCCCTGCAGCGCGGCACCGTGCTCGGGCACTACCAGTACCATGACGCGGCGGCCCGACTTCTCCAGCTGCGTCATAAAGGCATCAAGCTGATCGAATAGTAGTTGCGCGCGCGGTTTCCACGGTGCCGTTTTGGTGCTGCCGAGTTCACGGGTGCCGTCGTGCAGCGGGATCAGATTGTAGAAGGTGGCGCTGCGTGCATCGCTGCTTTTGCTGCGGTCGTCCAGCCAGCGCTGCATCAGTTGCGCATCATTGAATACCGGCGAGCCGTCGAATGATGTCAGTTCTGGTGCGATACCCGCCTGTGACATCAGCGGTGCCTGAATATCGCCGCCCTCACGCACCTCCTTCAGGTAGTTACCGAATACCCCAGTGTGATCCATCATCAACTGCTCTTTAAAGCCCAGCTTCGCCAGATTGTCGAACAGATAGCAACGCGGATCGGCAGGTTTATAGAGATCGCTATGCGAGGTCTGGCCACAACTGGCACGCAGCAGTCGGATACCCGCCGGTCCGCTGTAGCTGGTTGCGGCGTTGTAATTGCTCAGCATGATGTCGAAATGCTGCCACAGCGGATGGTTACGCAGCTGAGAAGCATCCATATCAGACCAGGCGAGCGAACAGATATTGATCACCAGGATGTCGAAAGGCTGCGAATCGGCAGGCAGATTGTCGGGAAAATGCGTCACGCGCTGGCGTTCACTTTCATGAAAGCGGTTCAGCCAGGCGGTGAGATTCGCGCTGGTCGGCGGCGCAGACTGCTCCAGTCCATCCGGCGTGGCGGCTGGCTGGCCGCCGCTGGGTGTCTGATTCAATACGACCTGTGGCGTAGCCGTCCGGGTCGGCAGCAGCGACATCGCCGGGCCAGCAATCGTCAGCACGTTAAGCCAGATCAGCATCAGGGAAACCAGCACCGTGATGCGAACCCATTGTGAAACAAACAGATAGAGAACCAGCAGCACAAAGGCGGCTCCCACCATTTGCCAGTTAATAAAGCGATCGGCCAGGTCGAGCAGATAGGCCGCAGAGAAGCCCGCCAGCTGATCGCCCTGGCTGAGTATGCTGCTGAGTCCTGGCAGCCAGGTGTCGTGCCAGAACAGCGCGATGCCAACCGGAATCGAGATCAACTGGCGGATGCGATGCAGGCGCGCCGAGGGTAACGGAAAAAGCAGCCAGGCGAGAAACACCAGATTGCTCAGGGCGTGAAAATTGAGATAGCCATACCACAGCAGGCCGAACTTCAGTAAAAAGTAGAAATTCCAGCCGCCCAGTCCGCGCCAGGAGGACCAGAAGCGGGAAGAGGAGGCCGCCGCGGGTTGATCAGTATTCATTAATTTTTTCTATCCGTTTCAGAGGATTGACGCTGCCAGTGACCTTCCGATTTAAGCGCGCGCGCTGGCAACAGACGATTCATGATGCCGTTCCAGCGACGGGGTAGCCATTTTTGATATAACGGCTTTAAAAACAGCAGGATAACCAGAATAAGTAGCGCAATTTGTACCCAGTCCATCAGATTCATCAGGCTTTGTTCTCCGGCAGTAAAGTGATGGGCTGCGGTGCAGCGCGTTCATGTGTTTCAGGCCGGCTCTCAACGGCGGCGCGGGCCGTCTCTGATACCGGTGCCAGATCCTGAATTGCCATCGGCGTCAGTTTCTTAATATTGCTGACTTCCGCAAGGATCCGATTATCCTCAAACCAGACCATCCGGTTAGCAAACAGCTCGTCGTGAGGCAGAGAAAAGATATATTTCAATGCCTTATCAAGGTCGTTATAGCGGCAGGAAGAGAGGAAAAGGATGACACGATCTTCCAGTACCGTGACCAGGTCGCCAAAGCGGCGCGGTTTACAGAGCGTCAGGATTTGCTGAGGCTTAAGCTGTGGCACCGGCCGCAACGCGACCAGCAGGCCCTTATCATTTTCCGGCAGCAGGGTATTGCTGATCAACTGGCCGACTGACTGACAGAAGGCATCGAGACGCAGGTAGCCTTTCTCATGCAGAGGCTGCAACGAAGCGGTTAACGCCTCAAGACTGGCTGGAACGCGACGGTTAAACACCTGTCCCTGAAGGCCCTCCAGCGTGGTCAGAAAGCGCGACATTGTGGCGTTGGTCGGGACGATGGCGTTTACACCGCAGGCCAGCAGCAGACGTTCGTCGCTATAACGCAGGCTTGCACCCATCTCGCGCACCACAATTTTCAGGCCGTTGCCGCGTGTACGACGCAGGCTGTGCACCATCTTCGCCAGTTCGTTGATATATTCGCTGCGGGTCAGGCTGAAAATCACCGTTGCGGCATTGGCCTGCTGCGCCCGCAACCAGACCTGCTCATTATCCTCGAACAGTTGCCACTGGCGTGAAAGCGGCGGCGCGCCCTCGAGCACGATGTTGTCCGCAAGATAATGCTGCTCGTCGTTGAGGCTTAGCGGTTCCTGCTTTTCATTTAAGGTAAAAAATCGCTCATTTTCACAGCCCAGACGTATTGCCCGATCGGCAAGCAGACGTTCCGCGGCATACCACCAGTTAATTCGATACTGCCAGCTATCCTGCTGAAAGCTCAAATGCGCAACGCCATCCAGCTGACGAAAATAACGCTGAAGATGATTACTCAGATTTATTATTGTGGTGCCGGAGGTCACGATTAAAAGGGTGAGCTTTCTTTTATGCAGCGTCTGACGCATGCCCTTTATCCAGCGGGATAATTCTGCGTCATCAAGCTTATCCCATTGCGCTGCGTTGCTATTAAATATCACTAACCCATTTTTACTGCCGAGCGTGCGCAGAAAATCACTTTCCAGCTGCAACAAACTGCCTTTGCTTTTGGAAAGAGAAAACAGCGGAATACGATCGGGTCCGCCAGGTGGGTCGGGCGTCAGCAAATCACGCGGCGGCTGGTCAGCGCTGATCAGCGTTACGGCCTGCTGATGTGAAATTACCTGTCGAATAAAAGTGCGGGCGTCATCCTGCCGCGCACAGGTCACCCAATAACAGCCGGGCGTTTGCAATGCCGTTAATTCAGGCTGAACATGCAACAGCCCCAGCGAAAAAGAATTTTTCATATTGAATTCGTTATTTTTCCAGTCCAGGCTAGCTTATTATAGACAGGCCGGGATGTAACCTGAGAAATTTAAACATTGCTAATCACAGGCCGGCTCACATTGTTCTGCAATTGCCGCGTTTCTGGAAATATTTTTCAACTTTCCTTTACGCGTACGCGCAGTCGGTCATCCTGAGTGTGACGTTGTTTTATTTTTGGCGAACAGTAATGAAAAACCACAATCTCTATAACCCTGTTGCCGCTGATGGCGATCGTCAGGATGATATTAGCGCGTTGCGCGATGCGTTTTCTTTGCACTCTTTCCGCTATGTCGACATTGCGCGTGAAGAGCGCCTGAAAGCGATCGTGTCGCGCTGGCCGCTATTAGCGGAAACCCTTGCCAGCCAGTCTGAGACCGATCGCTGATGCCACAGATCGCGCTTCAGGGCGTACGGGGCGGCGTCGGCACGACTTCTCTTTGTGCCGGATTAGGCTGGGCGCTGGCGGCACTCGGCGAACGAGTATTGTTGATCGATGGCTCCCCGGTCAGCCAGCTCGGCGTGCATTTTAATCTGCCCGCTCAGCAGGATAATGGCTGGATGAAAGCCCTGTGCGAGGGCGGTGACTGGCAGCACAGCGGGTTTCGCTATCCCGATGGTCCTGATTTGCTGCCTCACGGGGTGCTTTCCCATCAGCATGCTTTGACTATTGCCAGACAGAATGAGGCGATCGCCGCGCCGCTGCTCCAGGCATTACCGGACCTGCGGGCGCGCTATCAGTGGATTATTTTCGATCTGCCTGCCGATACCCTGCCCTGGCATGAAACGCTCTATCCGTCGCTGGACAGCCTGTTGTGCGTCACTCAGCCAGACGCGAATTGCCATTTACGGCTTAGCCAGCGCCAGTTTCCGGCGCGCACTCGTTTTATTATCAATCAGTTTAATGCCAACAGTCGTCTGCAGCAGGATCTGCATCAGCTCTGGATGGCCTCGCTGAATCCGCTGATACCGCTGCTGATCCACCGGGATGAGGCGCTGGCAGAAGCGCTGATGATGAAGCAGCCGGTCGGTGAATACCGGCCAAATGCGTTGGTCAGTGAAGAGATCATCACGCTGGCAAGCTGGCTGCTGCTCAATCTGAATGGAGTGAGCTCTTGAATCCGTTGTGCTGGCTGTTAACAGCGCCCGCCTGGCAATCGCTGCACAGGGGCTATACCACCGCGCGAGGCAATGGCGCGTCCCGCTTCGCCAGTGCGCTCCATCTGTTCTGGTCGGTGCTGGGCCTGATGCTGCTTCGCTTCGAAACACCAGGCTGGCAGCGGATTATTCAGCAGCGCCGCCGGCTCTATCCGCACATTTCGCCGGAGCGGCCGCGACCGCTGGATATCCTGCGTTATCTGATCCAGACGCTGTGGCTTTTGGTGATCCTGCCGCAGAGCGATCGCGCTCGTGGCTGTTTCCGTGGCCTCGGTGCGCTGTCTGGCTGGCGCCACCATGGCTACCGCTGGCTGGACAAGGCCGTTGCCCACTCACAGACCCAGGGAATCGATGTGCGCATCGAACACTGGCTGAAGCGGCTGTCGCCGCTGGTGCGACGCAGCCTCTTCGCCGTCACTGCCCTGTTTGCCACGTTGCTGGCGCTGCTCTGTATCAGCCAGCCGTTTGGCCTGATGACGCAGTTTATCTTTGTGGTACTGCTCTGGAGTCTGGCGATGCTGGTACGACGCATCCCGGGGCGTTTCCCGACCATGATGCTGATTGTGCTGTCGCTGACCGTATCGTGCCGCTACCTCTGGTGGCGCTATACCTCGACGCTGAACTGGGACGATCCGCTGAGTCTGGTGTTTGGTCTGCTGCTTATTGCGGCAGAGACCTACGCCTGGGTGGTGCTGGTGCTGGGCTATTTTCAGACGCTCTGGCCGCTTAATCGTCAGCCAGTATCGATGCCTGTCGATCGGGATCAGTGGCCAGGCATCGATCTGCTGGTGCCAACCTACAACGAACCGCTCAGCGTGGTCAGACCCACCATCTACGCTGCCATGGGCATCGACTGGCCGAAAGACCGCCTGAATATCTATCTGCTCGACGACGGCGACCGGCCGGAATTCCGCGACTTTGCCGCCAGCGTGGGTATCAACTATGTCGTCCGTCCCACCCATGAGCACGCCAAGGCCGGCAACATCAATCACGCGCTGAAAAAGTACTGCCGCAGCGAATTTGTGGTGATTTTCGACTGTGACCATGTGCCGACGCGCGCCTTTTTGCAGATGACCATGGGCTGGTTTATTAAAGATCCCCGGCTGGCGATGATGCAGACGCCACATCACTTCTTCTCGCCTGATCCGTTTGAGCGCAATCTCGGGCGGTTTCGTCGTACGCCCAATGAGGGTTCGCTCTTTTATGGGCTGGTGCAGGACGGTAATGATACCTGGGATGCCACCTTTTTCTGCGGCTCCTGCGCCGTGCTGCGCCGCAGCGCACTGGATGAAATTGGCGGTATTGCGGTGGAAACCGTTACTGAAGATGCCCATACCTCGCTGCGGCTGCACCGGCGCGGCTACACTTCGGCCTACATCCGCATTCCTCAGGCGGCCGGACTGGCGACCGAAAGTCTGTCAGCGCATATCGGACAGCGCATCCGCTGGGCACGCGGTATGGTGCAGATCTTCCGCCTTGATAACCCGCTATTTGGTAAGGGGCTGAAGTGGGTACAGCGGCTCTGTTATGCCAACGCCATGCTGCACTTTCTCTCTGGCATTCCGCGGCTGGTCTTCCTGCTGGCGCCGCTGGCGTTTCTGCTCTGTCATGCCTACATCATCTACGCACCTGCGCTGGCGATCGCCATTTATGTTTTGCCCCATATGCTGCATACCAGCCTCACCAACTCGCGTATTCAGGGACGCTGGCGACACTCTTTCTGGAGCGAGGTCTACGAGACGGTGCTGGCCTGGTATATCGCCCGGCCTACCACCGTGGCGCTGTTCAATCCTCATAAAGGGAAGTTTAACGTCACCGCAAAAGGCGGGCTGGTAGAGGAGGAGCATCTGGACTGGGTGATAACCAAGCCCTATATGCTGCTGGTGCTGCTCAACCTCGCAGGGGTTTTGATGGCGTTCTGGCGCATGCAGCACGGTCCGGCCAATGAGGTACTGACGGTATGGGTGAGCCTGATTTGGGTGCTCTATAACATGATTATTCTTGGCGGTGCGGTAGCGGTTTCGGTTGAAGCACGGCAGATCCGTGAGGCGCACCGGGTGGAGATCGCCATGCCGGCCGCCATTGCACGCGAAGATGGTCATATGCTGCCCTGTACGCTGCGTGACTACTCTGACGGCGGCGTCGGGCTGGAGATGCGCGAGCCGGATGCGCTGCGGGAGAATGAAAAAGTGTGGCTGCTGCTGCGTCGTGGTCAGCAGGAGTTCAGCTTCCCGTGCCAGGTGCAGCGTGTCTTTGGCCACCGGGCTGGCGTGCGTCTCCATCAACTGACCACTCAGCAGCATATTGAATTTATCCAGTGTACCTTCGCCCGCGCCGATACCTGGGCGCTGTGGCAGGACGGTTTTCCGGAAGATAAACCGGTCCAGAGCCTCGCCGATATCATGATCCTCGGTTTCAAAGGTTACCTGCGCCTGGCGGAATATGGCCCGCCGCAGTTACGTCGGCTGTTTAACCTGCTTACCGTTGGGGTGAGCTGGCTGGCTTCGCTGTTGCCGCAAGGCATCGGACGTGTGCCAGCTTCAAAAAACGCATTGAGTTGATGATATGACGATACCGAGAGTAAACAGGTGGTTTGCCGCTCTGCTGCTGGGCAGTGCAACGTTAAGCTGTGCCGCCGCGCAGGAGGACGCGCCCGCAAACATCAATGGTGTAACGCCTGTGCAATCTTTACCGCAGGATAACGGCGCACCGCTGCGGAACAGCCAGCTGAGCTTTGCCCAGCTGGCACCGCCGCCTGGCAGCATGACGCTGCGTGGCACCCGCACTACCGGACAGATTGAGTTCGGTGTGCGCAGCGATGAGGTGGTGACGCGCGCGTTGCTGAACCTCAGCTTTCGGCCTTCGCCCGCACTGCTGCCGACGCTGTCGCAGTTGAAGGTTTATCTCAATGATGAGCTGGTCGGTCTGATTACCCTGACGCCGGAACAGCTGGGTAAAGAGATCCAGACGCAGCTGTCGATCGATCCGCGTTATATCGCCGACTTTAACCGCGTGCGTTTCGAGCTGGTGGGCCACTACGCCAACGTCTGTGAAAATCCTGCCAATAGCGCAATCTGGCTGGATATCGGCAAACAGAGCGGCATCGATCTGACGCTGCAAAAACTGCCGCTGAAAAATGACCTCTCCCACTTCCCGGAACCCTTTTTTGATTCGCGGGATACGCGACCGCTGACTCTGCCGATGGTGTTCAGCGCCCAGCCGGATGTCACGCAGCAGCGGGCTGCCGCCATTCTTGCTTCCTGGTTTGGCAGCAAAACGGGCTGGCGCGGGCAGCGTTTCCCGGTGCTGTATAACCAGCTGCCGCAACAGCAGCATGCGGTGGTGTTTGCCACCAACGATGCGCGCCCGGACTTCCTGAAAGATCTGCCGCCGGTGACAAAACCCACAGTAGAGATTGTCAGCCAGCCCGATAATCCGTATGAAAAAATGCTGCTGATTCTGGGACGCAACGATGAGGACCTGCTGACAGCGGTTCAGGGTATCGCCCAGGGTGAGCTGCTGCTGCGCGGCGATACCTCTACCATCGACAGCGTGAAGCTGTTCTCCCCGCGCCAGGCTTATGACGCCCCTAACTGGGTGCGGACCGATCGCCGCACCACTTTCGCCGAACTGACGCAATATGAGAATCAGTTGCAGTCTGATGGGGTGCAGCCTAATCCCGTCAGCCTGACCCTCAATCTGCCGCCCGATCTCTTCCTGGTTCGCGCGCGCGGTATCGATATGGATCTGAGCTATCGCTATACCGCGCCTTTCCAGCCGGATGGCTCACGGCTGGCGGTCAACCTGAATAATCAGTTCATTCAGGATTATCCGCTGCCGCCGAAAAATACGACGGGTCAGCAGCTGCTGCATATTCCACTGATTCAGGGAATGCTGGACAAGAGCCATGAGCTGCTGATTCCGGCGCTGCGCCTCGGAGTGGTGAATCAGCTGCGCTTCGATTTTGATTACGCCAACATCACCATCAGCGGCAACGCGGATGGACGCTGTGAAACCGCAACGCCGATAACGCATCATGTGGTGGTGGACGACAATTCCAGCATCGATTTTTCCGGCTATCGCCACTACATCGAAATGCCGTCGTTGCGCGCCTGGGCGAATGCGGGCTTTCCGTTCAGCCGCTACGCCGATCTGGCGCAAACCCTGGTACTGATGCCGCCAAAACCCGATGCAGAGCAGGTCAGCACGCTGCTGAATACGTTGGGCAATATGGGTGCGCAAACCGGCTATCCGGCGCTGCGCGTTCAGTTGACCGATGACTGGGCCACGGCGAAGAAGCAGGATGTGGATCTGCTGATGATCGGCGTCATCCCCAAAGATCTTCAGGATGACCAGCGGATCCCGGCGCTGGTCGACGCCACCGCCAGCTGGCTGAAAGAGCCTGTGCGACAAATCACTCCGGAAGTGAACCCGCAAAGTCAGCGCGAGCAGGCGGCAGAAAGCACGACGACTATCAGCTCCCGCGGCCCGCTGGCAACGGTGATTGGCTTCCAGTCACCTTTTTACGATCAGCGCAGCGTTGTCGCGTTGCTCGCCGATGGCACGCCGCGTAGCTGGCAGTTGCTCAACGAGGCGATGGGTGACAGCGGCAAGCGTGGCACGATGTCTGGCTCCACCGTGGTGATCCGCGAGTCAGGGGTTAACAGTCTGCGCGTGGGAGAGAGCTACTACGTTGGTCATCTGCCGTGGTGGGAGCGTCTCTGGTCGCTACTCTCCGTCCATCCCTTCTGGCTGGCACTCTGCGCACTCTTTGTAGTGGTGCTGTTTGCGCTGATGACCTGGCGTCTGATGCGAATTATTACCCGTCGTCGTTTACTGGATGAAGATGAATAACGCACAGGTGCTGCGGGCAGGCATGCTGCTCGGCGCACTGAGTGCGCTGCCGGGGCTGGCTGCACCGGTCGACGGATCGGAGGTGTCGCCGGTCGAATGGTTGCTGTCACAGGTACGCACCGGCGAGTCGACCAACAAATATGATCTGGTGCAGCAATCGCTCTACCGGCTTGAGAAGATCGATCCCGATAATCCGCAGGTGCTGGCGGCTCGCCTGCGGCTGGCGCTGCGTCAGGGCGATATCCCTAAAGCGCAGATGCTGCTGGAGCAGCTGAAAAAGGTTGCGCCCGACTCCGCCGCGACGCGTGAATCCGCCGTCGGCCTGACGCTGATGTCGTCGGATGGGCGGCAGCAGCTGCAGCAGGCGCGCCTGCTCGCCACCTCGGGGCGCCTGGCGGAGGCGAAAAGTGCTTACGACGCGTTGTTCGGAGGGGTTTTTCCGGATGCGAACACGGCGCTGGAATACTGGCGGCTGCTGGCACGCATTCCCGGTCAGGAGAGCGTCGCTTACCAGCAGCTGCAGGCGCTGGAGCAGCGCTACCCGGGCAATATCGGGGTTGAGTTGCAAATTGCACGCATGGCATTTGATCAACAGCAGCCGGAGCAGGCGATAGCGCAGTTGAAAAAGCTGGCAAACAGCAACGGCGGACGCGCCGCCGCCGCCGATCTCTGGCTGCAGCAGATCAACGATCAGCCGGTCAGTGACAGCAGCGTGGCGCAGTTAAACGCCTACCTGGCTGTTTTTACCGACGGCGACGCACACCAGCAGGGCGCGGATGTGCTGGCGAAGCAGCAGGCGCAGCTCGCCGATCCCGCCTATCGCGAGCGGATGCGTGGCCTGGCGCTGGTCGAGGCGGGCGATGTGAATAATGCGATGGCAGCGCTTAGCCGGGCACTGAAGGATAACCCCAACGACGCCGAATTGATGGGTGCAATGGGGCAGACTCAGGCACGCGCCGGCCATCGTGATGTGGCGGTGCTCTGGCTGGAACGCGCCGTTGAGGCGGGCAAGCAGAGCACGCTGATCGGCAAATGGCAGTCACTGCTGCAGACTAACCGTTACTGGCTGGCGGTCGAACAGGGCGACAAGGCGCTGGCGCAGCATGACGTTGAGGGGGCCGAACGCGCTTATCGCGCCGCACAGAAAATTGATAGCACCGACAGCTATGCCCTGATTGGCCTGGGCGATGTGGCGATGGCGCGTAAAGATGCGGCAGGTGCCGAACTGTTCTGGCAGCATGCGCTAAGGCTGGACGCGACCAACACGACCACCGTGCGTCGCCTGGCCGGGCTTTATCAGGCCGAGTCGCCTGCCCGCGTCATGCAGTTTATCAGTACGCTACCCGCCGGGCAGCAGCGCGAGATGGCGGGAACGTTGCGCGCGCTGCGCAGTGACAGCCTGCGCGCCGAGGCCGATGCGCTCGCCCGGCAGAATAAATGGCCGCAGGCGGCAGAGAAGTATCGGGCGGCGCTGGCGCTGCAGCCGGATGACGTCTGGCTCAGTTATCGGCTGGCGAGCGCGCTACGCGACGGTGGGGCCATCCAACAGGCGGATGCGCAGATCGCGACGCTGCAACAGCAGCATCCCGGCGATGCGACCGCGCTCTACGCCGCCGCGCTCTACCTTTCCAGCCGGGATAATGATGACGCCGCACTGGCAACGCTGCATCGCCTGCCTGAAACGCAGTGGAACAGCAATATGCATGAGCTGGCTGACCGGCTCGGGCAGGATAAAATTTTTGCCAGCGCCGAAGCGCTTCGTGCGGCAGGGCAGGAGCGGGCAGCGGTGACGCTGCTTTACCAGCAGCCGGTTTCCAGCCAACGCGACCTGACGCTGGCCGACTGGGCGCTGGCTCGCGGGGACGCGCAGCAGGCACTGGAGACCTATCAGCAGGTGCTATCGCGCGAGCCGGATAGCGGCGATGCGGCGCTGGGACGAATCGAAGCGCTGGTCGCGCTCCAGCGCAACAGCGAAGCACGACAGGCACTTGAGCAGCAGCCAGCCCAGCCCAACACTCTTAATGCCGATCGCCGCGCCGCGCTGGCATGGCAGGCGGTGGGCGAAACCACGCAGGCTGCCGTGCGCTTTGCCAGCCTGAAGCAGCGCGCTGCGTCACTGCCGCCATCACAGGATAAGGCACTGGTGTTTCGTGATGCGGCACGGCTGGAGCGCGCGCAGCAGCAGCCAGAGATCGCGCTGGCGGATTATCGTCAGGCGATGACGGCCATCGGTATCGGCAGCGGCGAAAGTATCAGCCGCGCGACACGCTCTCAGGAACAGGATGACTGGTTGAAGCGCAGTATTCGCAGCGACACCGCAGATCTCTATCGTCAGCGTGAGACCACGCTGACGGTGCAGCAGGACTATTCGCGCAATAAGGGTACGGCTGGGGTCTCCGACTTTACTGCCCATACCACCATGCTGCAGGCGGAAAGTCCGTTTGCCGACGGACGCGGCTTTTTCCGTCTCGACCAGGTGGACGTCTCGGCAGGAAGTTTTACCACCCGCAACGGCAGCTTCGACGAGCAGTTTGGTAGCTGCGACGACGCCAGTTCCGGCGGATGCAGCCGCGATGCCAGTCAGCGCGCCGAGGGCACTGCGCTGGGCGTCGGCTGGCATAATGACCGCTGGTCAGCGGATCTGGGTACCACGCCGCTGGGCTTTGAGGTGACCAACTGGACCGGCGGACTGAGCTGGAAAACTGACGTCAGGGATCTTGGCGTGACGCTGACCGCCTCGCGACGGCCGATCGCCAGTTCGCTGCTTTCCTACGCGGGCGCGCGCGATCCATCAGCCAACGGTGGAAAAAGCTGGGGCGGCGTAGTGGCAACGGGTGGCAGCATCGGGCTGAGTTACGATCAGGGCGGCGCACACGGTGTCTGGGGCGACATCAGCGCGCATCAGATCACCGGTAAAAACGTTGCGGATAATAGTCGCGAGCGCTTAATGGCCGGCTACTACTACAAGCTCATTAATAGCGATAATCGCCGGGCCACCGTCGGGCTTAACAGTATGCTCTGGCACTATCAGAAGGATCTCAGCGATTACACCTTCGGGCAGGGCGGCTACTACAGTCCGCAGCAGTATCTCTCCTTTTCCGTGCCGGTCACCTGGCGACAGCGGACAGAAAACTGGTCGTTCGACCTGGGCGGCTCGGTTTCCTGGTCACATTCGAAAACCGATGCGCAGCAGCGCTATCCGGTCAATCCCGGCTTTACCCTGGCCAGCAATCCCGTTTCCGCCAGCAGCACCGGCAGCGGCACGGGGTATACGCTGCAGGGCGTGGTTGAACGTCGTATCACGCCCGACTGGTTTATCGGGGTGGGCGTCGATATTCAACAGGCGAAAGACTATACCCCAAGTCACGGGCTTATCTACGTGCGTTACTCTGCCGCTGGCTGGGAAGGGGATCTGGATATGCCGCCACAGCCGCTGACCCCTTACGCGGATTTCAAATAATCCCGACCGGGAAAAAGCCGGACTTTTCAGACGGTAAAAAAGTCAGTTTATGGGATATACTGGCCGGCATTGTACTGTCTGCTATCTGGGCTTTTTTCATCGACAGGAGAATATTTTTGCGCGTAAGCCGGTCACTTACGATAAAGCAGATGGCGACAGTTTCGCTGGTTGCGGTTATCACCATCAGCATCTTTATCGTCATCCAACTGTTTCATTTTGTGCAGCAGCGCAGGATTGACTATGCCCAGCAGATGGAGAATATCGCACACACCGTCCGCCAGCCGCTGTCGGAAGCGGTACTGCGCGCCGATATTTCTCAGGCTGAACGTATTCTCCATTCACTGAAACCTGCCGGTATTTTATCGCGCGCCGATGTGGTGTTGCCGAATGCGTTTCAGGCTCTGCATGCCGACTTCGAAACGGAGAAACCGGTGCCGCGTCTGGTGGCGCGACTGTTTGAGCTGCCGGTGCAGATTACCCTGCCGCTCTATTCAGTGGAAAATACCGGGATGCCGAAACCGCTGGCCTATCTGGTGCTGCAGGCTAACTCGACGCGCGTCTACCAGTTTATTCTCAGCACGCTCTCGACAATGATTATCACCTATCTGCTGCTGGCACTGATCCTGTCAGTGGCGATCAGCTGGTGTATCAACCGGCTGGTGGTGCATCCGCTGCGCAATCTCTCGCGGGAGCTGCAGGAGCTGCCGCCGCAGTCGATTCTGACGCATAAGCTGTCACTGCCGCAGAGCCACCGCGATGATGAAATCGGCATGCTGATCCGCAGCTACAACCGCAATCAGCAGGTGCTGGAGTCGATACATGATGAGATGAGCCGGCTGACCACCCATTTTCCCGTGACCGATCTGCCCAACCGTACCCTGTTTCTGGCGCTGGTCGAGCAGTTCATGAGCAGCCCGGAACAGCCGCTGGGGCTGATGGTGATCCGCATTGAAACCCTGCAGGAAGCCAACGGCGTATTAAGCGATGAGCAGCGCGATACGCTGATGCTGACGCTGGTGGAGAAGATCCGTAATACGCTGGATGACCATACTCTGCTGGCGCAGACCGGGACCAGCGACTTTGTTCTGTTAATGAAGCGCGCCAGCAATCCATTCCGCGCCCTGCGTCTGGCCCGTAACCTGATGATTCGCCTTAATCAGCCGGTCAACCTCTATCAGCTGCAGCTGCGTCCTAACGTCAGCATTGGTCTGGCGCTGCGCGATGATCAGCCGCTGAGCGCCAGTGATCTGCTTGGCCGCGCGACCTCAGCGATGATGTCGGCCCGTCATCAGGGCAAAAATCAGATCCTGTTCTTTGACGCCGCGTTAACCGAGCGCGCGCAAAAACGTCTGACCCAGGAGCATGATATTCTGCAGGGGTTGCACAATGAGCAGTTCGCCCTCTATCTGCAACCGCAGGTCGATATGCGCACCGGCACGTTAGTCGGCGCGGAAGCGCTGCTGCGTATGCGCCAGCCAGACGGCAGCTACGGTCTGACCGAAGAGTTTATTGCCAGTGCCGAAGAGATTGGCGTGATTAGCGCGATTGGCCGCTGGGTGTTTGAAGAGGCGTGCCGCATTCTGGCAGGCTGGCAGCGACAGGGCATTATGTTGCCGCTGAGTGTGAATATTTCCGCTGTGCAACTGCGTGACTCGGGCGTGGTCTCTCATCTGCAATCCCTGCTGACGCGCCACCGCATCGCACCTGGCACCTTCGTGCTGGAAGTGACAGAGACGGCTCAGCTTGATGATGCTGAACAGGCGATATCGATGCTGCGGATGTTGCAGCAGACTGGCGTAGCCGTGGCTCTGGACGATTTCGGCATGGGCTACTCCAACCTTAACTACCTCCATCAGCTGAAAGCGTTGCCGGTTAACAAGCTGAAGATGGATCGCAGCTTCGTGGCGGCGCTGCCGCATGACGACACCATGGTCTGCATCGTGGCGGCCATCGCCGAGATTATCCATCTGGAGGTGATTGCCGAAGGCGTGGAGACAGCGGAACAACGCGACTGGCTGCTGGCGCGCGGCATCTCTATCGGACAGGGCTATCTGTATGCTGAAGCGCTGCCTCTGACCCGATTCAATCAGGCATGGATCGAAAACTCCTCACTACCGCAATAATTGCCTGATTCATTGATTTTGCGAGAATTTTAGTTACAAAACCCCCTGCTGAAGCGTTTCAGTTCAGAATTACGATCCCCGGGTTTCCTGGGCCTTTGTCACCCTGTATTAATCACGTAAACAGAGTGTTATTTTCGGGTTACTGTCAGGCGCCACCTCTGTTGCCCGCCAGTCACAATAACGAATCCGACAACATCACCTCACGGCGTTAGTGGACACCTGTTTATGAAAACCTCACTTTTTAAAAGCCTTTATTTCCAGGTGCTGATGGCGATTGGCATCGGCGTTTTGTTAGGCCATTTTTACCCGGAGTTAGGGACCCAGATGAAGCCGCTGGGAGATGGCTTTGTTAAGTTAATCAAGATGATTATCGCCCCGGTAATTTTCTGTACCGTGGTGACCGGCATCGCTGGCATGGAAAGCATGAAAGCGGTTGGACGGACCGGCGCGGTTGCACTGCTCTATTTTGAAATTGTCAGCACCATCGCGCTGATTATCGGCCTGATCGTGGTGAACGTGGTGCAGCCAGGTGCCGGGATGAACGTTGATCCTGCCACGCTGGATGCCAAAGCCGTGGCGATTTACGCGCAGCAGGCAGAACAGCAGGGCATCGTCGCTTTCCTGCTGGATGTCATCCCCAACAGCGTGATTGGCGCCTTTGCCAGCGGCAATATTCTGCAGGTGCTGCTGTTTGCCATTCTGTTTGGTTTTGCCCTACATCGTCTGGGTAACACTGGCACGCTGATTTTCAACGTGATTGAAAGCTTCTCAAAAGTGATTTTCGGCATCATCAACATGATCATGCGTCTGGCACCGATAGGGGCATTTGGCGCGATGGCGTTCACTATCGGCAAGTATGGCGTGGGCTCACTGGTGCAGCTCGGCCAGCTGATTATCTGCTTCTACATCACCTGTATTCTGTTCGTGGTGATCGTGCTGGGGCTGATTGCACGCCTGTTCGCCGGATTCAGCATCTTTAAGTTCATCGCCTATATCAAAGAAGAGCTGCTGATTGTGCTGGGCACTTCCTCTTCCGAGTCTGCGCTGCCGCGCATGCTGGATAAGATGGAGAAGCTGGGCTGCAAGAAATCGGTAGTAGGGCTGGTGATCCCCACCGGTTACTCCTTTAACCTGGACGGCACCTCGATTTACCTGACCATGGCGGCAGTATTTATCGCTCAGGCGACCAATGCGCACATGGACATTTTCCATCAGATTACGCTGCTGGTGGTGCTGCTGCTCTCCTCCAAAGGCGCGGCGGGGGTAACCGGGAGCGGATTTATCGTGCTGGCGGCGACGCTCTCTGCGGTGGGACATCTGCCGGTGGCGGGTCTGGCGCTGATTCTTGGTATCGACCGCTTTATGTCCGAAGCCCGTGCGCTGACCAACCTGATCGGTAACGGTGTGGCGACTGTGGTGGTGGCGAAGTGGGTCGATCAGCTGGATCATAAACAGCTGACCGACACGCTGGCAGGCCGGAATAAGGAGAATAAAGCGTCTGAATCTTCAATTTAATCATTGAATTTCACTTAAATCCCCACAAATGCCCGCTGTCGCTTGCCCTGACAGCGGGCATTTGCATAATAAACCCCACTTGTTTTTTTTGACGTTTTTCACTTCGTTACGCGACATCCTGAGCTTCCTGTGGTCAAACACTTTGTTGTTGGATAACAGCGCGATTCGGCGCCAGCCGATTCGTTAATAACAGCGGCAATATGCGCCAGTGATAACGATATTTGAATTATTTGAGTAGGGGTTCACATGCAGGGCACCAGAATTCGGCTTTTGGTTGGTGGATTAGTGCTGGCAAGCAGCTTTGGTCTCCAGGCAGAAACGCTGCAACCGGATCCGGCCTGGCAGGAAGGCAAGCTGGATAATGGATTTAACTGGCAGTTACTGGCCACACCGCAACGCCCCAGTGACCGTATTGAACTGCGGCTGGTGGTGAATACCGGCTCGCTGGTGGAGAGTGCGCAACAGGCCGGCTTCAGTCATCTGCTGCCGCGTCTGGCGATGGTGCACAACACCGCGCTTGATAACCATCAGCAGCGCGCGCTATGGCAACAGGCGATGGATCCTCAGCATCCGCTGCCACCTGTGATCACCTCCTATGATTCCACCCAATATAATCTGAGCCTGCCGAATAACCGCCCCGAGTTGCTGAAAGAAGCGCTGAACTGGCTGGCGGCCACGGCGGGCAATATGGCCATCACCGAACAGGTGGTCAATACCGCGCTGGCGGCATCGGATCCGGTGGCGACCTGGCCGAAAGATACCCAGGATGTCTGGTGGCGCTACCGCCTGAAAGGCTCCGCGCTGCTGGCGCATGACCCCGCAGCGCAACCACGCGCGCCGGTTGATTTAACCCAGCTCAATGATTTTTATCATCAGTGGTACACCCCGGATGCGATGACGCTCTACGTGGTAGGGAATGTTGACAGCCGCAACCTCTCTGAGCAGATCAATAAAACCTTCTCGGCGTTAACCGGTAAACGAGAAACGCCTGCGCCACTGCCCACCCTGTCGCCGCTGCCGCACGAGCCGGTAAATCTGGTCAGCAGCAACATGACGCAGGATCGTCTCTCGCTGGTGTGGGATACGCCGTGGCAACCGATTCGTGACTCCCAGAATCTGCAGCGTTACTGGCAGGGCGATCTGGCACGTGAAGCGCTGTTCTGGCATGTCCAGCGTGCGCTCAGTGACAGCAAGGCACAGGGCATACAGGTGGGATTTGATTGCCGTGTGCTTTATCAGCGTGCGCAGTGCTCCATCAACCTGGATGGACGCAACGAAAATCTGGCGCAGAATATGAATCTGGTGGCGCGTGAGCTGGCAAACGTGCGTGACAAAGGCTTGCCGCAGGAAGAGTTCGATGCGCTGATGGCGCAGAAGCTGCTGGAGCTGAACAAGCTGTTTACCACCTATGCCCGCACCGATACGGATGTGCTGATGAGCCAGCGCCTGCGCTCCCAGCAGAACGCCGTAGTCGATATCGCACCTGAGCAGTATCAGAAGCTGCGTCAGACTTTCCTGGCCGGCCTGACCCGCGAACAGTTAAACCAGGAGCTGCGTCAGCAGCTGACGCAGGAACTGATGATGGTACTGATTCAGCCGGAAGGCGAAGCGGAAACCAACGTGAAGAGCCTGCAAAACAACTGGGACAAAGTGATGGCACCACCAGCGGCACCGGCGACCAGCAATGAAGCCAGTCCGCCGGATAGCAACGTCAAAGACGTTCCGCCAGCCGCATAAAGTCAGGTTTTTGCCCTGAGCCACTCGGTCACTAACATCGGCCAGCTGGCGAGGGGCAAATCTGCCACGCCGCGGATACCAAATCCGTGCCCGCCTTTCTGATAGAAATGCACCTCTGCCGGGACCTTATGCTCACGCAGCGCGCCAAAAAACGCCATGCTGTGATTCACTGATACATCGTCATCGTCGGCTGCGTGGATCAACAGCGTTGGCGGCACCAGCGGATGAACCCGGGTTTCCATTGAATAAGCGTCAATGGTTTTCTGATCGGGCCAGGCACCCAGCAGGCGGGTTCTGGCTCCTTCATGGGCGATGCCGTCCCGCATGCTGATTACCGGATAGACCAGGACCATCGCATCCGGACGCGGCGAGAAGTTTTCTGCGCCATCCTGCACCGGATAGAGTTTCTCTGCGAAACGCGTACCCAGACTGGCAGCCACGTGACCACCCGCCGAAAAGCCCATCATGACGATATATTTACCATTCAGACCGCGCTGCGCCCGTTCACGCAGGACGCGTACCGCGCGCTGAGCATCGGCCAGCGGCGCGTCGGGGCCTTCGTGATGTCCATCATAGGGCAGGCGATAGGTCATCACCGCCAGGGTGTAACCCATTGAGGTAAAGAATGTCGCCAGGGCGCTGCCTTCACGATCGATCATCACGCGCTGATAGCCACCGCCCGGTGCGACCAGCAGGGTAATCCCGTTTGATTCGACCGGATGCCAGATCGCCATCTCCGGGCAACGCACGCCGGTAGCGGCCCGATCGTAAGGCTCATACTCTTTTGCCATGTCGACAATCTGCGGCTGTGCGCGCGAATCGCTGGCGCCTGGCGCATCACCGTGTGGCCAGATATTAATAATTTCTGTGTGCATAAATAGATCCTGATGCGGGGAATATTTTAATTGTTTTGTTCGCGGCCGGAGAGAACAGCGTCCTGCTGTCTTTTGATTAAAAGATGGTCTTTTTTCAGGCAGTCGTCCATCCGAAAAGGGGGGATCTGACCAGATTCGGACTATGCCTGGTGGTGGATCTTTTTGTTTAACTTATTAATTTTAATCAATAAATTATAAGAGAGATTGAAGGGGGCGACCGCAGGGGACCTGTGATTAACCACAATTTTTCCGCTTAAGGTAAATAGCTGGCACGGCCCGCTTTATTAGCCGCAATTTACCGGATATCACGCTGTGCGTTCTTAAGGCGACATAATGATTTTAGCGTCAGGATCACACCGCCACGCTGCAGGGGCTAACGTGCCAGTCTCATCTGGGAACGGATAGCATCGGCTACAGTCACGCAGCCAGACGTTACCAGCAGCCTAAAAAAATGCGCCCTCGGGCGCATTTTCTGGCATCGGCACGATCAGTGCCTGTATCAACGATGCTGGCTAGCGCTCTGTCAGTCAGGCATCGCCTCTGCCGGAATAATCGCGCCGCGATGCTGAATCACGGTGCTGGCAGTCAGGTGTCCGCGCTGCGCGGCGACCTCTGCAGAAGCGCCGGTCAGACGGCGAGCCAGATAACCGGCACTGAACGAATCACCGGCTGCGGTGGTATCGATCACTTTCTCTTTCGCCAGACGTACCGCAGGCACATCAATCAGCGGTGCGTCGCCGGTGACCACCAGGCAGGAGTCTGCACCGCGCTTAATCACGATTTCGCTGGCACCCGCCTGACGGGTACGCGCGATAACATCATCCAGCGGCTCTTCGCCCCAGAGCAGATGTTCATCATCCAGTGTCAGGAAGGCGATATCGGTGCAGTTGAGCATGGCGCGATAAGCGGCCTGCGTGCTGGCCCGATCGGCCCATAAACGCGGGCGGTAGTTGTTATCGAAAATCACCTTGCCGCCATTAGCCCGGCAGCGCGCCAGCAGCACCATCAGCTTTTCACGACTGGCAGGCGGCAGAATCGCCAGGCTGATGCCGCTGAGGTAGAGATAATCGTAGTGCGACAGCTGTTCAGCTATCTCTGCTGATTGCGGGCTGTCGAGCCAGTAACGCGCGGCGGCATCACTGCGCCAGTACCAGAAGGTGCGCTCACCGTCGGCATCGGTTTCAATGAAATACAGGCCCGGCATTTTATTATCGAGCCGCTGAATCAGGTCGGTATTGACCTTCTCCTGCTGCCAGGCCGCGATCATTTGATCGCTGAACGAATCCGTACCCAGCGCAGTGACATAATCGACCCGTAACTGCTGCTCATCAACCTGGCGGGCGAGATAAACGGCCGTATTGAGCGTATCGCCGCCAAAGCCACGTTTAATGTTCTCACCCTTTTCGGACAGCTCAATCATGCATTCGCCGATGATGGCGATTTTTTTCTGCGTCATGGTTTCAGACCTGTAGTGAAATATCGCCTTAGTCTCGCGTCTGGTATGGCAGACGTCAATGGTTTTAAAACGGCGTTTTAATTTACCTTTTAAGGTGGCCATTAGCCCTGGTCTCGGGGATAAACGCCGGGAATGTCGGCTTTTTTTACCGCTTATGCTAACGAAATGGCTGAGAAACCCCTTTTTCTGAATTGAATCATCTTACTATCCCGCTTCCCTGATGCTGTTGCCCGCGGTCTCGACTATCTTTAACGCAGACCGTGAATGTGCAAGGAGAAAGCGTAATGTCGCGTACCGGGAAAATAGTCAGCTGGGTAGCAGGAATTCTGGTGTTGTTGATCGTGGTGATTATCGTCGTCATCGCGACCTTTGACTGGAATCGCCTGAAGCCCACCATCAATCAAAAAGTTTCAACCGAGTTAAACCGTCCCTTTGCGATACGCGGGGATCTGGGTATCGACTGGGCACGAAATCACGATGAAGCAGGCTGGCGGCGCTGGGTGCCGTGGCCGCAGATCCATGCGGAAGATATCATGCTGGGGAATCCGCCTGACATTGCCGACGTCACCATGGTACATCTGCAGCGGGTCGATGCCACATTGTCACCGCTGTCGCTGCTGCACAAAGAACTGTTCATCCCGTGGATTAAATTGCAGCGGCCGGATGCGCGTCTGATCCAGACCGCGGATAAAAAGAACAACTGGACCTTTACCCTTGCCGAGAGCGGCAAGGATGAGAAGAGTGCTGCGCCATCGGCCTGGTCATTCCGTCTGGATAATATTCTGTTCGATCAGGGCCAGATTCGTTATCGCGACGCCATTAACCGCGCAGATGTCACGGTGCAGGTTAATCCGCTGGGTAAACCGGTGCCGTATACGCAGATTGCCGGAGGCAATGACCAGCAGAAGGGCGCAGGCGACTTCGTCTTTGGCTGGCAGGCGAAGGGCACTTATAACAATGAGTCACTTAGCGGCGACGGTAAGATTGGCGGCATGCTGTCACTGCGTAGTCAGAACACCCCGTTCCCGATTCAGGCCGATCTGCGCAACGGCACCACCCGCGTTCAGGTGACCGGCGGTCTGCAGGATCCAATGAACCTCGGCGGGCTTAATGTGCGACTGCGCTTCTCGGGCGATACGCTGGCCAATCTCTATGGCCTGACCGGCGTCCTGCTGCCTGACACGCCACCTTATGAAACTGACGGCCATCTGATTGCTAAATTCAGCGGCGAAAAGGGCGCGGTTTACCGCTATGAGAAATTCAACGGACATATTGGCGACAGCGATATTCATGGCTCGCTGATCTACAGTCAGGTTAAACCCCGCCCGACACTCAGCGGCGAGCTGACCTCTGAGCAACTGCGCATGGCCGATCTGGGGCCGCTGATTGGGGTCGACTCTGGCAAAGGTAGTGAAAAAACTGCGCAGGCCAAAGCCCGGCGCGGGGAGAAATCGAATCAGCCCGCAGACCGCGTGCTGCCACACGATAAATTCGAAACCAAAAACTGGGACGTGATGGATGCCGACGTGAAGTTCAGCGGCAAACGGATCGAACACAGCAATTCACTGCCGTTAAGCGATCTCTATACCCATTTACAGCTGAAAAACGGTGATCTGCTGCTGGACCCGCTGCGCTTTGGTGTGGCGGGCGGCAATCTCAACAGCACTATCCGGCTGGAGGGCGATCACTCGCCGATGCGTGGCCGGGTTGATCTTCATGTCCGTAAGCTGCAACTGCGTCAGCTCTTCCCGAATGTGGAGGCGATGAAGAACAGCCGTGGCCAGCTCAATGGCGATGCCAGCTTTACCGGCACCGGTAACTCCGTAGCCGATCTGCTGGCGACCAGCAACGGGCAACTTAAGCTGCTGATGAATGATGGTCTGATTAGCCGCAGCCTGATGGAAATTGCCGGACTCAACGTCGGTAACTACGTGGTGGGCAAACTGTTTGGCGATGACCAGGTGCGTATCAACTGCGCCGCCACCGATCTCAAACTGCAGAACGGTGTGGCGACGCCTAACCTGTTTGTGTTTGATACCGAGAACGCGATTATCAATGTGTCAGGCAACGCGAACTTCGCCAGTGAGCGGCTGGATCTGTCGGTGAATCCGGAGAGTAAGGGCGTCCGCATCGTAACGCTGCGCTCCCCGCTCTACGTACGCGGCACCTTTAAAAATCCTGATGCGGGCGTGAAAACGGGGCCACTGCTGGCACGTGGTGCTGCTGCAGTGGCACTGGGCGCAGTAGTTGGCCCGGCGGCGGCGCTGCTGGCACTGATCTCTCCTAGTGATAACGAAGACAACCAGTGCAGCACCGTCCTGCAGCAGATGAAGCAGAAGAAGTAACTAGTTGCGATAGAGTACTTTGATAATGTGATAACCAAAGCCGGTCTTTACCGGCCCGTAAGGCGTCAGCAGCGGGCAGGTAAAGACCGCTTTATCAAAGGCCGGCACCATCTGTCCCTGCCGGAACTCGCCCAGATCGCCGCCATTCCGGCCGGAAGGACAGGTTGAGTGCTTCTTTGCCAGCTGCTGGAAATTGCCACCCTTCGCCAGTTTCGCCAGAATCTCTTTTGCCTGCGCTTCCTCTTTGACCAGGATGTGTAAAGCCGCCGCGGTTTTCGCCATGTTGGTATCTCGGTTGTGTATAATTGCCGCCCAGTATAAACCCCTTTCTTTTGATTCAATCAGGCGATTTCTCCTATGCGTTTAAACCCCAGCCAACAACGTGCCGTCGAATTTGTTACCGGTCCCTGTCTGGTGCTGGCGGGCGCGGGATCGGGCAAAACCCGCGTGATTACCAATAAAATCGCCCATCTGATCCGTGAATGCGGCTATCAGGCGCGCCACATCGCCGCGGTGACCTTTACCAATAAAGCTTCGCGCGAAATGAAAGAGCGTGTGGCGCAGACGCTGGGCCGCAAAGAGGCGCGCGGTCTGCTGATCTCCACCTTCCATACGCTGGGGCTGGAGATCATCAAACGCGAAACCGCGGCGCTGGGCATGAAGTCAAACTTCTCGCTGTTCGACGATCAGGATCAGCTCGCCCTGCTGAAAGAGCTGACAAAAGAGTGGCTGGAAGAGGATAAGACGCTGCTACAGCAGCTCATCTCCACCATCTCGAACTGGAAAAATGATCTGATCGATCCGCAGGGCGCCGCCGCGCTGGCGCGATCACAGCAGGATAATATTTTTGCTCACTGCTACGCCCTCTACAGCCAGCATCTTAAGTCGTGCAACGTGCTCGATTTCGACGATTTGATTCTGCTGCCGACGCTGCTGCTGCAGCGTAATCAGGAGGTGCGTGAACGCTGGCAGCAGCGTATCCGCTATCTGCTGGTGGATGAGTATCAGGATACCAACACCAGCCAGTATGAACTGGTTAAGCTGCTGGTGGGCGCTCGGGCGCGCTTCACGGTGGTGGGCGATGATGATCAGTCTATCTACTCCTGGCGCGGCGCACGCCCGCAGAATCTGGTGCTGCTGAATCAGGATTTCCCGGCGCTGGAAGTAGTGAAGCTGGAGCAGAACTACCGCTCTTCGCAGCGCATACTGAAAGCGGCAAATATCCTGATTGCCAATAACCCGCACGTCTTTGAGAAGCGGCTCTTTTCGGAGCTCGGGCAGGGCAGCGAGCTGAAGGTGCTTACTGCCAACAGCGAAGAGCATGAAGCGGAGCGGGTCACCGGCGAGCTCATCGCGCATCACTTTATCAACCGGACGCAGTACAAAGATTACGCGATTCTTTATCGTGGTAACCATCAGTCCCGGACCTTTGAAAAGTTTCTGATGCAGAACCGCATCCCTTATCGCATCTCTGGCGGTACTTCGTTCTTCTCACGGCCCGAGATCAAAGATCTGCTCGCCTATCTGCGCGTGCTGACCAATCCTGAGGATGACAGCGCGTTTCTGCGCATCGTCAATACGCCGCGCCGTGAGATTGGCCCGGCCACGCTGCAGAAGCTCGGTGAGTGGGCCAACCTGCGCAGCAAGAGCCTGTTTAACGCCAGTTTTGATGTCGGTCTGGGGCAGACGCTGAGTGGCCGTGGTCTGGAGCATCTGCAGCGCTTCACCCACTGGCTGAATGAGATTATCCAGCTGACCGAACGTGAGCCGGTAAACGCAGTGCGTGATTTGATTCGCGGCATCGACTATGAAAGCTGGCTGTTCGAAACCTCCGGCAGCCCGAAAGCCGCAGAGATGCGGATGAAGAACGTCAACACGCTGTTTCAGTGGATGACAGAAATGCTGGAGGGCAGCGATATTGATGAGCCGATGACGCTGGCGCAGGTGGTGACGCGCTTTACCCTGCGCGACATGATGGAGCGCGGTGAAAGCGATGAAGAGCTGGATCAGGTGCAGCTGATGACGCTGCACGCCTCCAAAGGGCTGGAGTTCCCCTATGTGTTCCTGGTGGGCATGGAGGAGGGGCTGTTACCGCATCAGAGCAGCATCGATGAGAATAATATCGAAGAGGAGCGTCGCCTGGCCTACGTGGGGATCACACGGGCGCAGAAAGAGCTGACCTTTACCCTGTGTCGCGAACGCCGGCAATATGGCGAATTAATCCGGCCGGAGCCGAGCCGTTTTCTGCTGGAACTGCCGCAGGACGATCTGCAATGGGAGACCGAGCGCAAAGTGGTCAGTGCGGAGGAGCGGATGAAAACTGGTCAGAGCCGGGTGGCCGGTCTGAGAGCGATGCTGGATAAGGCGAAAAAGAGTTAAACCAGTGCAGGAGGCGAAGGAGATTCGCCTCACGCGACGGCAATTACGACAGGGTTAATAACCAGTGGACGTAAGACTGATAATGGCTTTCCTGCTCCAGCAGCTCACTGCGCAACGGATGGGCCTCCAGCCAGCCCGCGGGCAGGGTCAGATGCAGGGCATCATCGTCTGCCTGTAGCCGCACCGCAGGCAGGGTGTCATCGCGACGGCGGGTGGAGAAAATAATCGCCAGCCGCAGCAGACGGCACATCCGTTCCGCCAGCCGCGGCGGCAGGGCGTTCTGCTGAGTCAGCAAAGCCAGATCGATGCTGCCGCTCTGGTTTTGCAGTAAACAGGCCAGCAGCTTCTTCTGCGCCGGTGTGAAACCAGGAAGATCGAGGTGACGCACCAGATACGCCGCATGCTGCGGCGCATGACGGAAGTCAACGCTCAGGCCGATTTCGTGGATCGCGCAGGCGCTGAGCAGCAACTCACGACAGCGCTGATCCAGCTTCCACAACGTGGAAACCTGACGGAAAAAGCTCTCCGCCAGCTGACGCACGCGATCCGCCTGCTCGACATCAATGCTGAAACGGCGCTGGACGTTATGCAGCGTACGGGTTCGGATATCCCGATCGATGGGCAGATGCAGCATGCCGTAGACCAGTCCTTCACGCAGTGCGCCGCCCGCCAGCGTCATGCTATCGATACTGAGCTCCTGGAAGATGGCGATCAGAATCGACAGGCCGCTGGGGAACACCAGCGCCCGCTCCAGCGTCAGCCCTTCGATTTCCAGCTCTTCCAGTTTGCCGCACTGAATGGCGCGCTGCTTCAGCTGCTGCAGCTTATTCAGCGTGATGCGCTCATCCATGCCCTGCGCCACCATGATCTCCTGCAGCGCCTGAACCGTGCCTGAAGCACCAACGCAAGCCTGCCATCCCTGCTCACGCAGTTGCGCTGCAATAGGCTGGATCATTTCACGCGCCGCCAGCTCGGCCTGGTCAAAGTTCTCTTTTGCCAGATGACGATCGCTGAAGAAGCGCTCCAGCCACGTCACACAGCCCATCGACAGACTGAACAACACCGACGCGTGCGATCCGTCGCCGGTGGCCAGCTCGGTGCTGCCGCCGCCGATATCGACCACTAAACGCTGGTCGGAACCGCCGGTGGTGTGGGCCACGCCCTGATAAATCAGGCGCGCCTCTTCTTCACCGCTGATGACGTTGATGGTACAGCCAAGGATCTGTTGGGCGGTGTCGAGGAAGGTCTGCGCATTGGCAGCCAGACGCAGCGTGGCGGTCGCCACCACGCGGATCTGATCGGGGGGAATATCCTGCAGTTGTTCAGAGAACAGTCTGAGGCATTGCCAGCCTCGCGACATCGCGTCGGCTGACAACAGGTTATTTTTATCCAGACCGGCAGCAAGGCGAACCTTGCGCTTAATTTTTGCAACGGTCTGGATACTGCCAGAGACCTCGCGCACCACCAACATATGAAAGCTGTTAGACCCTAAATCAATCGCTGCATAAAGTGACGATGCGCTTAGCATGGTGGCCTTAACCTGAACGTTTACGGTTGTTGTTGCGTGGAGCACCGCGACGATTGGCGTTATTCCCTCCGCGACGTGGGCCATTGCCGGAACGGCTGCGTTGCAGACGCTTAGGCGGCGGTAAATCCGTTAACAACGCCTCGCTGCTGTACTTGCTGACCGGGATGCTGTGGCCGATGTACTCTTCAATCGAAGGCAGATTCAGCGCGTATTCTTCACAGGCCAGGCTGATTGAATGACCGCTGGCGCCTGCACGACCGGTACGGCCAATACGGTGAACGTAATCTTCACAGTCATCTGGCAGATCGTAGTTAAAGACGTGGGTAACAGCCGGGATGTGCAGACCGCGAGCAGCCACGTCAGTGGCGACCAGAATATCCACATCACCTTTGGTGAAGTCATCCAGAATGCGCAGGCGCTTCTTCTGAGCAACGTCGCCGGTCAGCAGGCCGACACGATGTCCATCGGCAGCCAGGTGGCCCCAGATATCTTCACAGCGGTGCTTGGTGTTGGCGAAAATAATGGCGCGATCGGGCCACTCTTCTTCCAGCAGGGTCTGCAACAGGCGCATTTTCTCTTCGTTAGACGGATAGAAAAGCTCTTCCTGAATGCGATGGCCGGTTTTCTGTTCCGGTTCCACTTCCACATATTCAGCACTGTTCATGTGCTCAAACGCCAGTTCACGGACGCGGTAGGAGAGGGTCGCCGAGAACAGCATGCTCAGACGCTGAGTCGCCGGCGGCATGCGACGGAACAGCCAGCGAATATCTTTAATAAAGCCGAGATCGAACATACGATCGGCTTCGTCCAGCACCATGACCTGAATAGCACCGAGGTTGACGTGATTCTGTTTCGCGTAGTCGATCAGGCGACCGGTGGTAGCCACCAGAATATCAACGCCCTGCTCCAGCACTTTAAGCTGTTTGTCATAACCGTCTCCGCCATAGGCGAGACCCAGTTTCAGGCCGGTTGAGGCGGTAAGGGGTTCTGCATCTGCATGAATCTGCACAGCAAGTTCACGCGTCGGCGCAAGAATTAATGCCCGTGGCTGGTTAACCTGACGACCTTCCGCCGCAGGATGAGAGAGAAGATGATGAAACGTTGACGTCAGAAACGCCATCGTTTTGCCGGTACCGGTTTGCGCCTGGCCTGCAACATCACGCCCTGAAAGCGTAAAAGGCAGAGCTAACGCCTGAATCGGCGTGCAGTATTGAAAGCCTTTAGTATCAAGGGCTTCCACCACTTTTGGGTGCAGGGCGAAGTCGGAAAACTTCTGTTCAGTTAAGTGTGTTTTGCTCATAGTGTGGTAGAATATCAGCTTACTATCGCTTTACGAAAGCGTATCCGATGAAATAAAGTCAACCAACATTGGTATATTTTACGCCAATTCGCCAGGCATAATCTTGTGGAGTAAAACATGAGCAGCGATAAAATCGTTCATCTGACTGATGACAGTTTCGACACCGACGTGCTGAAAGCCGACGGCGTTACACTGGTAGATTTCTGGGCTGAATGGTGCGGTCCTTGCAAAATGATCGCGCCAATCCTTGATGAAGTTGCAGAAGAGTATGATGGCAAGCTGACCATCGCTAAGCTGAATATTGATGATAACCCAGGCACGGCACCGAAGTATGGCATTCGTGGTATCCCGACGCTGCTGCTGTTTAAAAATGGCGAAGTCGCCGCGACCAAAGTGGGCGCGCTGTCTAAAGGCCAGCTGAAAGAGTTCCTGAACGCCAATCTGGCGTAATTCAGGGCTGAATGTCCGGCAGTGGTGAATTTATCTCCTGCTGCTGGACGTTCGCTTTCAGGCGTGCTAATTTACCAGCACTGCATTACGAACTTACCTTGTAGTTAGCATCTAAAAGTTTTCCCTTGTTGAACCCTGTCGCCCTGTACCTTATAAAGATAGAACGGTTCAGCAATCTTACGGTTAGCTCCAACTCTGGCATCACATTCGGACATCTCCCTGCATACCGATCGCCATTCCATACGATGATCGTCAGGAAGAGCCGAAAAGAGCCATTAACGGCATGGATTAGTTGCCATACCATTCACGACAAACATTCCGAGTATTACCCCGAGTTTAAGAACCCATCACTATGAATCTTACCGAATTAAAGAATACGCCGGTTGCTGAGCTGGTTACTCTCGGCGAAAATATGGGACTGGAAAACCAGGCTCGTATGCGCAAGCAGGACATTATCTTTTCAATCCTGAAGCAGCACGCGAAAAGCGGCGAAGACATCTTCGGTGATGGCGTGCTGGAGATCCTTCAGGATGGATTTGGATTCCTCCGTTCCGGAGACAGCTCCTACCTCGCCGGCCCTGATGATATCTACGTTTCCCCTAGTCAAATCCGCCGCTTCAACCTCCGCACTGGTGACACCATCTCTGGCAAAATCCGTCCACCGAAAGAGGGTGAACGTTATTTTGCGCTGCTGAAAGTTAACGAAGTTAACTACGACAAGCCGGAAAATGCGCGTAATAAGATTCTGTTCGAAAACCTCACGCCGCTGCACGCAAATAAACGTCTGCGTATGGAGCGGGGTAATGGCTCAACGGAAGATTTAACCGCTCGCGTACTGGATCTGGCATCGCCAATTGGTCGTGGCCAGCGTGGTCTGATTGTTGCACCACCGAAAGCCGGTAAAACCATGCTGCTGCAGAACATCGCGCAGAGCCTGGCGCACAACTATCCGGACTGTACCCTGATGGTACTGCTGATCGATGAGCGCCCGGAAGAAGTCACCGAGATGCAGCGTCTGGTGAAAGGTGAAGTTATCGCCTCAACCTTCGATGAGCCAGCTTCACGCCACGTTCAGGTTGCGGAAATGGTGATTGAAAAGGCCAAGCGTCTGGTTGAGCACAAAAAAGATGTCATCATCCTGCTCGACTCCATTACACGTCTGGCACGTGCTTACAACACCGTGGTTCCTGCTTCAGGTAAAGTCCTGACCGGTGGTGTGGATGCCAACGCCCTGCATCGTCCAAAGCGTTTCTTTGGTGCTGCACGTAACGTGGAAGAGGGCGGTAGCCTGACCATCATCGCGACCGCGCTGGTTGATACTGGTTCGAAGATGGATGAAGTGATTTACGAAGAGTTTAAAGGTACCGGTAACATGGAACTGCATCTCGCCCGTAAAATCGCTGAAAAACGCGTCTTCCCGGCGATTGATTACAACCGCTCTGGTACGCGTAAAGAAGAGCTGCTCACCTCTCAGGAAGAGCTGCAGAAGATGTGGATCCTGCGTAAGATTATTCACCCGATGGGCGAAATCGACGCAATGGAATTCCTCATCAACAAGCTGGCGATGACCAAAACTAATGATGAATTCTTCGATATGATGAAGCGTTCTTAATCCGATACTGCCTGGCCGAACCACAGATTCGGCTTTTTTAGTCCAGATGCGCAGAAAATCGACCTCACGCCACGTCTCAACGTGGCGTTTTTCATTTGTGAGCTATAGGATTGAACACTGGCAGGAGCATTTATAATGACTGTGGTAGCGATGGCGAACTTTTAACCGTTCGTCTGTCTCTTTATGCAGAATTCGGAATCCGACACAGCGATAGGCGCGTTTTTTCGCGTATTGTTGTGCGGGATGTTAGCTGAGAGCGTTTAACGTGAATTTACTCACTATGAGTACTGAGCTTGGTTTAATTTTTCTCTTTTCCCTGGCTTTCCTCTTTTTTGCTCGAAAAGCAGCTAAAAAAATTGGTTTAGTTGATAAGCCTAACTCACGTAAACGCCATCATGGCGCGATTCCGTTGGTGGGCGGCATTTCTGTGTTCGCAGGTATCTGCTTTACGTTTGCCATTACCAACTACTATCTGCCTCACGCGCTGCTCTATCTGGGCTGCGCCGGTGTTCTGGTGCTGGTTGGCGCACTGGATGACCGTTTCGATATCAGCGTCAAGATCCGCGCGGTGGTGCAGGCGATTGTCGCACTGGTGATGATGTTTGGCGCAAAACTCTATCTGCTTAGCCTGGGCTTTATCGTCGGCCCGTTCGAGCTTATCGTGGGGCCGTTCGGCTATGTGCTGACGCTGTTTGCCGTCTGGGCCGCGATCAACGCCTTTAATATGGTGGATGGGATCGATGGTCTGCTGGGCGGACTCTCCTCGGTCACTTTTGCCGCCATGGGGATCATCCTCTACTTCGACGGCCAGACCAGCCTCGCGATGTGGTGTTTTGCGATGATTGCCGCCACGCTGCCCTATATCCTGCTTAACCTCGGCTTCCTTGGCCGTCGCTTCAAAGTCTTTATGGGCGATGCCGGCAGCACCATGATCGGGTTCACCATTATCTGGATTCTGCTGGAAACGACGCAGGGTCTGAGCCATCCCATCACGCCCGTTACTGCACTGTGGCTTATTGCCATTCCTCTGATGGATATGGTGGCGATTATGTATCGTCGCCTGCGTAAAGGCATGAGTCCGTTCTCGGCTGACCGTCAGCACATCCACCATCTGATTATGCGTGCCGGCTTTACCTCCCGTCAGGCCTTTGTACTGATTACCGTTGCGGCGGCTATTCTCGCCGGTATCGGTGTGCTGGGCGAATATCTGGCATTTATCCCGGAGTGGGTGATGCTGCTGCTATTCCTGGGCGCGTTTATGGTTTACGGCTACTGCCTCAAACATGCGTGGCGCGTGGCGCGACGTGTCCGCCGCATTAAGCGCCGTCTGAGCCATCATCGCGAAGCAAAAAACAAATTACCCTGAAAAGAGCTGATAAAGGATACCTCTGCCATGCCTTCTGACGTTGTGGACAACGAACTGGATATTCGCAGCTTTTGCTGCCGTTTATGGCGTGGCAAGCGCTGGATTATCGGGCTGGCGCTGCTGTTTGCTCTGGTCGCCTGGCTGGCCACGCTGCTGCTGAAACAGGTCTGGAGCACCACGGCGATCACCGATCGTCCGACGGTGAACATGCTGGGTTCTTACTATGCGCAGCAGCAATTCCTGACCAATCTGGATGTGCGCAACAACGCCTTAACCCTGGCCGCACCTTCACCTACGGTGATGGATCAGGTTTATCAGGAGTTCACCATGCAACTCGCCTCCTGGGATACACGTCGTGAGTTCTGGCAGCAAACGGATTATTACAAGAGTCGTAAAACCGGCAATGCGCATAATGATGCCGCGCTGCTCGACGATATGATCGGCAATATCCTGTTCACGCCCGCTGACGCGGCACATAACCTGCCCGATAACGTCAAACTGAAAGCGGAAACCGCTGGCGACGCCAATAATCTGCTGCGTCAGTACATCGCCTATGCCAGTGAGCGCGCCGCGCGTCATCTGAATGATGAGCTAAAAGGTGCCTGGCGGGCGCGTACCGACCAGTTGCAGGCGCAGGTGAAACGTCAGGAAGATGTGGCTAATGCGGTGTTTCAGCGCCAGCAGCATCGGCTGGAGCAGGCGCTGAAGATCGCCAGCCAGCAGGGCATCAATGAGAAACAGACGCGTGAAGCGGGTGAAAATCTGGCAGACAGCGACCTGTTCCTGCTGGGCCAGCCCGTTTTACAGGGACAGCTGGATACGCTGCGCGCTACCGGTCCGGAGTTTGATATCAGCTATGATCAGAACAGAGCAATGCTGACCACGCTGCAGACCGGGCCAAAACTGAACAGCCAGTTCCAGACCTACCGTTATCTGCGTACGCCGGAAGAGCCGGTATCACGTGACAGTCCGCGACGTCTGTTCATGATGATTATGTGGGGTGCCATTGGGGCATTAACAGGCGCGGGAGTGGCGCTGGCACGTCGTCCGCGTCTGATGTCAGACACGCATGAGTGAGAGAAACAGTGTGAAAGTTCTGACGGTATTTGGTACTCGTCCCGAAGCGATAAAAATGGCACCGCTGGTTCAGGCGCTGGCGCAGGATCCCGCTTTCGAATCGCGACTGTGCGTCACCGCACAGCATCGCGAAATGCTCGATCAGGTGCTGCGCCTGTTCAAGCTGCAGCCGGACTATGATCTCAATATTATGCGTCCCGAGCAGGGGCTGACCGAGATCACCTGCCGCATTTTAGAGGGCATGAAAACCGTCCTGCTCGACTTCAAACCGGACATCGTGCTGGTGCATGGTGACACCACCACCACACTGGCGGCGAGCCTGGCGGCATTTTATCATCAGATTCCGGTCGGGCATGTGGAGGCCGGTCTGCGTACCGGCGATCTCGCCTCGCCATGGCCGGAAGAGGGTAACCGTAAACTTACCGGTCATCTTGCCCATCTGCATTTCACCCCCACCTCCCGATCGCGTCAGAATCTGTTGCAGGAAAATCTGCCCGATGCGCGCATTATCGTGACCGGCAATACGGTCATTGATGCGCTGCTGTGGGTTCGCGACAGGGTGCTGGATGACAGCAATCTGAATGCACAACTGGCGGCGCGCTATCCGTTTCTCGACCCGGATAAGAAACTGGTGCTGGTCACCGGACATCGTCGCGAAAGCTTTGGTGGCGGCTTTGAACGTATCTGCAGCGCGCTGGCGCAGATTGCCCGCCAGCATCCCGAGGCGCAGATTGTCTATCCGGTGCACCTTAATCCCAATGTCAGCGAGCCGGTAAACCGGATTCTCAGCGGCATTGAGAATATCATTCTGATTGAACCACAGGAGTATCTGCCTTTTGTCTGGCTGATGAACCGCGCCTGGCTCATCCTCACTGACTCCGGTGGCATTCAGGAGGAAGCGCCTTCGCTGGGTAAACCGGTGCTGGTGATGCGTGACACCACCGAGCGGCCTGAAGCGGTCGACGCCGGCACCGTCAAACTGGTGGGGACCGATATCGCCCGAATCGTGGCGGAGGTCAGTACCTTGCTGACTGACGACGCTGCCTGGCAGGCGATGAGCCACGCCCATAATCCGTATGGCGATGGCAAAGCCTGTGGTCGTATTTTACAAGCCTTAAAAGATAACCGAGCCGAATTATGAGTTTTGAAACCATCTCCGTGATTGGACTGGGATACATTGGGCTGCCGACGGCAGCCGTTTTTGCCTCAAAGGGAAAAAAAGTGGTGGGCGTGGATATCAATGCGCGCGCCGTTGAAACCATCAATCGTGGCGCGATCCATATCGTGGAACCCGATTTAGATCAGGTGGTGCATGCGGCTGTTACGCGTGGCGATCTGCGCGCCACCACGCAGCCGGAAGCCGCCGACGCTTTTCTTATCGCCGTACCGACCCCTTTTAAAGATGAGCATCAGCCCGATCTGCGCTTTGTGAAAGCCGCGGCGGAGTCGATTGCGCCGGTACTGAAAAAGGGCGACCTGGTGATTCTGGAGTCGACCTCACCGGTGGGCAGCACCGAACAGATGGCCGACTGGCTGGCGGCGGCGCGTCCCGACCTGCGCTTTCCTCAGCACGGCGATACGCCCGATATTTTTGTTGCCTACTGTCCGGAGCGCGTGCTGCCTGGTCAGGTGATGGTTGAGCTGATTAACAACGACCGGGTGATTGGCGGCATGACGCCAGCCTGTTCCGCCCGCGCCAGCGAGCTTTATCGGCTGTTTTTAAAAGGCGAATGCGTTGAAACCAACGCCCGAACCGCCGAGATGTGTAAGCTGACAGAAAACAGCTTCCGTGACGTGAATATCGCCTTTGCCAATGAGCTGTCGCTGATTTGTGCCGATCAGGGGATTAACGTCTGGGAGCTGATTGCGCTGGCGAATCGCCATCCGCGCGTCAACATTCTGCAGCCGGGCCCAGGCGTCGGCGGTCACTGTATCGCCGTCGATCCCTGGTTCATCGTGGCGCAGAATCCTGAATTAGCCCGCCTGATCCGCACCGCGCGCGAGGTCAATGACGCCAAGCCTCAGTGGGTGCTGGACCAGGTGAAAACCGCGCTGGCGGACTGCCTGACACAGACCGGCAAGCGCGCCAGCGATATCACCATCGCCTGCTTTGGCCTGGCCTTTAAACCCAATATTGACGACCTGCGCGAAAGCCCGGCGGTGGGCGTGGCACAGAAAATTGCAGAGTGGCACAGCGGCACTACCTGGGTGGTTGAACCCCATATTGAGCAGCTTGCTGACGCACTGGCCGACAAAGCCGTGCTGGTCTCTGCCGGGCAGGCGCTGGAACAGGCCGATATTCTGGTGATGCTGGTCGATCACCGCGCCTTCCGCGCCATTGATGGCGCCAGCGTTCAGCAGAACTGGATTGTCGACACCAAAGGTGTGTGGCGATGAGGCGTTTTCTGATCACGGGCGGTGCCGGGTTTATCGGTTCTGCACTGGTGCGCTTTCTGATCGCAGAAACCGAACATCAGGTGGTGGTGGTCGATAAACTCAGCTACGCCGGAAATCTGGCGTCACTCGCCAGCGTTGCCGACTCGCCCCGCTTTCATTTTGAGCAGGTCGATATCTGCGATCGCCCGGCACTTGATCAGGTGTTTGCCCGTCATCAGCCAGACTGTGTGATGCATCTTGCGGCTGAAAGCCATGTGGATCGTTCGATTGACGGGCCGGTAGCCTTTATCGAGACCAATATTGTCGGGACTTATCAGTTGCTGGAAGCCGCGCGTTTTTACTGGCAAAACCTGGATAACGCGCGCAAAACCGCCTTTCTGTTCCACCATATCTCGACAGATGAAGTCTTTGGCGATCTGCACGACAGCCAGGCTTACTTCACCGAAACCACACCCTATGCGCCAAGCAGTCCTTACGCCGCCAGCAAGGCCAGCAGCGACCATTTAGTGCGAGCCTGGCTGCGCACTTACGGTCTGCCCACGCTGGTCACCAACTGTTCAAATAACTACGGCCCCTGCCATTTCCCGGAGAAGCTGATCCCGCTGACCATCATCAATGCGCTGGCCGGAAAAGCCTTACCGGTTTACGGCAACGGACAGCAGATTCGTGACTGGCTCTACGTCGAAGATCACGCCCGCGCACTCTATCAGGTGGTCAGCCATGGCAAGCCAGGCGAAACTTATAATATTGGCGGCCATAACGAGCGACGCAATATTGAGGTGGTTGAAACTATCTGCAGCCTGCTTGAAGAGCTGGCCGCAGAGCAGAAACCTGCCGGGCTGGCGCATTACCGCGACCTGATTACCTATGTCACTGACCGCCCCGGTCACGATCAGCGCTATGCCATTGATGCCAGTAAAATCGCGCATGAACTTGGCTGGGTACCGCAGGAAACCTTTGAAAGCGGCATGCGTAAAACCGTGGCATGGTATCTGGCCAATCCCACCTGGTGGCAAGCTATTCTGGATGGCCGCTATCAGGGCGAACGCCTTGGCTTATCGCAATAAACCCGCGTAAGGAGCAGCGATGAAAGGCATCATTTTAGCGGGAGGGTCGGGCACGCGGTTACACCCGATAACCCGTGCAGTATCAAAGCAACTTCTGCCGGTTTACGACAAACCGATGATCTACTATCCGCTCTCCGTGCTGATGCTGGCGGGTATTCGCGACATCCTGTTAATTACCACGCCGGAAGATCGGGCGCAGTTTGAACGGCTGCTGGGCGATGGCAGTGAATTTGGGATACGCCTCAGCTATGCGGTGCAGCCAAGTCCCGATGGGCTGGCGCAGGCCTTTATCATCGGCGAATCCTTTATCGGCGAGGATAATTGCTGCCTGGTTCTGGGTGATAACCTCTATTTTGGCCAGGGCTTCAGCCCCAAGCTCCGCAAAGTTGTTGAACAGAATCGTGGCGCAACGGTGTTCGGCTATCAGGTCATGGACCCGGAACGTTTCGGCGTGGTGGAGTTTGACGATAACTTCAAGGCGATCTCGATTGAAGAGAAACCACAGCAGCCGAAATCGCGCTGGGCAGTAACCGGGCTCTATTTTTATGACAATCAGGTTATTGAATTCGCGAAACAGGTGAAACCCTCAGCGCGGGGCGAGCTGGAAATCACGGCCATTAACCAGATGTATCTGGAGCGTGGTGAGCTGACGGTCGAACTGCTGGGACGAGGTTTTGCCTGGCTGGATACCGGCACGCACGACAGCCTGGTGGAAGCCAGCATGTTTGTGCAGACGGTGGAAAAACGTCAGGGCTTTAAAATTGCCTGCCTGGAAGAGATTGCCTGGCGCAACAGCTGGCTGAGTGATGACCAGCTGCGGGCCGCGGGTGAAGCGCTGACAAAAACCGGCTACGGCCAATACCTGCTGGATTTATTACATGCCCGTCCACGTCAATATTAATCCCCTTAGCTGGGAGAGCGCATTCTTCGGTGTTGATACCGTGCGGCTGGAGCCGCAAGGTGACATTCCGCTGGAACAGGCGCTGCGTCATCCCTGTGCGCTGATGCAGATAAAAGTCGCTGCCAGCGAGACGGCACTGATTGATACGCTGCAGCAGCATCAGTTCCGGCTGGCAGAAGGCGAAGCAGATCTGACGCTGGCGCTGAAACAGACTGAACGGCAGGCGGGAATTCGCATTGCGCGCGAAGCCCAGATCCCGCTACTGCGCGATGCTGCCTCACAGCTCTTCAGCCAGAGTCGTTTTCGCGCGCCCTGGTATGCGCCGGACGCCAGCGGACGCTTCTATGCGCAGTGGATTGAAAATGCGGTACGCGGGGCGTTTGACGATCAGTGTCTGGTGGCAAGCGATGCCGCGGGTCAGCTGCAGGGATTTGTTTCGCTGCGCGCGGTGGATGGCGATGCCCGCATTGGCCTGCTGGGCGTACTGCCCGACGCGCAGGGCCAGGGGCTGGGACAGCGACTGATGCTGGCGGCGGCAGACTGGGCGCGGGTACGACAGCTGGCTCAGCTTCGGGTTGCTACCCAGCTCAGCAATCTCACGGCGATGCGCCTCTATTTACGCAGCGGTGCCCGGCTCGACAGCACCGCGTACTGGTTTTACAGGAAAGGTCATGATTCCATTTAATGCGCCCCCGATTGTGGGCACAGAAATTGAGTATATGCAGTCGGCGATGAACAGCGGCAAGCTGTGCGGCGATGGTGGATTTACCCGTCGCTGTCAGCAGTGGATGGAGCAGCGTTTTGGCAGCAAAAAAGTGCTGCTGACCCCCTCCTGTACCGCTTCGCTGGAGATGGCGGCGCTGTTAATCGATCTGCAGCCCGGCGATGAAGTGATTATGCCGAGCTACACCTTTGTCTCTACCGCCAACGCCTTTGTGCTGCGCGGCGCCCGCATTGTGTTTGTCGATGTGCGCCCGGACACCATGAACATTGATGAAACGCTGATCGAAGCGGCCATCACTGAAAAAACCCGTGCCATTGTGCCGGTGCATTACGCAGGCGTGGCCTGTGAAATGGACACCATTATGGCGCTGGCGGCAAAGCATAAGCTGTTTGTGATTGAAGATGCGGCGCAGGGCGTGATGTCACGCTACAAAGGTCGTGCGCTCGGCACCATCGGTCATATTGGCTGCTTCAGTTTCCACGAAACCAAGAACTACACCGCCGGCGGCGAAGGTGGCGCGACGCTCATTAACGACGCCAGCCTGGTCGAGCGCGCCGAGATCGTGCGGGAAAAAGGCACCAACCGCAGCCAGTTCTTCCGGGGTCAGGTCGATAAATACACCTGGCGCGATATGGGATCGAGCTATCTGATGGCCGATCTGCAGGCAGCCTATCTCTGGGCGCAGCTGGAAGCCGCTGAAGGTATCAACCAGCAGCGGTTACGCATCTGGCAGCGTTACTACGATGCGCTGCAGCCGCTGGCGGCTCAGGGACGCATCAGCCTGCCGGTGATCCCCGCCAGCTGTGAACACAATGCGCACATGTTCTACATCAAACTGCGCGATCAGGACGATCGTCAGGCGCTGATAAACTGGATGAAAGAAGCCGAGATACTGACGGTGTTTCACTATATTCCGCTGCACAGTTCGCCCGCCGGTGAGCGGTTCTCGCAGTTTGTCGGCGACGATCGCTTTACCACCCGGGAAAGTGAACGCCTGCTGCGTCTGCCGCTGTTTTATAACCTGTCGGATAATAATCAGAGCACGGTTATCAGCTCACTGCTGAGCTTCTTTTCCTGATGTCATTAGCCAGAGCCTCAGTGTGGACCGCATCGTCCACGCTGGTAAAAATTGTGGCCGGCCTGCTGGTCGTCAAACTGCTGGCGGTCAGCTTCGGACCCGAGGGTGTCGGCCAGGCGGGGAACTTCCGTCAGTTGATCACCGTGCTGGGTGTGCTGGCGGGCGCAGGCATCTTTAATGGCGTCACCACCTATGTGGCGCAGTATCAGCAGCAGCCCGAGCAATTGCGGGCGATGGTGGGCACGGCATCAACCATGGTGCTGGGCTTTTCCGGTGTGCTGGCGCTGCTGTTTCTGCTGGCGGCGGCACCCATCAGTATCGCGCTGTTTGGTCACGACCGCTATCAGGGCGTCATCCGCGTGGTGGCCTTTCTTCAGCTCGGCATCGCCTGGGCCAACTTTACCCTGGCGCTGCTGAAGGGCTATCGCGATGCGCGCGGTAATGCGCTGGCGCTGATTCTCGGCAGCCTGATTGGCGTGGCAGGCTATCTGCTCTGCTGGTGGCTGGGCGGCTATCAGGGCGCGCTGACGGGTCTGGCGCTGGTGCCGGCTTTGCTGCTGCTGCCTGCACTCCTGATGCTGAAACGCCGTGCGCCGCTGCCGCTTAGCTGGCTGCGACCGCAATGGCATCCTGAGCTGGCCCGTAATCTGGCAAAATATACGCTGATGGCGCTGATCACCGCCGTGACCCTGCCGGTCGCCTGGGTGCTGATGCGTAATCTGCTGGCGGAGCAGCAGGGCTGGGCACAGGTCGGATTGTGGCAGGGCGTCACCAGCATTTCCGATGCCTATCTGCAATTTATTACCGCGACGTTTAGCGTCTGGCTGCTGCCGACGCTGGCGCGGCTGGATAACAAACGCGACATCGCGCGCGAGATTGGCCGTGCACTGCGCTTTGTCCTGCCCGCCGTAGCGGTTGCCAGCCTGGGTGTCTGGGTACTGCGCGATTTCGCCATCAGCCTGCTGTTCTCTGAAGCGTTTCGCGGGATGCGCGATCTCTTTGTCTGGCAGCTGTGCGGCGATGTTTTTAAGGTCGGCGCCTATGTTTTCGGATATCTGGTTATCGCCAAAGCCTCGCTGCGCTTTTATGTTCTGACTGAGATCAGCCAGTTCCTGTTGCTGACCCTGTTTTCACGCTGGTTGATCCCGTTACATGGCGCGACGGGTGCGGCGCAGGCCTATATGTTTACCTATATGGCTTACTTTGCCCTGTGTTGTGGCGCTTTTATTGTTTACTGCCGGAAAAAATGACTTTAATTCACGTTTTGGGATCGGACATTCCCCACCACAATCTTACGGTGCTGCGCTTTTTCAACGACGTACTCAGCGTTGAGCAGCCTGCGGCTGCGCCACGCCATTTTATGGTGGTGACGCAGCAGCCCGAGAGCCTGGCGCCGTTCAGTGCGTTGCAGATCGAGTGCTTTACCAGCAAGAAAGCGCTGGCGCAGGCGGTACTGCAGCGGGCCAGAAATCGTCAGCAGCGTTTTTTCTGCCACGGACAGTTTAACCCGTGGATCTGGCTGGCGTTACTCAGCGGTAAGCTGCGTCGTTCACAGCTCTTCTGGCACGTCTGGGGTGCCGATCTTTATGAAGATTCGCGCAGCCTGAAGTTCCGTCTGTTCTATCTGGTCCGCCGGATAGCGCAGGGGCGTGTTGCACAGGTTTTTGCGACCCGTGGCGACCTGCATCACTACCAGCAGCGCCATCGGCGCGTACCCGGTTCACTGCTCTATTTTCCCACCAGAATGCCCGCCGCAGCCGTTGAATCTGTCCCGTCGGAGCCTTTTACGCTGTTGCTGGGCAACTCGGGCGATCCGAGTAACCGGCATATCGAAGGCTTAAAAGCGATTCACGCGCAGTTTGGCGAGCAGGTGCGTATCGAGGTCCCTTTGGGCTATCCGCCAGGTAATGAGGCTTATATCAGCCAGATTCAGGCCGCTGCCGATGCGCTGTTCCCAAACGGGCAGGTGAATCTGATGCGTGAAAACCTGGCGTTTGATGATTACTTAGCCCTGCTGGCGCGCTGCCATGTCGGCTATTTTATGTTTGAACGTCAGCAAGGGGTGGGAACACTCTGCCTGCTGATTCAGGCCAACGTGCCGTTTGTCCTGACCCGCAAAAATCCATTCTGGCGTGATGTGGCAGAGCAGCAGCTTCCGGTATTGTTCAGTGAAGATACGCTGTCGCCTGCGGTGATCGCCGAGGCACGTCGTCAGCTGATGAGCTGTGATAAACAGGCTATCGCCTTTTTTGCGCCGGGTTATCTGGCGGGCTGGCGGGCCGCGTTACAGCTCAGCGAAGGGGAGTTGTCATGAGTCTTATGCAGTTTGGCGGCCTGCTGGTGGTCTATTTGCTGTCGCTGGTTTTTATCCTGACCCTGACCTGGCGGGAGTTTAAGCGCGTCCGTTTTAACTTTCATCTGTTCTTCACGCTGCTGTTCTTACTGACCTTTTACTTCGGCTTCCCGCTGACCTCCGTGCTGGTGTTTCGCTTTAATGTTGAAGTGGTGCCGGTTGAGAACCTGCTGGAGGCGCTGCTGTCGGCCACGGCTTTTTACGCCATTTATTACGTCAGCTATAAAGTGCGACTGAAACCCGCCAGCGCGTCTCCGGTGAAGCCCTGGCTGCAGATGAATCGCGTCGAAACCCATCTGACCTGCCTGATCCTGGCGCTGGTGGCGCTGGGTACGGTGACGGTGTTCTTCATTCATAACGGTTTTCTGCTGTTCCGCCTGACCGCCTATAACCAGATTTTCTCCAGTGAAGTGTCGGGTGTAGCGCTTAAGCGCTTCTTCTATTTCTTTATTCCGGCGATGCTGATCCCCTACTTTTTGAGCCCGACGCGCCGCAACTGGCTGCTGTTCCTGGTGGTGACCGTTGCCTTTGGTTTACTGACCTACGCGCTGGTGGGCGGTACCCGCGCCAATATCATTATTGCGTTTGCCCTGTTCCTGTTTATCGGGATTACCCGTGGCTGGATCACTTTGTGGATGCTGGCAACGGCGGGCGTGCTGGCGATTGCAGGAATGTTCTGGCTGGCACTGCGCCGCTATAACCTCGACGTTATGGGCGATGAAGCGTTTTATACTTTCCTCTATCTGACGCGTGATACCTTCTCGCCGTGGGAGAATCTCGCCTTGCTGCTGGATAACTACGCCAGAATTGAGTTTCAGGGGCTGGCACCGCTGTGGCGTGATTTCTACGTTTTCATTCCGACCTGGCTCTGGCCGGATCGGCCGCTGGCAGTGTTAAACAGTGCTAACTACTTCACCTGGGAAGTGCTGAACAACCATTCTGGCCTGGCGATTTCACCCACGCTGATAGGGTCGCTGGTGGTGATGGGCGGCGTCTGGGCGATTCCGATCGGTGCGGTCGCGGTAGGGATGATTATAAAAGCCTTTGATGCAATCTATCAGCGTGGCTGTCTTGAGACCAACCGTTACACCGGCGCCATCCTGCAAAGCTTCTGTTTTGGCGCGGTCTTTAACATGATCGTGCTGGCACGCGAAGGCCTTGATGCGTTCGGTTCACGCGTGGTGTTTTTCTGCATCATTTTTGCTGCCTGTCTGGGCATGGCTAAATTACTTTTCTGGTTACTGGATCGCGCAGGTTTGATTCGCGACCGCAGCAGGCGGGTGTTGCACAGCCCGCTCTGAGTAGCCTCTGGGATTGACGGAAGATATGACAAAGTTAACTGAGACGCCGCAGTATCGGATTCGCGGCGTTGAGTTGTATGGCTTCGAAAACATGCCGTCGGCGGTGAATTTTCTGATGCCGCCGCACAGCGTACGCAGCGGTATTTTAGTGGCGATTAATGCGGAGAAGATCCTGACCGCTGAGCGGGATGAGGGATTACGTACGCTGTTAGCGCAGGCGGAATATGCATACGCCGATGGCATCAGCATTGTGCGCTCGATTCGTAAAAAGTATCCACACGCGTCGGTGCAGCGCATTGCGGGTGCTGATTTATGGGAAGCGCTGATGGAACGCGCCGGGCGGGAAGGGACGCCTGTGTTTCTTATCGGCGGTCGTCAGCAGGTGCTGGATGAAACCTGCGATAAGCTACGTCGTCAGTGGAATGTGAATATTGTCGGGGCGCAGGACGGCTATTTTGCGCCAGCCGATCAGGATGCGCTGTTTGCCCGGATTGCGGCCAGCGGCGCGAAGCTGGTGACTGTAGCGCTGGGGTCGCCCCGTCAGGAGCTGTTGATGCTGGCGTGCCGTGCGCACTGGCCTGATGCGCTCTATATGGGCGTGGGTGGAACGTACGATGTTTTCACCGGCCATGTGAAGCGAGCGCCTGAGATCTGGCAGCGGTTGGGGCTGGAGTGGCTCTATCGTCTGATTCGGCAGCCTGGCCGCCTGCGCCGGCAATTAAAACTGCTTAAATATTTGCGCTATCACTGGCGTGGCGATCTCTGATATTGCTGATAAATGCCGCATTTTTACGCGTTGTGAGAGTGGAAATGCACTATTTGTCGACAAAATGCACAAAGCGTAATCAAACGCGTCTTTTTATTTAAAAAGCACTAGACACGATGGGCGCTTATCTCTAGTATGCACATCCGCAACGGCGCTACGCGCCCGTAGCTCAGCTGGATAGAGCGCTGCCCTCCGGAGGCAGAGGTCTCAGGTTCGAATCCTGTCGGGCGCGCCATATCGTTTGTGCGCATGAGCTTCGGTGGTTGATTTACCGCGGTTGGCAGTAGAGATTTAAATGCTGCAGGTTTTTAACTTGTGACATTAAGTATTGTGGTGGCTATAGCTCAGTTGGTAGAGCCCTGGATTGTGATTCCAGTTGTCGTGGGTTCGAGTCCCATTAGCCACCCCAGATTTTGCTGGGAAACGCGAAGGTGGCGGAATTGGTAGACGCGCTAGCTTCAGGTGTTAGTGTCTTAACGGACGTGAGGGTTCAAGTCCCTCTCTTCGCACCAGGCAAAACAGTTAAAAAAATCGGCGAGTAGCGCAGCTTGGTAGCGCAACTGGTTTGGGACCAGTGGGTCGGAGGTTCGAATCCTCTCTCGCCGACCATTTTAGAAACCTGTCTGAAAAGACAGGTTTTTTTTCGTCTGCAGAAAAGAGGATGAGGACCTCCGAAGGAGGTTTGAGCCGAGCGTAGCGAGACAACGTTGCTTCAGCAACGGCCCGAAGGGCGCTGCTCGCAGAGCAGAGTAATCCTCTCTCGCCGACCATTTTAGAAACCTGTCTGAAAAGACAGGTTTTTTTTCGTCTGCAGAAAAGAGGATGAGGACCTCCGAAGGAGGTTTAGGTGGGTACAGCTAAATAAGTTTGCTGTAAATCCGAGCCTGCGAAGGGAACATGGTCAGATCGGAAAGTCGCTTAAGCCATCCATGGCCGCTCGGCCCACGCCGTCCCTGGCGTGGGACGCTTTCCTCTTCTGACCATGCTCCCTGCGCGTTGAGCTTATGCGCTGTGGTCAGATGCATCCGGGTTTAGATCTGTCATTTGTCTGAAGCGTCCTTGTAAGTATCAGATGCGTCTGCCATACGTGAAGCGAAGGGAGCATACGCCTGTAGCAAAGCATCGCGCCGCCCGGATAAAAACGCCAGGAGCGTTTTTGAACAACGCAAAGCGTTGGCCCGACTACGGGCGCACCTCAGGGATGAGGTGCGTAATCGCCCGCGCTGAGGATGGCGTCTTTTGACGTCTTTGCGTAAGGCGTATGCCTCCCTGAAGCCCGCACAGCAGTGAGAGCGGGCTGCTTGTTAGCTAATCCTTTGATGCCAGCTCACCCTTGATTTCGCCAGTTGTCAGATAAAGTTGCTTAAACAGGAGCAACAGCGTCGTGAATTGCCGACAAATAAGTCATTGTTATTGTTGATTTCACAGAGAGATTTGCCTTGCTGTCTCCATTCAGAGACAGAGAAAATGCCAGCTGTCGCTGGATACCGACATTTCCCGAAAGGCCTGTTGAATGAAGTTTTGAGCTAATTATTTAACCTGCTGATTTATTGTGATTTTAAAAATAATCATAAACCTGGCACGGTTTGTGCAATACTTCTGCTGTAGATGCTCATTCCACCTCTTATGTCTGCTGATGCTACATAAACCTGGGAATGATGCAGAGCCAATTTTAGGTACCTGTTGTCTGCCTGCCTGTATCGCGAAAGCCTTACAGGGTTAACAGACACCACGTTGAGTCAGGTACCTCCCGGTTGTCTTACCGACCTGATCTTGCACCTGCCACTGGCAGGTGTTTTTTTTTGCCTGCGAAAGCGTGCTGGCAGATTGCGGGCACAAAAAAGCCGGGCAAGCCCGGCTTTATCAGGTATGAAAAGAGGATCAGGCGTTGGGATTGTTCTTCAGTGTGAGCAACAACCCTTCACGACGCATCTTCGCCGCTTCTTCCGGGCGACGCAGACGATCATAAACATCCGCCAGCCATGCATAATCAAACGCGTCAGGACGCTGTGCCAGCGCCTGCTGCAGTGCCTCAGCAGCCTGCTGCCATTCACCATGACGCATCAGCAACTGCCCCAGCGTACTGTGCAGCAGCGGTGTTGCGCCGTGTTGTTTGATTTGCTGGCGTAGAACTTTCTCCAGCGCTTCCGGATTACCACTTTTGATGCGAGGCATCAGCAGTACCAGACGATCGTCATAATGACGCTTGAGGCCCTCAAGCACGATCGATTGCGCGGTGTCGTGATCGTTGCATTCAATCAGATGATCCGCCATGGCCACCTGCAGCGTCGTTTCCTGACGGGTTTTGCGGCTCAGATCGTTCCACCAGCGCTTCAGCCCATCGCTGCCCTGGTCGGCCATTGCCTGATTCATCAGACCCAGCCAGGCCTGCTGCTGTAATGCATCACGATGCAGCTCATCGCCAACCTGCGCCTTCTGCATGGCGGGCAGAATATCCAGCAACGCACTCCAGGCACCAGTACGGACATACGCCTGTTCGGCCAGGCGCAGCACTTCAGGATGACGCGGTGCCACTTCCAGAAGACGGTCAATGCTATGACGCGCAGCATGATCTTCATTACGTGCCAGCTGAATACGTGCGCGGGCAATTTCTACCGGAATGGTGTTGCTCTCCGACAGCTCTGCAGCACGTTCAAGATGCTGATTGGCACGGATTTCATCACCACGCTGTTGCGCAGCTTCTGCTGCCAGCAGGTAGTTCGCCACCGGCACATCAGCGTGATCGGCATCTTTAGAAAGCAGTTTTTCCACCTGACGGTGATCGCCTTCTGCCAGCTTCATCAGCGCCGACTGAGTATGACGCTGGGCGCGACGGCGTTTACGTCCGGTAAACCAGCCACGGGTACGCGCGCCGGTGTGCAGCACGCGGCGCAGCAGCCATTCCACGGCCAGAATCACCAGCAGGCTGAGGATGAGGATAATGACCAGGCCGGTGACGCTGGTTTCGATGTTCCAGTTATCGGTCTGAATCAGCACGTAACCCTGATGACCGGCAATCATCGGTCCCAGCACCACGCCAGCAATCAGCAGGATAAAGAGGATAAATACCTTAAGCATGCTTAGCCTCCCTGCTGATTAGCAGCGGCAGAAGGTTGCGCTAACAGGTTCCGGACGCGGGTCTGCATCAGCTGTTCCAGCAACGGCTGACTTTCCAGGTTATCCGGCAGATCCATATTGATGTTCTGCTGGCTCAGCTCATCCAGCTGGGCAAGGAAGGCTTTGGTAGCGGCATCATTGGTGTCGTACCAGGCGCGAACCCACGCGGACACGGTGTCGATAGATTGTTTATAAATCTCATCCTGATGACGCGGTACCGCCTGAGCAGCAATCAGCAGACGCGAGCGGATATTCTCACGCAGGTAAACATCCTGATTAGGTGCCAGCAGGGGCTGGGCGGTGTTATCGCGGCGGCGGATGGTAATAAAATCATCCATAAAGTTATGCCAGCTTTTCACCAGATTCTGACGCCATTCGCGCACGGAACCTGACAGTTCACCGCCATCGCTGTCCATCGGCGCATCATCGCTGTCATTATCGGCCAGACGCAGATTATCAACGTTGTTCGACAACTGGTTCAGTTTGAGGATCACGCCGTCATAATCGACCTGCGTAACCGAAGAGAGGTTACTGATATCCTGGGTCAGCACACGACGCACATTCATGACGCTGGGATCGTTCATGTCGGCCAGGCTGGCATCGGCGCTTTTCAGCAGAGCAGCGGCGGTGGTGACATCCTGGTCGCTCCAGAGTTTGCGGCCAGCCAGTTTCACCAGATAGTCCGCCTGTGCCAGCAACCAGCTGCGCACGTCGTTGCCAGAAATCACGGCCACTTTTTCACGCAGGGTTTCCAGCTCTTTTGCTGACGCGTTCTGCTGTGTCTGGGCTGTCTGCAACGCGGTTTCGGCGCCGCTCAGTTGCTGAGTCAGCTGCTGTTTGTCGCTGCTGGCCTGCTGTTGCAACGCGCTTAATTGTTCGCTCAGCTTCTGATTGGTTTGTGCCTGTAAATCAGCCTGATGTTTCCCGTTAAGGTATAAACCCGCACCAATCGCCAGCGCAATCACAATCGCAACTGCACCCAGCACCATGCCACCATTTTTCGCATTACGCGGTGGTGTGCTGTTGCTGGAAGGAGAGCGGTCGACCGCTGGGGTGGTTTCTTCAACCATGGCGGAGGAGTCTTTTTGTTCCGTCATATGTGGCACATCCCATTGTTAAAGTTCAGCGTAACGCGCGCAGCAGCGCATCGTTATCGGCACCATCGGCTACCTGAATATCCTGCCAACCCAATCCTGCGGCTAGGGTAGCCAAACGTTCACTGACGACAACCAGTCGGCAGTTGAGCAGCCATTCCTCGCGATCAACTGCGGGGAACAGCGAAAAAAGCTGTTGTAACATTTCACCGCTGGTCACCACCAGCACGGAGACACCGCGATCGCGCCAGCGGCGTCCTTCAACGGGTCCATCATAATACTTCTGGCAGCGCTGATAACAGGCTGCAAACGACACCTCAGCACCTCGCCGGGTTAACGTCTGAGCCAGCAACTCGCGTCCGGGATCGCCACGCAGGATCAGCGCACGTTTACCTGCAACCTTCTGAAGGGTATTCAGCTGGATCAATTCTTCACTGGTTTCATGTGCATGAGGCCAGGTTACCTGCTGTCCGCTGGCGGTATGAAACGCCAGGGCGGTGCTGCGACCAATTGCATAATAGTCCAGCTCAGCGGGCCATGCTGTGACGGTGTGTTGTGCGTAATGTATAACCTGCTGAGAAAGGATAAAAACCAGGTCGCCAGGGCGAAGTGCGGCGAGCTTTTGTGGCAGAGAGGTGAGATCAGCGCCCGGCGCAAATTCAATCAGCGGCAGGCTCCACGCCTGTTTGCCAAGGGCATGCAGGCGTGACACCAGCTCTGCCGCTGCGGGTTCCGGGCGCGTCACCAGAATGGTCATGCCGGCGGCTGCCCCTGGTAAACTTCTTTCAGGATTTCACGCGCGCCGCCATTCAGCAGTTCATCGGCCAGTGAAATACCCATCTGTTCAGCCTGAGCGCGGGGACCCCGGCGTTCGCCGCTGACCATGACCCGGCCATCCGGTGCGCCAACCATGCCGCGCAGCCAGAGGTCATCGCCTTCCAGCACCGCGAAACTGCCGATTGGCACCTGGCAGCCACCCTCTAAACGGGTATTCATGGCGCGCTCCGCTCGGACACAGACTTCGGTATCATCGTGATTCAGCGCCTGCAACAGGCTGATTAAGGTGGTGTCGTCCAGACGGCATTCAATGCCGACCGCACCCTGACCCACGGCGGGCAGGGAAACTTCGGCAGGCATCGCCTGACGAATGCGATCTTCCAGTCCCAGGCGTTTCAGCCCGGCGACAGCAAGAATAATCGCGTCATACTCTCCGGCATCAAGCTTGCCGAGGCGGGTGCCGACATTGCCCCGCAGCGAGCGGATCACCAGGTCCGGACGGCGCGCACTAATCTGGCACTGACGGCGCAGGCTGGACGTGCCGACAATGGCACCCTGTGGCAGCGCGTCGATGGAGTCATAATGATGAGAAACGAACGCATCGCGCGGATCGTCGCGCTCGCAGATGGTTACCAGGCCCAGACCTTCCGGGAAATTGACCGGCACATCCTTCATCGAGTGCACCGCCATATCGGCACGGCCATCCTGCATCGCCAGCTCAAGCTCTTTGACAAACAGCCCTTTGCCACCCACTTTTGCCAGCGGCGTATCAAGGATGATGTCACCTTTCGTGACCATAGGCACCAGCTCAACGCGCAGTCCCGGATGGGCACTCATGAGTCGTTGCTGTACATAATGTGCCTGCCATAATGCGAGCGGGCTTTGTCTTGTAGCAATTCTGAAAATTTTGTCTAACATGCTGTTAACCATTTTTATCGTTCACTGAATATCCTATCATCTCTGGGTGAAGACTGTCAGTTTCAACGGATTGAAAACGGCCTGCGTGCGGTTTCAGGCCGGTTTATTAAGCCATAACGTGGGAACCAGAGCTGAAAAGGCGGGAAGCTGGTAAGAACGTGCTAAACTGTCAGGTAGCGCAACTTTCTTTACGGTCAATCTGCAGGGTGTTAGATTGATCACGTTTCCAGCAATTATCTACCCACTTTTTTACTTTATAAGCGGCAGAGTGTGGAAACAGGGTGCTTAAACACTGGGACAATCAGGCGAAACGTCTTGTACCTCTACATTGAGACACTGAAACAGAGACTGGATGCAATCAACCAGCTGCGCGTTGATCGTGCGCTGGCTGCTATGGGACCCGCTTTTCAGCGCGTCTACAGTCTGCTGCCAACCTTATTACATTATCAACATCCGCAGATGCCGGGTTACCTTGAAGGTAGCGTTCCACATGGCATCAGCTTCTTCACGCCTGATGAAAATCAGCGTCAGCTGCTGGCCGATCTCACCGGCGACAGCGATCTGCGTCATGCCGATGCACCGAAAGGCGAAATGCCGATTACGGCGATCTATTCTATGGGCAGCACCTCATCTGTCGGCCAGAACAGCGTCTCGGATCTCGATATCTGGGTCTGCCATCAATCCTGGCTTGATAATGAAGAGCGTCTGAATCTGCAGCGCAAATGTACGCTGCTGCAGAAGTGGTGCGTTTCAATGGGCGTAGAGGTGAGTTTCTTTCTGATTGATGAGAACCGCTTCCGCCACAACGAAAGCGGCAGTCTGGGCGGTGAAGATTGCGGTTCAACACAACACATTTTACTGCTGGATGAGTTCTACCGTACGGCAGTTCGTATGGCGGGCAAACGCATCCTGTGGAATATGGTGCCGGGCGAAGAAGAGCACAATTACGACGACTACGTAATGTCGCTCTACGCCAAAGGCGTGCTGACCCCTAATGAGTGGCTCGATCTTGGCGGCCTCGGCACGCTGTCGGCGGAAGAGTATTTCGGTGCCAGCCTGTGGCAGCTCTATAAAAGCATCGACTCCCCGTATAAAGCCGTACTGAAAACGCTGCTGCTGGAAGCCTACAGCTGGGAATACCCAAACACGCAACTGCTGGCGATGGATATCAAACAGCGCCTGCATGACGGTGAAATCATCTGCTTCGGGCTTGATCCTTACTGCATGATGCTGGAGCGCGTTACGCACTATCTGACCAGCGTTGACGATCAGCCGCGTCTTGATCTGGTGCGTCGCTGCTTCTACCTCAAAGTGTGTGAAAAGCTCAGCACCGAAGATCATCAGCATCGCACCGGCTGGCGTCGCGAAATTTTATCGCAGCTGGTCAAAGAGTGGGGCTGGAACGAAGAGAAGATTGCCATTCTGGATAACCGCGCTGAGTGGAAAATCGAGCGGGTGCGCGAAGCCCATAATGAATTGCTGGATGCGATGATGCAGAGTTATCGCAATCTGATCCGCTTTGCCCGTCGCAATAACTTAAGCGTCAGCGCCAGCCCGCAGGATATCGGTGTGTTGACCCGTAAACTGTATGCTGCGTTTGAAGCGCTGCCGGGCAAAGTGACGCTGGTGAATCCGCAGATTTCGCCCGATCTCTCCGAACCCAATCTGACCTTTATTCATGTGCCGCCTGGCCGCGCCAACCGTTCCGGCTGGTATCTCTATAACCAGGCGCCGGACATGGATTCGATTATCAGCCATCAGCCGCTGGAATATAACCGTTACCTGAACAAGCTGGTGGCGTGGGCGTGGTTCAATGGACTGCTGACCCGTAAAACCCGGCTGCATATTAAAGGCAATGAGGTTTGCGATCTGGCGCGTCTGCAGGAGCTGGTTAACGATGTTTCCAGCCACTTCCCGCTGCGTCTGCCCTCGCCGACGCCAAAAGCGCTCTATAGTCCATGCGAAATCCGGCACCTTGCGATTATTGTTAACCTTGAACACGATCCGACGGCGGCCTTCCGCAATCAGGTGGTGCACTTCGACTTCCGTAAGCTGGATGTCTTTAGTTTTGGTCAGCAGCAGCAGTGCCTGATTGGCAGCATCGATCTGCTCTATCGCAACTCCTGGAATGAGGTGCGTACGCTGCACTTCAGTGGCGAACAGGCGATGATCGAAGGGCTGAAAACCATTCTCGGCAAGATGCATCAGGATGCTGCACCGCCCGATACGGTGGAAGTGTTCTGCTACAGCCAGCATCTGCGCGGTCTGATTCGGACGCGGGTACAGCAGCTGGTCTCAGAATGCATTGAGCTTCGCCTCTCCAGCACACGTCAGGAGCCGGGTCGCTTTAAAGCGCTGCGTATGGCGGGTGAGACATGGGGCCTGTTCTTTGAACGCATGAGCGTTTCGGTGCAGAAGCTGGAAAACGCGGTTGAGTTTTATGGCGCGATCTCCAACAACAAGCTGCACGGACTGTCGATCAAAGTCGAAACGAATCAGACGCCGCTGCCACCGGTGGTCAATGGGTATGCCAGCGAAGGCATTATTCAGTTCTTCTTTGAAAACACCACTGATGAGCGCGGCTTCAATATCTACATCCTCGATGAGACCAATCGGGTTGAGGTCTATCATCACTGTGAAGGCAGTAAAGAGGAGCTGGTGCGCGATGTCAGCCGGTTCTACTCCTCATCGCACGATCGCTTTACCTATGGTTCGAGCTTTATCAACTTCAACCTGCCGCAGTTCTACCAGATTGTGAACACCGGTGAACGATTCCAGGTGATTCCGTTCCGTAGCCAGACGCTGACGCAGCTGTGCACCTCGCAGCCTGACAACGACAACAGCGACTATCAGCCACGCTATCAGGTGCACTGATGCTGACGGGCTGCCTGCGCTCTGCAGGTGGCCGCTATCTTCCCGGCTTGTCACCCGCTTCACGCTATTTGCGGGCATTTCCTGTTGCTTTTCCACCTTCAACTGCGATGATAAGCATCCAGGTAAAGGACATGAAGAGCATAAAGAATGAAGAAAGTAATAAGCCTGTTGGCCATGACACTGGCAGTAATCAGCCTTGCAGGTTGTGGTCTGAAAGGACCGCTCTACTTCCCGCCGAAGGATCAGCCGAAGAAACAACAAGCCCCAACCGACCGCCAGAAAGCGGATGCCTCTAAAGCCGATGTCGGCGGGCTGGTTACCGGCAATTCAGGCGTAAAAGCGAACTAATCTGATGGCTTATCCGGCGGAGCAAAAAATGCAGTTCTCCAAAATGCACGGTCTCGGCAACGATTTTATGGTTGTGGATGCGGTGACACAAAACGTCTTCTTTTCGCCGGAATTGATCCGCCGGCTGGCCGATCGTCATCTGGGGATCGGTTTTGATCAACTGCTGATTGTTGAACCGCCTTACGATCCCGATCTCGATTTCCACTATCGCATTTTCAACGCTGACGGCAGTGAAGTCGCACAGTGCGGCAACGGTGCGCGCTGCTTTGCCCGCTTTGTTCAGCTGAAAGGGCTGACCAACAAAAGTGACATCCGGGTCAGTACGCAGAATGGCCGCATGGTGTTGACCGTCACGCCTGACGACCAGGTGCGCGTCAACATGGGCGAGCCAAACTTTGAGCCTCAGCAGGTGCCGTTCCGCGCCAACAAGGCCGAAAATCTCTATCTGCTGCGCGTGGCCGAACAGACGGTGATGCTGGGTGCGGTGTCGATGGGCAACCCGCACTGCGTTATCCAGGTCGAAAGTGTCAAAACCGCGCAGGTTGAACTGCTGGGTCCGATTCTGGAGAGTCATGAACGCTTCCCGGATCGCGTCAATGTCGGTTTTATGGAGATCATCAATCCCGAACATATCCGCCTGCGCGTCTACGAACGCGGTGCGGGTGAAACGCAGGCGTGCGGCAGCGGCGCCTGTGCTGCCGTTGCATGTGGCATTCAGCAGGGCATTCTGGCACCCAAAGTGCGTGTCGACCTGCCTGGCGGAACGCTGCACATCACCTGGAAAGGCGCCGGTCAGCCGCTCTATATGACCGGGCCTGCGACACACGTCTACGATGGGTTTATTCATCTATGAAAAATATCGAAGAGCAGGCTGACAGTTCGGTTCTGCTGGACGATCAGGCCGTCAGTGATTATCTGCGGCAGAATCCCGATTTCTTTATCCGCAATGCCCGTGCAGTTGAACAGATGGCCGTGCCGCATCCGGTGCGTGGCAGCGTCTCTCTGGTCGAATGGCATATGGCACGGCAACGCAACCATATTCAGCGGCTGGAAGAAGAGATCACGCTGCTGATGGAGCAGGCCAGCGCTAACCACGAACTGTTTGACCGTCTGTTGTCGCTGGAGAGCCATCTGGCCGCGGCTGACTCGCTGCAGGATATGCTCAACCGTCTGCATCGCTGGGCGCGTGAGCTGGGCCTGGCGGGTGCCAATGTGCGGCTGTTCAGTGATAAATGGCTGCTGGGCGCGCCCTCCGATTTCTTTCAGCTGAGCCTCTCGCGTCAGGCGTTTGAACCGCTGCGTATTCAGCGCTTCGGTAACCAGCATCACTATCTTGGCAACATTAACGGGCCGGAACTGCTGCTGCTGTTGCCGCAGGCCAAAGCGATCGGGTCGGTTGCCATGTCGCTAATGGGTGAGGAGGGCGATCTCGGCGTGCTGGTGTTCAGCAGTCGTGACAGCCAGCACTATCAATCGGGCATGGGGACACTGCTGTTGCAGCATCTGTCGCAGATGATGCCTGATCTGCTCTCCCGCTGGGTTGAACGCGCATGAGCAGCGCGCTGCAGGAGGCCGTCGACGGATTTCTGCGCTACCTGAAAGTGGAGCGCCAGCTCAGTCCGTTAACCCAGAGCAGCTATGCGCGCCAGCTTGCCGCGCTGGTGGCGATTGCTGATGAGATGAAGCTCAGCAGCTGGGCGCAGCTGGAACCGGCGCAGGTGCGCAGCATGGCGGCGCGCAGCCGTCGCGCCGGACTGGCCGCCAGCAGCCTCGCGCTGCGGCTCTCCGCCCTGCGCAGTTTTCTCGACTGGCAGGTGAGCCAGGGTTTGCTTTCTGCCAACCCGGCCAAAGGGGTGATGACGCCGCGTAAAGCGCGCCATCTGCCTAAAAACATTGATGTAGATGAAGTAAATCAGCTGCTGGAGATCGACCTTAGCGATCCGCTGGCGGTGCGCGACCGGGCGATGCTGGAAGTGATGTATGGCGGCGGTTTGCGTCTCTCTGAACTGGTGAATATGGATTGTCGCCACGTCGATCTCGATTCAGGCGAAGTGTGGGTAGTCGGTAAGGGCAGCAAAGAGCGCCGGATACCGATTGGTCGCACGGCGGTCGCCTGGATCCAGCACTGGCTGCCGCTGCGTGAAACCTTTGGCGGCCAGGATGATGCGCTGTTTCTTTCGACGCGCGGCAACCGCATCTCGCCACGCAACGTGCAGAAACGCTTTGCCGAATGGGGCATCAGACAGGGCGTGGCCAGCCATATCCATCCGCATAAGCTACGACACTCATTTGCCACGCATCTGCTGGAATCCAGCGGTGACCTGCGCGCCGTGCAGGAGTTGCTGGGTCACGCAAACCTGTCGACGACCCAGATCTATACCCATCTCGATTTCCAGCATCTGGCTTCGGTGTATGACGCTGCGCATCCCCGCGCCAAACGAGGAAAGAACGAATGAAGTTTTATCGTCCGCTGTCGGCCATAAAAGCCATGACCTTCGACCTTGATGACACTCTCTACGATAACTACCCGGTCATCCGTCGTACCACCCTGGAGTCCCATGCCGCGTTGCAGGCTTTTCATCCGGCGCTGCGTGACTTCACGCCGCAGGATTATCAGCAGTTGCGCGATGAGCTGCTGCAGCGCGAACCTGATATCTATCATGATGTTTCGGAGTGGCGACGCCGTTCGGTTGAGCTGGCGATGCTGAATATCGGCCTCTCTGCCGCTGAAGCCACTGCGGGTGCGGCAGAAGTGATGGCGGTCTTCCATCAGTGGCGGAGTCAGGTCGAGATGCCGGATGAGACGCACCAGACGCTGAAAACCCTGGCGGAGAAAATCCCGCTGGTGGCGGTCACCAACGGCAACGCCTGCCCGGAAAAAATGGGCATTGCCGAATACTTCCGCTTCACGCTGCGGGCCGGGCCAGACGGGCGCGCCAAGCCGTGGCAGGATATGTATCAGCTTGCCGCGCAACGCCTTGATATCGCGCCACACCATATTCTGCACGTGGGTGATGACCTGACCACCGACGTGGCGGGCTCACTGCGCTGCGGGCTGCAGGCCTGCTGGATTAACCTGCGGCAGGGCAATCTGATGCATATCCCGGATGCGCGCCTGTTGCCGCATGTCGAAATTTCGCGGTTGGCATCACTCACCTCACTGCTATAATGGCTGTAAATTTATCCAGTCGTCTCCTCTTTTCTGTTTTGCCGCCGTCCCTTATCCGGCGTCTGTGGCGCCGCCTGACTGGCAGCGATAATGCCTTACGGCAGGCGGAATAATCAGTGTGACGACGGCGTTTTTTTCTTTGGTAATCGGTGCTTATGGACGTTTCTGAACTGCTCGATGGTTTGAATGACAATCAGCGCGCTGCCGTTGCGGCACCGCGCAGTAACCTGCTGGTGCTGGCAGGCGCGGGCAGTGGTAAAACGCGGGTGCTGGTGCATCGCATTGCCTGGCTGATGTCGGTGGAGAACTGCTCACCCTATTCGATTATGGCGGTGACCTTTACCAACAAAGCGGCAGCGGAGATGCGTCACCGTATCGAGCATCTGATCGGCACCAGTCAGGGCGGAATGTGGATCGGAACCTTCCACGGTCTGGCGCACCGCTTACTGCGCGCCCACCATCTTGACGCCGGTCTGCCACAGGATTTTCAGATCCTCGACAGCGAAGATCAGCTACGTCTGCTCAAGCGCCTGATCAAATCAATGAACCTTGATGACAAACAGTGGCCTGCGCGTCAGGGCATGTGGTACATCAATGGCAAAAAAGATGAAGGCCTGCGACCAAAGCATATCGAAAGCTACGGCAATCCGATTGAGCAGACCTGGCTGCGCATCTATCAGGCCTATCAGGAAGCCTGTGATCGCGCCGGTTTAGTCGACTTTGCCGAGCTGTTGCTGCGCGCCCATGAATTATGGCTCAACAAGCCACACATTCTTAATCACTACCGCGAACGCTTTACCAACGTGCTGGTGGATGAGTTCCAGGATACCAACAACATTCAGTATGCCTGGATTCGGATGCTGGCGGGCGACAGCGGCCGGGTGATCATCGTGGGCGATGATGACCAGTCGATCTACGGCTGGCGCGGCGCACAGGTCGAGAATATTCAGCGCTTTCTGCAGGATTTCCCCGGCGCGGAAACGATCCGTCTGGAGCAGAACTATCGCTCAACCAATAACATCCTGAAAGCCGCCAACGCCCTGATCGCTAACAACAATGGTCGCCTGGGGAAAGAGCTCTGGACCGAAGGCAGTGATGGCGAACCGATCTCGATCTACTGCGCCTTTAATGAGCTGGATGAAGCGCGCTTCGTGGTCAACCGTATTAAGGTCTGGATGGAGAACGGCGGCGCGCTCAACGACTGCGCCATTCTCTATCGCAGCAACGCCCAATCGCGTGTGCTGGAAGAGGCGCTGCTGCAAAGCAGCATGCCGTACCGTATTTATGGCGGCATGCGCTTCTTCGAACGTCAGGAGATCAAAGATGCGCTCTCCTATCTGCGTCTGATGGCGAACCGCAATGACGACGCGGCATTTGAACGCGTGGTGAATACCCCGACGCGCGGCGTGGGCGATCGCACGCTCGACGTGGTGCGTCAGACGGCCCGTGAACGTCAGATGACGCTGTGGCAGGCAACGCGTGAACTGCTGCAAAGCCGTGCGCTGGCTGGCCGGGCCGCGTCTGCGCTGCAACGCTTCTGTGAACTGGTTGATTCGCTGGCAACCGAAACCGCCGAGTTACCGCTGCATGTTCAGACCGACCGGGTCATCAAAGACTCTGGCCTGTGGCTGATGTATGAGCAGGAAAAAGGTGAGAAGGGCCAGGCGCGTATCGAAAACCTGGAGGAGCTGGTGACCGCTACGCGGCAGTTCAGCTATCAGGATGAAGATGAAGATCTGATGCCACTGCAGGCCTTTTTATCCCACGCCGCGCTGGAAGCGGGCGAAGGCCAGGCAGACAAATGGCAGGATGCGGTTCAGCTGATGACGCTCCACTCGGCAAAAGGGCTGGAGTTCAGCCAGGTGTTTATCGTCGGCATGGAAGAGGGCATGTTCCCGAGCCAGATGTCACTGGATGAAGGTGGCCGGCTGGAGGAGGAACGTCGTCTGGCTTATGTCGGCGTGACCCGTGCGATGCTCAAGCTGACGCTGACCTACGCCGAAACCCGCCGACTCTATGGTAAGGAAGTGTATCACCGGCCGTCCCGTTTTATCGGCGAACTGCCCGAAGCGTGCATAGAAGAAGTGCGTCTGCGCGCCAGCGTCAGCCGTCCGGTAAACCATCAGCGGATGGGTGCCCCGGTGACCAAAAATGACAGTGGATTCGCGCTGGGTCAGCGTGTTCATCACGCAAAATTTGGCGAAGGCACCATCATTAATCTGGAAGGCAGCGGCGAGCATAGCCGTCTTCAGGTGGCGTTTCAGGGGCAGGGAATCAAGTGGCTGGTGGCGGCTTACGCGAAGCTTGAAACGCTTTAGCGTGCGGTTGACGGCTTTTTCGTCTCAGCGTAACATGCGCCCACTATTATCATGAGAGGACAATGCCTTGGACACGCCCAGTCGATGCTGGCTCAATGACCTGGATTCCAGGAATAACATCTAAGGCTACCTCTTTACGCGGGTAGCCTTAGCGGTTATCAGCGACCTCCCTTTTTGATTCCGTCGCGAGTCAGCACTGATTTATCTCTGAAACTCTGTTTCCGTGTTCAGGCTGCCCGTTCCATGTTGAGGAACGGCGGACTGCCTTGTCCCATTTAGTCTGCAATGGGGAGTATTGCTATGCTGAGCGCATTTAAACTGGATCACAGCCGCCTGACGCGACTGGAGCTGGAAGACGAAAACGACAAACTGACGACCTCTGTCTGGGTCGATCTAATCGAGCCGGAAGAGGGCGAACGTGATCGCGTGCAATCTGAGCTGGGCCAGAGTCTGGCAACACGGCCTGAGCTGGAAGATATCGAGGCCTCGGCACGCTTCTTCGAAGATGAAGATGGTCTGCACATCCACTCCTTCTTCTTCTATGAAGACGCTGACGATCACGCCGGTAACTCCACCGTGGCGTTCACCATCCGTGAAGGCCGTCTCTACACGCTGCGCGAACGTGAGCTGCCTGCGTTCCGTCTCTATCGCATGCGCGCCCGTAATCAGACCCTGATCGACGGCAATGCCTTTGAGCTGCTGCTCGACCTGTTTGAAACCAAAATCGAGCAGCTGGCGGACGAAATCGAGAACATCTACAGCGCACTGGAGAAACTCAGCCGGGTGATCATGGAAGGTCAGCAGGGCGAAGAGTACGATCAGGCGCTGTCGCGACTAGCGGAACTGGAAGATATCGGCTGGAAGGTGCGTCTCTGTCTGATGGATACCCAGCGCGCCCTGAACTTCCTGGTACGCAAAGCACGTTTGCCGGGCAATCAGCTGGAGCAGGCGCGTGAAATTCTGCGCGATATCGAATCGCTGCTGCCGCATAACGAATCACTGTTTCAGAAGGTCAACTTCCTGATGCAGGCGGCGATGGGTTTCATCAACATCGAGCAGAACCGCATCATCAAGATCTTCTCGGTGGTCTCCGTGGTGTTTCTGCCGCCGACGCTGGTGGCTTCCAGCTATGGGATGAACTTTGAGTTTATGCCGGAACTGAAGTGGAGCTTTGGTTATCCGGCGGCGATCGGCCTGATGATTCTGGCCGGACTGGCGCCTTATCTCTATTTCAAACGTAAAAACTGGCTTTAAAATAAGAACGGGCCATCTGAGATGGCCCGTTCTGCTGGCTCCTGTCCCCATTTCTGCGTAATCTTACCCTCCTGTTTTTACAAATTATTAACTTCTTATGGACGCTTTTTCGTTGCGCGCGCAGTGGACGCTGCTGCTGCTGATCTCGGTATTGCTGGGCGCGGTGCTGCACTATTTTCATGTGCCCGCTGCGCTGTTACTGGGGCCGATGATTGTCGGTGTAGTGATGGGGCTGTCGGGTGCCACGCTGCGAATTGATAAACGGCTGTTCCTGCTCGCTCAGGCCGTACTGGGCTGCATGATTGCGCAGAGTCTGTCGCCTTCGATTCTGGCCCCGCTGATCCAGGACTGGCCGATCGTGCTGGCGGTGCTGCTGCTGACGCTGGCGGCCAGCGGCCTGTCAGGTTTTCTGCTGGTGCGCTTCAGTCATCTGCCTGGCCCGACCGGCGCATGGGGATCGTCGCCGGGCGGTGCAACGGCCATGGTGGCGATGGCGGGTGACTTTGGCGCTGACGTGCGGCTGGTCGCATTCATGCAGTATCTGCGGGTGCTGTTTGTCGCCTCGGCGGCCGCGCTGGTGGCGCGCATCGGACTGGGCGATGAGGCGCACAGCGTCTCGCTGCTCTGGTTTCCACCGCTGAATCATGGCTTTGTTATCACCCTGGTGGTGATGCTGACGGGCGCGTGGCTGGGCACCCGACTGCGCATTCCTTCTGGCGCGCTGCTGCTGCCTGCGCTGGCGGGCGCAGCACTGCACAGTAGCGACATCGCGGTGTTACAGGTGCCGGAATGGCTGCTGGCCGTGGCCTATGCACTGATTGGCTGGAGCGTGGGATTACGTTTCACCCGCCCGATTTTTCTGCTGGCACTGCGCACGCTGCCGCAGATGCTGGCCTCGATCTTCGGGCTGATGCTGTTGTGTGGCGGGCTGGCGTGGATGCTGACGCAAATGCTGGATATCGATCTGATGACGGCCTATCTCGCCACCAGTCCAGGCGGGCTGGACACGGTGGCGATCATTGCGGCGGGAACCCAGGTCAACATGGCGTTTGTGATGGCGTTGCAGACGTTGCGTCTGTTTACCATCCTGCTGACCGGCCCGGCTTTAGCGCGCTTTATTTCACGTTATGCGCGAACGGGAACGGAATGAAAACGCCACCGCATCGCAGACAAATACCAGCAGCGCCAGCCAGATGAAGCCAAAAGTCACCATCTTGTCTGGCGTGATGGTCTCACCGTAAAACGCGACCGCCAGCACAAACATCAGCGTCGGGCCGAGATACTGAAAGAAGCCTACGGTGGAAAGTCGCAGACGGCTGCAGGCCGCCGCAAACAGCATCAGCGGAATGGTGGTTACAATGCCCGCCGCTATCAGCTTCAGGTTGAGACTCAGTGGGTTGGCGGATAAGTGGCTGGTGGCGCTGTCGGCAAAACCAAACAGGTAAATCGCCGCCAGTGGAAACAGCCACAGGGTTTCAATCAGCATGCCGCTCTGCGCATCGACCTGAATCTTTTTGCGCACCAGGCCATACAGGGCGAAGCTCAGCGCCAGGCCCAGCGCGATAATCGGTAACGACCCAAACTGCCACAGCTGCACCAGTACGCCGACGGTGGCCAGCAGCACGGCGAGCCACTGCAAGCGGCGAAACCGTTCGCGCAAAAACAGCATGCCGAACACCACGTTGATCAGCGGGTTAATAAAGTAGCCCAGGCTGGCTTCCAGCATATGCTGATTGTTGACTGCCCAGATAAACAGCAGCCAGTTGCCGCCGATAGTCACGGCCGTCAGCGCCAGCAGCAGCACTTTTTTAGGCTGGCGCAACACGCTGCGAACGCCGGGCCAGCTGCGGCTCAGGGTAATCAGTAACAGCATAAACAGTGCAGACCAGATCACCCGGTGCGTCATGATTTCCGTGGCGGGAACCTGCTTTACCAGTTTGAAATAAGCGGGCGCAATGCCCCAGATAAAGTAAGCGCCCAGTGCAAAGCCAACGCCCTGGCGGGTTTGTTGCGTATCCATATGCGTTCCATTCAATGGCGTGGTTAGCCGATAAGATAGGTGGCGGTAGCCGTGGCGATATAATCGCCCTGTTGATTGTGCAGTTCCACACGCGCCACGGCGACTTTGTTACCGGCGCGCAGCAGGCTGCTGGTGGCGGTGAAGCGTTCGCCGCGTCCGGGACGCAGATAGTCGACGCGCATATCAATGGTGCCCATGCGTGACAGACGCTGGCGCAGATCCGCTTCGCTGATGCTTTCCTGACGGGTTAACGCATTACTGACGCAGACCATGCCCGCCGCCACGTCCAGTACAGACGCGATAACGCCGCCGTGCAGAATCTGCTGCGCCTGATTGCCCACCAGCATGGTTTTGTTATTGAAGCTGATCTCTGCGTAGTCTGCGTCAAGGCGCATCAGTTCCAGGCCCAGCGCCTGATTAAACGGCATGTGATAAACGAAAATTTCGCCGACCAGCTGGCGAGCGTCCTGCTGTGTCAGCACGGGTGATGACATGATGATGTGTCCTGAAAAAATCGGGCCAGAGGGGCGCGGAACATGAATGAGTTGTGTATTCTATGCCGCCTGCGAGGGTGTTTCCAGTTTAAGAAATCAGCACTCATGCTCACTGCCATTTGCGTGTAGAATGGCCTGCTTTTTACGACACCCTTTCAGTTATTCTGATACGCAGCTGCTCACCGGAGAATTATATGCGTAAGCATCGCGCCTTGCTGGCGGCAATGTTGATATTTCCTGCGCTGGCGCAGGCGGATGAAGCCCATATTAAAGAGGTTCATGACGCGCCACAGGTTCAGGGCAGCATTATTGCTAACCTGCTGGAGAAGCATGACAACCCGTTTGTTCTCTATCCTTACGAGAACAACTATCTGCTTTATACCTATACCAGCGACCTCAATAAAGAGGCGATCTCCTCCTATAACTGGGGAGAGAATGCCCGCAAAGATGAAGTGAAATTCCAGCTCAGCCTGGCGTTTCCGCTGTGGCGCGGTATTCTGGGCGACAACTCGGTGCTGGCAGCCTCTTACACCCAGCGTTCCTGGTGGCAGCTGTCGAATAGCGCTGAGTCATCGCCATTCCGTGAGACCAACTATGAGCCGCAGATTTTCCTAGGCTGGGCGACCGACTATTCGCTGGCGGGCTGGACACTGCGTGATGTCGAAGTGGGTCTGAATCACCAATCCAATGGACGAAGCGATCCCACCTCGCGCAGCTGGAACCGCGTCTATGCGCGTCTGATGGCAGAGAATGGTAACTTCCTGGCGGAAATCAAACCCTGGTATCGCATCCCTGAAGGGGCGAACAGCGATGATAATCCTGATATCACCAAATACATGGGTTACTACCGCACCCGTCTGGGCTATAAGCTCGGCGACAATATCTTCAGCGTAGAGGGTAACTATAACTGGAACAGCGGTTATGGCGGCGCGACCCTGGGCTGGAGCTACCCTATCACTGAGCACGTTCGCTTCTATACTCAGGTGTTTAGCGGTTACGGTGAATCACTGATCGATTACAACCATCGCCAGACGCGTCTGGGTGTGGGTGTAACACTTAACGACTTGTTCTAATCCATAACGAAAGACAGGAATCGCGTGGCAACCTCGGCAGTTCTTAATCAGGAAGCGCTGGCGCAGCAGGTATTGCAGGATACCTTCGGCTACCAGCATTTTCGTCCCGGTCAGCAGACGATCATCAATGAGGCGCTGAGCGGGCGCGATTGTCTGGTGGTGATGCCCACCGGCGGTGGTAAATCGCTCTGTTATCAGATCCCTGCGCTGGTGCGCGAGGGGCTGACGCTGGTGGTGTCGCCGCTGATCTCGCTGATGAAAGATCAGGTCGATCAGCTGCTGGCGAACGGCGTGGCGGCGGCGTATCTCAACTCCACCATGACGCGCGATCAGCAGCAGACGGTGATGGCCGACTGCCGAACCGGTCGGGTTAAGCTGCTCTACATCGCCCCGGAACGCCTGATGATGGATAACTTCCTGGACAGTCTGGCGCACTGGCAACCGGCGATGCTGGCGGTGGATGAAGCGCACTGTATTTCCCAGTGGGGCCACGATTTCCGCCCGGAATATGGCGCACTCGGCAAGATGCGTCAGCGCTTCCCGGAATTACCGGTAATGGCGCTGACCGCGACCGCGGATGAAACCACCCGCAACGACATCGTTAACCTGCTGCATATGCAGGATCCGCTGATCCAGATCAGCAGTTTTGACCGCCCCAATATTCGCTACACGCTGGTGGAGAAATTTAAACCCACCGATCAGCTGCTGCGTTACGTTCAGGATCAGCGCGGCAAGTGCGGCATTATCTACTGCAACAGTCGGGCGAAGGTGGAAGACACCGCCGCGCGACTGCAAAGCCGGGGGTTCAGCGTCGGGGCATACCACGCCGGTATCGACAGCGAACAGCGTGGCCGGGTGCAGGAAGCGTTTCAGCGTGACGATCTGCAAATCGTGGTGGCGACGGTGGCCTTTGGCATGGGCATCAACAAGCCCAACGTCCGTTTTGTGGTCCACTTCGATATCCCGCGCAACATCGAGTCCTATTATCAGGAAACCGGGCGAGCCGGACGTGATGGTCTGCCTGCCGAAGCGATGATGCTTTACGACCCGGCCGATATGGCCTGGCTGCGTAAATGTCTGGAAGAGAAAGTGCCCGGACCGCTGCAGGATATTGAGCGTCACAAACTCAACGCCATGGGCGCGTTTGCTGAAGCGCAGACCTGCCGCCGTCTGGTATTGCTGAACTATTTTGGCGAGGGCCGCCAGCAGCCGTGCGATAACTGCGATATCTGTCTCGACCCACCCAAACGGTATGACGGCCTGGTTGAAGCGCAAAAAGCGCTCTCCGGCATCTACCGCGTGGGTCAGCGTTTTGGTATGGGCTATATCGTTGAGGTGCTGCGCGGGTCCAACAATCAGCGTATCCGAGAGCAGGGCCATGACAAACTGCCGGTCTATGGACTGGGCAAAGATCAGAGCCACGAACATTGGGTGAGCGTGTTACGTCAGCTAATCCATCTGGGGCTGGTGACGCAGAACATCGCTATGCATTCGGCTCTGCAGCTCACCGAAGCGGCGCGCCCGGTGCTGCGCGGTGAAGTGCCACTGATGCTGGCGGTGCCGCGTTTGATCACCGCAAAAACAAAAAGCAGCAGTCCGGCGAAGTTTCACGGTGGCAACTACGATCGCAAACTGTTCGCCAAGCTGCGTAAGCTGCGAAAAGCGATCGCCGATGAAGAGAATATTCCGCCTTACGTGGTGTTCAATGACGCCACACTGATAGAGATGGCAGAACAGATGCCGGTCAGCGCGTCCGAGATGCTCAGCGTCAACGGCGTGGGTCACCGCAAACTGGAGCGCTTTGGCAAACCTTTCCTGGTGATGATCAAAGAGCATCTTGATGATGAAGAGTAAAGGACACTGATTATGCTGATGTTATTTGCCACTGTGGCGCTGGTGCATCTGGTGGCACTGATGAGCCCCGGCCCCGATTTCTTTTTCGTGTCACAGACTGCCGCCAGCCGCTCGCGCAAAGAGGCGATGATGGGTGTACTGGGCATTACGCTGGGCATTGTGGTCTGGGCGGGTGTGGCGCTGATGGGGCTGCATCTGATTCTGGAAAAAATGGCCTGGCTGCATCAGATCATCATGGTCGGCGGTGGACTTTATCTGTTGTGGATGGGCTGGCAGCTGATGTGCTCGGCACGTCAGCGTCACAAACAGCCGCAGCAGGATGAGCCGGTGGTTGCGTTGCCGAAACGCGGCATGAGCTTTCTCAAAGGCCTGCTGACGAACCTGTCGAATCCTAAAGCCATTATCTACTTCGGTAGCGTCTTCTCGCTGTTTGTTGGCGACGATGTCGGTTCGGCGGAGCGCTGGGGTCTGTTCCTGCTGATTGTCGGTGAAACTTTTGCCTGGTTTACCCTGGTGGCGGCGATTTTTGCGCTGCCGTGGATCCGCGCCAAGTATCAGCGACTGGCGAAATGGGTCGATGGCATGGCCGGCGTACTGTTTGCCGGTTTTGGTATCCACCTGATTCTTTCGCGTTAAACACCGTTTCAGCCCTTATGCCGGAGTGCGCGTTGCGCCTCCGGCAGAAACCTCCCTTGCTGTCGCTTCCTCCAGAGAGTTTGCTTGTGTGACGGATGTCACATTCCAGGGCTCAGGGAGTTTTGCTGTTGCAACCGCAGATAAATCGTCACTCTTTATTAATCATTCATATCCATATCTCCATTAAAGTCGGGAAGCAGGCGCAACGTTTATGGAGAGGATGATGAGAGTGAAGTTCATATTACTGATGTTGATGACGGCCTGTATCAGCGCCTGCGCCTCGCCGGATGCCGCCCGCAACCCTGCGCCAGAGCCGGGCCAGACCGATGAGGTCACCTCGATCCTGATGCAGACGCTGCCCGATGTCGATCAGACGCAGGGCGAAAGGATTAGCCGGATCTCTGCGACGTTTCTCGGGACACCCTATGAAGCGGATACGCTGATCGGTTCTTCCACGCGTCCGGAAGCGCTGGTGATCAATTTCAACGGTGTGGATTGTTACACGCTGCTTGATTATGTGCAGGCGCTGAGCCGCAGCCACGATCGTGCCAGCTTTGAGGCTAACCTGATTCGGACCCGCTACGCTGGCGGTGAGGTCAGCTACCGGAATCGTCGCCACTTTTTCTCCGACTGGTTTGCCGATAGCCCGCGCAATGCCGATGACGTGACCCGCACCCTTAGCCCGGATACGGTGACGGTGGTGAAGCATCTGAATCGTCAGGCCAGCGGAGCAGAACAGGTGCCCGGTCTGGGTGTGATTGCACGTCGTATCACTTACATTCCGGCCCGGGCGATCACACCGCAGGTGCTGAACCAGATTCAGACCGGCGATTACGTGGGGGTTTACGCCACCAGTCAGAGCCTGGATGTTACGCATGTGGGGATTGCTGTCCGGCATGATGGCCGCTTATGGTTCAGGAACGCCTCTTCGCTGGCCGTTAATCGAAAAGTTGTCGATGCGCCGTTCAGGGAATATATGCGCTCGAAGCCGGGCATCATTGTGTTGCGTGTGGTTCCACTGACAGCGCCGTAGCGGCGCCAGGGAAGAAGGGATAATCTTTCGCGCCGAATTCGGCGCGTCAGACGTTAAGCGATTTTTCTGGCGCTGGCGAGCAGCGCGCCTACCGCCATAAACAGCCCGCCAAAAATGCGGTTCATTAACTTCATCTGTTTTGGTCCCTTAATCCAGCCCGCAATCCGCGTTGCCAGCGTGGCGTAGCCAATCATCACGATGATATCGACCACAACGGTGGTGACGCCCAGCACCAGATACTGCATAAATAGCGGCTGATGCGGCTGAATAAATTGCGGGAACAGGGCGGCGAGAAAGACGATACTTTTCGGGTTGGTCAGGTTAACCAGCACGGCGCGTTTGAACAGGCGACGACGCGGCATCGCTCTGGCGACTGCATCCAGATCAATGCCACCCGCTGAGCGCCACTGCTGAATACCCAGCCAGACCAGATAGGCCGCACCGGCCCATTTCAGAATCTCAAACGCCAGCAGCGACTGAGAAAACAGCGCGCCCAGACCGATGCCGACCAGCACGATATGCAGCGCCAGGCCGACCTGCAAACCGGAGATAGAGGCCACCGTGCCGCGATAGCCGTGGCTGATACCGGTACTCATGGTGTTGATTGCGCCGGAACCGGGCGACAGGCTGAGAATTGTAGTGGTAAGCAGATAGGTCAGCCACCATTCGATGGTCATGGGTCAGGCTCTCTTTAGTAGCGGAATTGTGACACAATACGCCAGAAATAAGCGCGGCGCTACGGCCTGCGCATGGCATTCAGGACTCTGTATCCGGTCATCAGGAGGGCGAATGAATCAACACAAAGCCAGCTGGCTGCGACGAGAAAAAGCCTTTGCTGCCTTCGCTACCGGGCCACTGCTCGATTTCTGGCACAGCCGCGAAGAGCTTGAGTTTACCGGCGTGGGTAATCTGACGCTGCGCTACGTCCGCTTCACATCACCGCAACACAAGCGTGTGATCCTGATTGTGCCGGGACGCATCGAGAGTTACATAAAATATCCTGAGCTGGCGTACGATCTGTTTCACTGCGGATTTGATGTGGTGATCCTTGACCATCGCGGTCAGGGGCGTTCCGATCGCCTGCTGGAAGATTCACACCGCGGTCACGTGGCGGAATTTACCCATTATGTCGACGACCTTGAAACGCTCTATCTGAAAGAGATTATCAGCGGTCACTACCAGCAGCGCTATGCGCTGGCTCACTCCATGGGCGGCGCAATCTTAACGCTGTTTCTGGCGCGTCAGCCGCAGGCGTTTCATGCGGTCGCGCTGGTGGCGCCGATGTTTGGCATTGCTTTACCGTTGCCCTCTTTTCTGGCCCGTCGGATCCTGGACTGGGCGGAGAAGCGTCCGGCCATGCGCGATGGCTATGCGCTCGGCACCGGCCGCTGGCGTGCGCATCCGTTTGGCATTAACCGGCTGACGCACAGCACCGAGCGTTACCGGCGAAATCTGCGCTTTTATGCGGACGATCCGGCGATTCGCGTTGGCGGGCCAACCTACCATTGGGTACGTGAAGGCATCCATGCAGGTCGCAACATCATCAGTCAGGTCGATAAGATCACCACGCCACTGCTGCTGTTACAGGCCAGCGATGATCGGGTGGTCGACAATCGTTCGCAGGACCTTTTTTGTGCCGCGATGGCAGCGGCGGGTCATCCGTGTGAGGGCAATAAGCCACGGGTGATCGACGGTGCGCGTCATGAGATCCTGTTTGAAAAGGATGAGATGCGCGCCGAAGCACTCAATGCAGTGGTCGACTTCTTTTCCTCGCACCACTGACGTTATTTATCCGACCGGTTAAGGCCGGCAGAACCAGATACCCGAGGTTTTCATGTATCACATCGTTGCATCCGATCTGGATGGCACGCTGCTTTCTCCCGAACATCGTCTGACCCCTTTTGCGCGTGAAACGCTGCAGCAGCTGGTCGCGAAAGATATTCACTTTATATTCGCCACCGGCCGTCATCATATCGATGTCGGACAGATGCGCGACAGCCTGGCGATTCCGGCCTATATGATCACCTCAAACGGCGCGCGCGTGCACAACGCCGAGGGCGAACTGGTGTTCAGTCATAATCTGGATGAGGATATCGCCAGCGATCTGTTTGGCCTGCAATATCATCACAGCGATATTCTGACCCACGTTTACCGCGACGATGAGTGGTTTGTCAGCCGCTCAAGCCCGGCTGAGCAGGACTATTTCCGCGAGTCGGTGTTCAACTATCAGGTCTATGAGCCGGGTCTGCTGCCAACCGATAATATCAGCAAGGTCTTTTTCACCTGCGAAAATCCCGAGCATCTGATCCCGATGGAACAGGCGATTGAAGCGCGCTGGGGCGATCGGGTTAACGTCAGTTTCTCACTGCCTACCTGTCTGGAAGTGATGGCGGGCGGCGTGTCGAAAGGGCATGCGCTGGAAGCGGTCGCGAAAACGCTGGGCCACTCACTGGAAAGCTGTATCGCCTTTGGCGACGGCATGAACGATGTGGAGATGCTGAGCATGGCGGGTAAGGGATTTATCATGCAGAACGCCCATCAGCGGTTGAAAGATACGCTGCCGGAGCTGGATGTGATCGGTTCAAATGCCGATGATGCCGTGCCGCAGACGCTGCGCACGCTCTATCTTGCTTAAGCCGTCAGCGCAAAAAAAGGGCCGGATATCCGGCCCTTTTTTATTGCCGTCAGGCAGGGGTCTTTTTGTGTTTGTGTTCGCTGACCATGGTCAGTAACAGCAGGATAACCGCCAGCACACAGCCAGCAATCATCACCATGAAGCCGCCGTCCCAGCCGAAGTAATCGACGGTGTAACCGACAATGGCGCTGGCCGCCACCGATCCACCCAGATAGCCGAACAGGCCGGTGAAGCCCGCCGCCGTCCCCGCCGCTTTTTTCGGGGCCAGCTCCAGCGCGTGCAGACCAATCAGCATCACCGGACCGTAGATCAGGAAGCCAATCACAATCATACAGGCCATATCGACGCCAGGATTGCCCGCCGGGTTAAGCCAGTAGATCACGGTCGCGATGGTTACCAACGTCATAAAGAACACCCCGGTCGCACCGCGATTACCGCGGAACACTTTGTCCGACATCCAGCCGCACAGCAGCGTTCCGGGGATCCCCGCATACTCATACAGGAAGTAAGCCCAGGACGATTTATCCAGCGTGAAGTGTTTTACTTCTCTGAGATAGGTCGGCGACCAGTCGAGAATGCCGTAGCGCAGCAGATAAACAAATACGTTGGCCAGCGCGATGTACCACAGCAGCTTGTTCGGCAGCACATATTTCATGAAGATCTGTTTAGCCGTCAGCTCCTCCTCATGGCTGGCATCGTAGTCGGGCGGATAGTCGTTTTTGTACTCTTCAATCGGTGGCAGACCACAGGATTGCGGCGTATCGCGCATCAGCGCAAAGGCCAGAATCGCAATGGCGATGGCGCCAAATGCCGGCATATAGAGTGCCGCTTTCCAGTCGTTGAACCATGCCATACCGAGCAGGAACAGCAGAGGCGGAATACCGCCGCCGACATTATGGGCGCAGTTCCAGACCGAAACGATCCTGCCGCGCTCTTTCTGCGACCACCAGTGAACCATGGTACGTCCACAAGGTGGCCAGCCCATGCCCTGGAACCAGCCGCAGATAAACAGCAGCACGAACATCACCATAATGCTGGAGGTGGCCCAGGGAACGAATCCCATGATCAGCATCACTGTCGCAGCCAGAATCAGGCCTGCCGGTAAGAAGACGCGCGGGTTTGAGCGGTCAGAGACCGATCCCATGATGAATTTTGAAAAGCCGTAGGCGATGGAGATGCCGGATAAGGCAAAACCGAGATCGCCACGTGAAAAACCCTGCTCTACCAGATAGGGCATGGCGAGTGCGAAGTTTTTTCTGACCAGATAGTAGGCGGCGTAACCAAAGAAGATCCCGATGAAAATTTGCCAGCGCAGACGACGGTAGAGCGGATCAACGTGATCCTCCGCCACCTGCGGCTGACGTGGTGCAGGTTTAAAAATGCTCAGCATCAGTGAGGCCCTCCAGGGCACATTATGGTTTTTAATTCCCAGCAGGTTGGAGCAGGAAAAGAGCAGAAGAAAATGGACGCAGAATGTTCCATTTCGCGCAAAGAATAGTGTTAGTTGCGCAACGTTACTGTGATGAATGACACATTTGTTACACTTTTATTACATTCTGGAGCGGAAGTGATCATGCGATGGATCATTTCGCGCATTTTATCTGGCTGAAAGATCTTTATGCAGACAGTTATGTCAGGAAGCGAAAGCCCTTTTCCGATGGCTATTCTGATCGCCTGGTTTGTAATCAGATGTCAACCAGATTTCACAGCCTGATGGCAGCACATTGTTTACACTGACGGCCTGTTAATTTCGGGGTCGTCACCGTGTTTTTATTGATTATTACCACCATTCTGTGGGCCTTTTCGTTCAGTCTGATTGGCGAATACCTTGCCGGGCAGGTAGACAGCTGGTTCTCTGTACTGATGCGACTGGCGCTGGCTGCGCTGGTATTTTTACCTTTCCTGCGCTGGCGTGGTCATCGCCCTTCAACGCTGTTGCTTTACATGCTGGTCGGGATGCTGCAGCTGGGCGTGATGTATCTGCTGAGTTTCGAAGCCTATCTCTACCTTAGCGTGTCGGAATTCCTGCTGTTTACGGTGATGACGCCGCTTTATGTGACGCTGATTTACGATCTGATCAGCCGTCGTCCACTGCGCATCGGCTATATCTTCAGTGCACTACTGGCTGTGGCGGGTGCGGCCATTATTCGCTATGACAAAGTCAGCGATCATTTCTGGTTTGGTCTGCTGTTAGTGCAACTGGCAAATATCTGCTTTGCGGCGGGAATGGTGGGCTATAAGCGTCTGCAGGAGACCCGCCCGATGCCGCAGCACACGGCCTTCTCCTGGTTCTATCTGGGTGCGGTGTTGATTGCGGTGATCGCCTGGTGTGCCTGGGGCAATCCACAGAAGTTGCCGACCACCTCATTGCAGTGGGGCATTCTGGTCTGGCTGGGCATTGCGGCTTCCGGTCTCGGCTATTTTATGTGGAATTATGGTGCGACCCAGGTCGATGCCGGCACGCTGGGCATTATGAATAACATGCACGTTCCTGCCGGGCTGCTGGTGAATCTGGCTATCTGGCAGGAGAAACCGCACTGGCCAAGCTTTATTGCGGGCGCACTGGTGATCCTCGCCTCGTTGTGGGTGCATAAGCGCTGGGTGGTGGGGCGCAGTGACCGATCATAAACAGGGCTGTTGCATGGGTGCGGCCTCCCGGGCTGGCGCGTCCGATCGCGAAGGAATCTCACATCCCTGTGGATCGGCCGGGCCATCCCTGGCCCGGACGCTTCGCTCTTCAGACGCGCCAGCCCTGGAGACTTAACAGCATCATCGCAGTTGAACCAGGGGCTCAGAGCGAATATGAAGGAGGGGATGGAGCGCTGAAACGTAGAGCATTCGCGATGGAGCTGGCGTGTGCGATCGCGAAGGAATCTTCCAGGATGGTTCAGAAATGCTCCCGGCGCTTTTTTCCCCTGCGACGAAGGCTCTACCGATGACCCGCTTTCACTCCCCAGGGCTGGCCTGGTGTTGCTGATTAAAAAGCCATGAAGAAGCTTAAGGGAAGAGGTGGCGCAACTGAGGAGCAAAGCGTCCGAGCCAGGGATGGCGAGGCCGTGCTGCATGGATGCAGGCTTTCTTTGCGATCAGATGCGCCACTTCTGACCACGCAGGTACCCGAAGCGATCAGCCACAGACGTTAAGCAGGCTTTTCACTCTTAGGACGCTGAATCATCGCCAGCCCTTTCAGGAAGTTACGCAGAATCTGATCGCCGCATTCGCGATAGTTCTTATGATCAGGTTTGCGGAAAATCGCACCAATCTCAGCCTGTGAAACGGTAAAATTCACGCGTTTCAGTACATCAGGAATGTCGGTGGTTTTCAGATCAAAAGCGATACGCAGCTTTCTCATGAAGATGTTATTGGTCATCTTGCGCTCAATCGACGGCGCGGGCGCATCTTCACTTTTGCCGCGACGGTAGAAGATCAGGCCATTCAGGAAATAACCCATCAGCACATCGGGGCAGGGACGGAACGCAGCATCGTCATCTTTTTTCAGCCACGCCTGAATATCCGCCAGCGGCACGTCACATTGCGCCAGCGCAAAAATCTCCACCATTTTGGCATCGCTCAGGTTGAGCATATAGCGCACGCTGCGCAGAATATCATTGTTAGTCATGGTGAAATCTTCTCGTGGTCAGTCGACAGGCTGCGCATTATAGGGGATTTTGCCCGCCTTCGCGCAGGTTTGTGCCCGCCAGATTATCGCTGCAACACCGCACCGGGCAGCGCGGCGTCGCGCACAAAAGGCAGATGCTCACAGGCGTGCTGACGGGCAAAGCGGATAAACGCTTCCAGCACCGGCTGACGTTGCTCCCCTTCGCGCACGGCCGCATAAAGACGGCTCCACAGGCCATCGCCCAGCGTGCGGGTGACCACCAGACCCTGCTTCTCAAAACTCTCCACCACCCAGTGCGGCAGCGCGGCAATCCCCATACGTGCCGAGACCATCTGAATCATCAGCAGGGTATTATCCACACTTTTCAGTGCCGGACTGACGCCTGCGGGCTGCAGGAAGTGACGCCAGATATCCAGACGCTGACGCTGCACCGGATAGATCATCAACACCTCATCGGCTAGATCTTCCGGCGAAATCTGCTCAACCTTCGCCAGCGGGTGATCCGTTGCCAGCACCAGCCGCACTTCATAATCAAACATCGGGGAGTAGAACAGACCCGAGCGCGCCAGGATATCGGAGGTCAGCACCACATCCAGCTCACCCTGTTGCAGGGCGGGTTGAGGATCAAAGGTCACGCCCGATTTGAAATCCATCACCACCTGCGGCCAGCTCTGGCGGAATTTATCCAGCGCGGGAGTCAGCCACTGGATGCAGCTATGACACTCTATCGCCACCCGCAGCGTGGTCTGATGCGGCTCATGGCAGGCCTGCAATGCCTGCTGAATCTGCGGCAGCACCTGCTCTGCCAGCTGCAGCAGAATATCGCCCTGCGGCGTAAAGCGCAGCGGCTGACTTTTACGCACGAACAGGCGGAATCCCAGCCGCTGCTCCAGATCGCTGAACTGATGAGACAACGCCGATTGCGTCTGATGAAGCTGGGCCGCCGCCGCCGCCAGCGAGCCCGTATTGCGCAGAGCCTGAAGCGTCCGCAGGTGCTTGAGTTCGATCATGAGAGTCCTTCACATCGAAAATGAACATATTGCGCTTGAGCAATATACAGTACCCGCAGAGTATAGCAGTGTAAACATCTGGACGGCTAAACATCTTTGGCTGCCCATTTAAGCCAAAGTGAAAGATTATCTGGAGAACAGCACATGACTATCCTGAACCATACCCTCGGCTTTCCCCGTATTGGCCTGCGCCGTGAACTGAAAAAAGCGCTGGAGAGCTACTGGGCTGGCGACAGCACGCAGCAGGCATTACTGGCGACGGGCCGTGAGCTGCGTGCACGACACTGGCAACAACAGAAAGAGGCGGGCGTCGATCTGCTGCCGGTCGGCGATTTCGCCTGGTATGACCATGTGCTGACCACCAGCCTGATGCTGGGTAACGTGCCCGCGCGTCATCAGAACAAAGCCGGCACCGTGGACCTCGACACCCTGTTCCGCCTGGGACGCGGTCGTGCGCCGACCGGTGAGCCTGCGGCGGCGGCAGAAATGACCAAATGGTTTAACACCAACTATCACTACATGGTGCCGGAGTTTACCCAGGGTCAGACGTTTAAACTGACCTGGACCCAGCTGCTGGATGAGGTGGATGAGGCACTGGCGCTGGGACACAACATCAAGCCAGTGCTGCTGGGGCCGTTGACTTATCTGTGGCTGGGTAAAGTGAAGGGTGAGCCGTTTGAACGTCTGTCACTGCTGGAGGGGATTCTTCCGGTCTATCAGCAGGTGCTGGCGGAACTGGCTAAGCGCGGCATCGAATGGGTACAGATTGATGAACCCGCTCTGGCACTGGAGCTGCCGCAGACGTGGCGCGAAGCCTTCCAGCCGGCGTATGACGCACTGCAGGGTCACAGCAAACTGCTTCTGACCACCTATTTTGACAGCATCGGCCAGAACATTGATGTGATTCGTGCGCTGCCGGTGCAGGGGCTGCATGTCGATCTGGTCCATGGTCGTGATGATATTCAGCAACTGAATCAGCAACTGCCCGCCAGCTGGCTGCTGTCGCTCGGCGTGATCAACGGACGCAACGTCTGGCGCGCCGATCTGAGCCGCTGGTTCAGCCGCTTGCAACCGCTGACCAGAGCGCGTGAACAGGTGTGGATCGGCTCCTCCTGCTCGCTGCTGCACAGCCCTATCGACCTGAGCGTCGAGACCCGTCTGGATGATGAAGTCAACAGCTGGTTCGCCTTTGCGCTGCAGAAATGTGCCGAGCTATCACTGCTGAGTCAGGCACTCAACAACAACGATGCGACGGCGCTGGAAGCCTGGAGCGCACCGGTACACGCCCGCGCTCACTCCCGCCGCGTGCATAATGCGGCGGTGGGCCAGCGTATTAAGGCCATTACCCCACAGCACAGTGAACGCCAGAGCGCTTATCCGGTGCGGGCGGTCCTGCAGCGTCAGCGTTTCAATCTGCCAGCCTGGCCTACCACCACCATCGGCTCTTTTCCGCAGACCACTGAAATTCGCGGCCTGCGCCTCGACTTTAAACAGGGCCGGCTCGACAGCAACCATTACCGCACCGGCATCGCGGAGCACATTAAGCAGGCGATTCTCGAACAGGAGCGGCTGGGGCTGGATGTGCTGGTTCACGGTGAAGCGGAACGTAACGACATGGTTGAGTACTTCGGCGAACATCTGGAGGGGTTTGTCTTCACACAGAATGGCTGGGTTCAGAGCTACGGTTCACGCTGTGTGAAACCGCCTGTCATTATTGGCGATGTCAGTCGTCCGGAGGCGATCACCGTTGAGTGGGCCAGATATGCCCAGTCGCTAACCAACAAGCCGGTAAAAGGGATGCTGACCGGTCCGGTAACCATCCTCTGCTGGTCATTCCCGCGTGAAGATGTGTCACGCGAAACCATCGCGAAACAAATCGCGCTGGCGCTGCGTGATGAAGTCGAAGACCTGGAGAAGGCGGGCATCGGGATTATCCAGATTGATGAGCCTGCGCTGCGTGAAGGTCTGCCACTGCACCAGTCTGAATGGGCCGCCTACCTGAACTGGGCGGTGGAGGCCTTCCGACTGAATGCGGCGGTGGCGCGGGATGAAACCCAGATTCACACCCATATGTGTTACTGCGAATTTAACGACATCATGGACGCTATCGCGGCGCTGGATGCCGATGTGATCACCATCGAAACCTCGCGATCTGACATGGACCTGCTGGAGGCGTTTGAAAACTTCGACTACCCGAATGAAATCGGCCCCGGCGTCTACGACATCCATTCGCCTAACGTCCCCAGCGTGGAGTGGATAGAAGCACTGTTGCTTAAGGCGGCGAAACGTATTCCGGAAGCGCGTCTGTGGGTGAACCCGGACTGCGGTTTGAAAACACGTGGCTGGACGGAAACGCGTCAGGCGCTGGCGAACATGGTGACGGCAGCGAAGAAATTGCGTGGAGAAACGGCGTAGGGAATCGGGTCTGGTGGGGCGAAAAAACCAGGGGCGCATAAGCGCCCCTTTTTCATTTACTGCGATGCAACACCATACTGCCTGAACCAGGCCAGCATCCGCTGCCAGCCATCATTGGCAGATTCAGCATGGTAGCTTGCACGATAGTCAGCATTAAAGGCATGACCCGCTTCGGGATAGACGATGATCTCTGCGATCGCATTGGCGGCATGCAGTGCCTGACGCATCTGCTCGACGCTCTCCAGCGGGATACCCTCATCCTGGCCGCCATACAAACCTAATACTGGCGCATTCAGATCGACCGCAATATCAATAGGATGCTTCTGCTGCTTCAGCGTACGCTCACCGGTCAGTCGTCCATACCACGCCACGGCGGCGCGCAATTGCGGGTTATGCGCGGCGTAGAGCCAGCTGATGCGACCACCCCAGCAAAAACCGGTGATGCCCATGCGACGAATATCGCCGCCGTTGCGTGCGGCCCAGTTGGCGGCATGATCGAGATCGGCCAGCACCTGGCTGTCAGGCACTTTGCTGACCAGCTCGCTGAACAGCGTCGGGATATCGTTATACTCAGCGGGATCGCCCTCGCGAAAATAGAGCTCAGGCGCAATCGCCAGATAGCCTTCCAGCGCCAGACGGCGGCAGATATCCCGGATGTGTTCATGCACACCAAAGATCTCCTGCACGACCAGTACGACAGGCCACGGGCCTTCCGCTGACTGGGGTTTTGCAAAGAATGCCGGCATGTTTTCGCCCTGACTGGGCACTGAGGTTTCACCCGCGTGAATCGCCGGGCTGTCGGTAATGATGGTGGTGGAGGCGGTGGGCTGCACGGCAGGGGCAAAGCCGCCCGTCGCCGGTTTTTGTGCCATATTATCACTGGGTTTCATTATTCTCTCCGTGCAAGCATTTGCGCAATCACGTAACTATAGCCTGGCCGGAAAGCGTATGCGCCAGGTGTCGGGTCACAGAATCAGCAGCGAATAAAATCATCCTCCTCTTTAACATTGCGCTGACCCTGACACAGCCCCACTGAGAGCTATCCGCACCCGGAAGATGCTATTGTGTGATTGCTGTCACAATTTATCTTTCGGGAAATGTAACTTTCATTTTCTTAAGTGAATGTTGTCACATATTTATTGGGCGTGCTGGCGTAGAGTGGCGCGCTACCTTCCCTTAACAGGAGTCTGAAAATGACACAGTCTGACGTTTTCCATCTTGGCCTGACCAAAGCCGATCTGCAGGGCGCCACCCTGGCGATTGTGCCGGGCGATCCGGAGCGCGTGAAGAAAATTGCCGGACTGATGGAAGATGCCACGCATCTCGCCTCACACCGTGAATTTACCTCCTGGCTGGCAAAAATTGATGGTAAGCCAGTCGTGGTCTGCTCAACCGGCATTGGCGGTCCTTCGACCTCGATTGCGGTCGAAGAGCTGGCGCAGCTTGGCGTGCGTACCTTCCTGCGTGTCGGTACCACGGGCGCTATCCAGCCGCATATCAATGTCGGCGATGTGCTGGTGACCACCGCATCCGTTCGCCTGGACGGGGCCAGCCTGCATTTTGCGCCGATGGAGTTCCCGGCAGTGGCTGATTTCGCCTGCACCACCGCGCTGGTTGCCGCCGCAGAAGCCTGTGGCGCGAAAACGCATATCGGCATCACCGCCTCTTCTGACACCTTCTATCCGGGTCAGGAGCGCTACGACACCGTCTCGGGTCGCGTAGTCAGTCGCTTCAGGGGATCGATGAAAGAGTGGCAGGATATGGGCGTTCTCAACTATGAGATGGAATCCGCTACACTGTTAACCATGTGCGCCAGCCAGGGTCTGCGAGCCGGCATGGTGGCGGGCGTGATTGTGAACCGCACTCAGAAAGAGATCCCGGATGCGGTCACCATGAAACAGACAGAAAGTGACGCAGTGAAGATTGTGGTCGAAGCGGCGCGTCGCTTACTATAACGACCGCGTCTGGCAGCAGGTTTTTTGTCCAGACTCAAAACCTGCTGCCGGTAGTAAACGGCGCGTAACATCAGTGAAACCTGAGAGTTTTTATGCGCAATACGATTCCCGTCCGACGTCCTGCCCCTGGTGCTAATCCGGCCGCACTCAAAGCCATGCTGGAACGCAGTGCCGAACGTTTCCGTGCCGCCATGCAACAGGGCGACTATGCGCTGGCCGCTCAATGCTGTGAAGAGGTATTGCGCACGATGCCCAATCAGATGCAGGTGCTGAGCGACTACGCGCTCTGCCTGCTGCGTCTGGGTCAGTACAATAAGTCGTACAAAATCTACCAGAAGATTTATCAGTCGCCGCCCGCGGTGCAGGCTACCGCCTCCGAAACCTGGCTGGATGGCCTGACCGAAGTGTGTGGCTGGCTGGATAAAAAGGATGAGGTGGCGCGTCATGGGCTGGCCTCGCTGATGCGCTCTGATGCGCGTTTCAGTCAGGGGCAGCGCGCCACGTTTCCCGCTCCGCAACCGGAGCCTGTCGATCTCACTCATCCGCACCAGAATGTCATCGCTTTCTGCCTCTATGGCGATCAGCCGCGCTACTGTGAAACCTTAATCAAAAACGTTGAAGTGGCGCCTGAGCTCTATCCCGGCTGGGTCTGCCGCATCTACCTCGATGACAGCGTGCCGCAGCATGTCTGGCAGCGCCTTGACCAGCCGCACGTCCAGCTGATCGATATGTCCCACGAGAAAACGCTGTTTCCGACCCTGTGGCGTTTCCTGGTGATGGACGATCCTGGCGTGAAGCGTTTTATCGTGCGTGATGCCGACTCGCTGCTCTCGGAGCGCGAAGCGGCGGCGGTTAACGCCTGGCTGGCGTCGCCTTACTGGTTCCACCATATGCGTGACTACTTCTCCCATACTGAGCTGCTGCTGGCAGGGATGTGGGGCGGCTGTCACGGCGTCTTCCGGGATGTGGAACAGGCGATGCGCGATTTCATTGCGCAGTATCAGGGCAGCCAGCGCTTCACCGATCAATATTTCCTCAAGGTGGCGTTGTGGCCGACGGTGCGTGAAAGCCTCCTGAGCCACGATGCGCTGTTTCATTTTCATCAGGCCCAGCCGTGGCCTGACCATGCCCCCGTGCGCTGGCAGACGCCGCATTTCCATGTGGGCAGCAATGCCGGTTTTGCCAGTATGACCGGCAAATCCAGCGCCGCTGAGGGAAGCAGACAGCGCGTCGCGATCACCTCGGGCGGGACAACCTGGCACTATCTGGCGCAGGTTAAAAAGGGTGAGTGGCTATTGCCCATGCCGTTTTTCCTGATTGATGAGTGGCAGGCTGGCAAGCTCACGGTGGCGGCGCTGTAAGGCGCTGAATCCTGCTAAAATTATCTGGACATTCATACAGTGCGACTCTACCTTTCCCTCAGCAGCCTGAGTCGCGGGGGAAATCATGGATCAGCACATCATTATCAGCGCCTGTCTGGCGCTTGCCGGGTTAGGGATTGGCTGGATGCTGGCACAGTTACGTGCCGGCCATCAGGTCGCCAGTTTCCAGACCGAGCGCCGTCTGCAGGAAGAGGCGCAACAGCGTCAGCAGCAGCAGATCGAACAGCTTCAGCAGCAGACGCAGCAGCGTGAGCAGGAGCTTCGTCAGCTGCACGGCGCGCTGAGCGGCGCCAATGAGCGACTGCAACAGCTTGATTACTGGCGTAATGAAAGTGAGCAGCTTAATCGTGAACTGCGCAATCAGCTGGAGGTCAACAGCGCACAGGAAGCGGAGCTGCGTGAGGTGACCATTCGCCTTGAAGAGACCCGTTTCGCCGCAGAAGAGAAACAGCGCCTGCTGACCAACAGCGAACAACGCCTTAGCGCCCAGTTTGAAAACCTCGCCAACCGTATTTTCGAAAACAGCGGCCGTCGCGTCGATGAACAGAACCGGCAAAGTCTGGACGGGCTGATTGGTCCGTTGCGTGAACAGCTTGATGGCTTCCGTCGTCAGGTTCATGAAAGCTTTGGCGCAGAAGCGCGTGAGCGACATACCCTGACCCATGAAATCCGGCAGTTACAGCAGCTGAATGCGCAGATGGCGCAGGAGGCGCTTAACCTGACCAAAGCGCTGAAGGGCGATAATAAAATCCAGGGTAACTGGGGTGAAGTGGTGCTGAGCCGGGTACTGGAAGCTTCCGGACTGCGTGAAGGCTACGAATATGAAACCCAGGTGAGCATTCAGTCAGAACAGCAGGGCAGGATGCAGCCGGATGTGATTGTGCGCCTGCCGCAGGGCAAAGATGTGGTGGTGGACGCCAAAATGACGCTGGTGGCCTATGAGCGCTACTTCAATGCGGATGATGAGATCGTACGAGAGCAGGCTATTCAGGAACATGTCGCTGCCATGCGGGCGCACATCCGCCTGCTGGGACGAAAAGATTATCAACAATTGCCCGGCTTACGATCGCTGGATTATGTGCTGATGTTTATCCCGGTGGAGCCCGCCTTTTTGCTGGCCATTGACCGCCAGCCTGAGCTGATTGGTGAGGCGCTGCAGCAGAACATCATGCTGGTCAGCCCCACCACGCTGCTGGTGGCGTTGCGTACCATTAATAATCTGTGGCGCTATGAGCATCAGAGCCGCAATGCACAGCGTATTGCCGATCGGGCAACGCGGCTCTATGACAAGATGCGGCTGTTTGTCGATGACATGAGCGGCATTGGTCACAGCCTGGACAAGGCGCAGAACAGCTATCGCGAGGCGATGAAAAAGCTGTCAGAAGGGCGCGGCAACCTGATTGCGCAGACTGAAGGATTTCGTGCGCTGGGTGTGGAGATCAAACGACCAATTAATCCTCAGCTGGCCGAACGAGCCATGCCGGAAAACCGGGCGGCTGATGACGCAGATGATGACAGTGATGCGGATGAGAGTGAGATGCATGTGAGGCGCCTCCACGAATAGTATGGGCGCAGCGTGCCTGACTTCCGTGACTCTGATACACTTCGGGAAGTATTGTTTGTGGAGCAGGTAAAACCGATGGCAGATGAATCACAGCAGGAAACTACCCATTTTGGCTTTCAGACGGTTGCCAAAAGCGAAAAAGCTGACAAAGTCGCGGACGTGTTTCACTCCGTAGCGGCAAAATATGACCTGATGAACGATTTGATGTCGTTTGGCGTCCATCGTATCTGGAAGCGTTTTACCATTGACAGCAGCGGCGTACGTCGCGGTCAGCGCGTGTTGGATCTGGCGGGGGGTACCGGCGATCTGACGGCTAAATTTTCTCGCCTGGTGGGCGAAACGGGTCAGGTTGTACTGGCCGATATCAACAGTTCCATGCTGAAGATGGGCCGCGAAAAGCTGCGCAATCAGGGCGTGGTCGGCAACGTGAGTTACGTACAGGCCAATGCCGAAGCCCTGCCTTTCCCTGATAACTATTTCGACTGCATTACCATCTCTTTTGGCCTGCGTAACGTTACGGAAAAAGAGAAGGCGCTGGCCTCTATGTTCCGGGTACTCAAGCCGGGCGGACGCCTGCTGGTGCTGGAGTTCTCTAAACCCGTTCTGGATCCGCTGAGCAAAGCGTATGACGCCTACTCGTTCCACATTCTGCCGCGTATCGGACAGCTGGTGGCGCAGGATGCAGAGAGCTATCGCTATCTGGCCGAATCGATCCGCATGCATCCCGATCAGGAGACCCTGAAAGCGATGATGAACGATGTCGGTTTTGAAAATACCACTTACTCCAATATGACCGGCGGCATTGTGGCGCTGCATCGTGGATTTAAGTTCTGAGTGAGATGGTAATGAACCTGACGCCCTTGATTACCGCGGGCCTGGAAACGGCGCTGAACCGTATTCTCTATCGCGATCGTGGCCTGAAACCGGCGCGGCAACGCCTGAATGGCAAAGTGCTGACGCTGCGCCTGAATGAGTTCTCTCATCCGCTGGTGCTGGTCTTCAGTGAACAGCAGGTCGATGTGTTGGCTGACTGGCAGGATCGCAGTGACTGCACGGTGATCACCTCGCTGAAAACCCTGCCGAAGCTGCGCGATCGCCAGCAGCTGACGCCGCTGATCCGTAGCGGTGAACTGCAGGTTGAAGGTGACCTGCAGGTGGTGCAGCAGTTCTCTGCGCTGATGGATCTGGCTGAGCTGGATCCGGCAGAATATCTGGCTCCCTGGGTCGGCGATATCGCCGCACAGGGGATCAGCCAGCGCTCACAACAGGCATTACGCTTTTTCAAAGGTGAAGTGCAGCGTCGCCAGGATTATCTCGGACAGGCCATAACCGAAGAGTGGCGTGTTGCGCCTGGCTCGCTGGAATTAGCCTGGTTTTCTGAGGAGGTCGACGCGATGGAACGTTCGCTTGAGGCGCTTGATGCGCGTCTGGCGCAGCTGGAGGCAAAATGAGTTTTGGAGAGATCCGCCGCTTATATCTGATCATGAAGGTGTTTCTGACCTATGGCCTTGATGAACTGATTCCTCAGACACGCCTCACTTTCCTGTTCCGCCTGTGGCGTCGCTCTGTTTTCTGGATCCCTAATCTGCATCAGCATGAACCGATCGGCGCACGTATGCGCATGGCGATGGAGCAGCTGGGTCCGGTCTGGATCAAGTTTGGCCAGATGCTGTCGACCCGTCGTGATCTCTTCCCGCCGCTGATTGCCGATCAACTGGCGATCCTGCAGGACCGTGTTGCGCCGTTCGATGGCGTCAAAGCCAAAGCGCAGATTGAAGCTTCAATGGGCGCGCCGATTGAAACCTGGTTTGATGATTTTGATATCAAGCCACTGGCTTCGGCATCCATTGCGCAGGTGCACACCGCCACGCTGAAATCAACTGGCAAGAAAGTGGTGATCAAAGTGATTCGCCCCGATATTTTGCCGGTGATTCGGGCGGACATGAAGCTGATCTATCGCCTGGCCCGCTGGGTCCCGCGCCTGTTGCCGGATGGCCGTCGTCTGCGTCCGGTCGAGGTGGTGCGCGATTATGAGAAAACCCTGCTTGATGAGCTGAATCTGTTACGTGAAGCGGCCAACGCCATTCAGTTGCGCCGGAATTTTGAAGATAGCCGCATGCTCTATGTGCCGGAAGTCTATTCCGACTACTGCAGCGAAACCATGATGGTGATGGAGCGCATCTACGGCATTCCGATTTCAGATGTTGCCACGCTGGAGCGTCATGGCGTTAATATGAAGCTGCTGGCAGAACGTGGCGTGCAGGTCTTCTTCACCCAGGTCTTCCGCGACAGCTTCTTCCATGCGGATATGCATCCTGGCAATATTTTTGTCAGCTATGAACATCCGGAAGATCCACAATATATCGGCATCGACTGCGGTATCGTGGGTTCACTGAACAAAGAAGATAAGCGCTATCTGGCTGAAAACTTTATCGCCTTCTTCAACCGTGACTACCGTAAGGTCGCGGAGTTGCACGTTGACTCAGGCTGGGTGCCGCCCGATACCAACGTAGAAGATTTCGAGTTTGCGATTCGTACGGTCTGCGAGCCGATTTTTGAAAAACCGCTGGCTGAAATCTCCTTCGGGCATGTGCTGCTGAACCTGTTCAACACCGCACGCCGCTTTAATATGGAAGTGCAGCCGCAGCTGGTCCTGCTGCAAAAAACGCTGCTCTATGTTGAAGGCATCGGCCGTCAGCTCTATCCGCAGCTCGACCTGTGGAAGACAGCCAAGCCCTTCCTGGAAGAGTGGATCAAAGATCAGGTGGGATTACCGGCTATTATCCGTGCGGTAAAAGAGAAAGCGCCATTCTGGGCTGAGAAGCTCCCTGAGCTGCCGGAGCTGTTTTACGACAGCATGCGCCAGCACAAACTTTTGCGGCACAGCGTCGATAAATTAGTGGGCGATATGAATGCGCAGCGCGTCCGGCACCATCAGGCGCGTTACCTGTTCGGCGTCGGTGCAACGTTGCTGTTAAGCGGAACGGCTGTGCTGCTCACCCGACCGGATTGGGACTTTTTCCCGGCGGTTTTGATGGCCGCAGGAATTGTCTCCTGGTTAATCGGCTGGCGTAAGACAAACTGATTGTCACGTCCGTCTAAAAAAAGGTAATGTCGCTGGCTCAGGCCCGGTTGAAAAGGGCACTCTGTGGTGCATTACCTCATCGTTTTCACAGAATATTAGAGGCTATCTCATGGGCGGTATCAGTATCTGGCAATTGTTAATCATTGCCGTGATTGTTGTACTTCTGTTCGGTACCAACAAATTACGTAATCTGGGTTCAGATTTGGGTTCTTCGATTCGTGGCTTCAAAAAAGCCATGGGTGACGAGGACGACAAAAAGGATCAACCGAAAGAGCAGGACGCTGACTTCGCTGCCAAAACGCTGGCGGACAAACAGCAAACTTCGGCTAACAAAGAAGAAGCCAAGAACGACAAGCAGGTGTAAACCGTGTTTGATATTGGTTTTAGTGAACTGGTATTGGTGTTCGTGATCGGGCTGATTGTACTCGGCCCGCAACGTTTACCGGTTGCGGTGAAAACCGTGGTCGGCTGGATCAGGGCGATTCGTTCGCTGGCAGCCAATGTACAACATGAACTGGCGCAGGAGCTCAAGCTGCAGGAGTTGCAGGAGAGCCTGAAAAAGGTGGAAGAAGCGGGCCGTGGCACGCTCTCACCTGAGCTGAAAGAGTCGATGGAAGAGCTGCGTAAAACTGCGGATTCAATGAAACGCTCGGTCAGTCAGAGCATCGACATTGAAAAAGAGGAAGACGAGGCAAACACCATCCATTCGGCTCAGCACAGGCCCGCGCCTGCTCCGGCTGAGCCTTCGGCGACACCGGCTACAGCAGAACATCAGGCCAGTGCCCCGGCACAGACACCGTCTGCGGTTTCAGACTCAGGCCCGGCGGTGCAGCCCTCTGCCGCACCTTCTGCCGTCGCCAATGCTCCTGCACCGGCTTCTTCAGCGGTTTCATCAGGTCCGGCGGTGCAGTCCTCTGCCGCACCAACCGCTGTGGCCAGCGCACCGGCACAGGCGCCCGCTGGCGACGTTGCCAGGCCGGCAGATCCTGCGCGTCATTCCGCTACCCCCTCTTCTGCAAGTGATGAACGATAATGGCCGTTGAAGATACCCAACCGCTCATCAGTCATCTGATTGAGCTGCGTAAGCGACTACTGAACTGCATCATCGCCGTATTAGGGATTTTCCTGGTGCTGGTTTATTTCGCCAACGACATCTACCAGCTGGTCGCGGCACCGCTAATCAGCCAGATGCCGGTGGGCTCCAGCATGATCGCGACCGATGTGGCCTCACCGTTTTTCACCCCGATTAAGCTGACCATTATTGTGTCGGTGTTTCTTGCGGTGCCGGTGATCCTCTATCAGGTCTGGGCATTTGTCGCCCCGGCGCTTTACCGTCATGAGCGCAGGCTGGTTATGCCGCTGCTGTTTTCCAGCACCTTCCTGTTCTACTTCGGCGTGGCCTTTGCCTATTTCGTGGTCTTCCCGCTGGCATTTGGTTTTTTCACCAAGACAGCGCCGATCGGCGTGACTGTAGCAACGGATATCTCCAAATACCTCGACTTTGTCATGACGCTGTTTATGGCATTTGGCGTGGCGTTTGAAGTGCCGGTGGCGATTGTGTTGCTGTGCTGGACCGGTATCACCAGCCCGGAAGAGTTGAAGAAGAAACGTCCCTATATTCTGGTGGGCGCCTTCGTGGTCGGGATGTTGCTCACACCGCCGGATGTTTTTTCCCAAACTTTGCTCGCTATTCCGATGTACTGCCTGTTTGAAGTCGGCGTATTCTTTTCCCGTTACTATGTGGGTAAAGGCCGCCGGTTACAGGATGAAGAAGAGAATACCGACTCCTGATGCGGACAGCTTTACCCGCACTGGCGGGAAGCGATTAATCCAAACCGCCCTGATGGGCGGTTTTTGTTTATAAACTGTGGGAAAAATTATGTTTGATATCGGTGTAAACCTGACCAGCACGCAATTCGCCTCCGACCGGCAAAAGGTGGTTAAACGCGCGCGTGATGCGGGCGTCACCGGCATGCTTATTACCGGCACTAACGCGCTGGAGAGCCAGCAGGCTCAGCGACTGGCTGAAGATCAAGCGGGCTTCTGTTGGTCTACCGCGGGCGTCCATCCTCATCATGCCAGCGAATGGTCAACGGAAATTGCCAGCACCCTGCGTCGCCTGGCTGAAAAACCGGAAGTGGTTGCCATCGGTGAATGCGGACTCGATTTCAATCGCAATCTGTCGGCTCATGAGCAGCAGGAGTATGCGTTTGATGCGCAGCTGGCTCTGGCGGCGGAACTCAATATGCCGGTCTTTCTGCACTGCCGCGAAGCCCATGCGCGTTTCGCCGCAGTACTGGCGCCCTGGCTGCCAAAATTGCCTGGCGCGGTGATCCACTGCTTTACCGGCACGCGTGATGAACTGGAAGCCTGTCTGGGCATGGGATTATCGGTAGGGATTACGGGCTGGGTATGCGATGAGCGCCGTGGTCTGGAGTTGCGCGAGCTGCTGCCACTGATTCCGGCCGATCGCCTGCTGCTGGAAACGGATGCCCCATATCTGCTGCCGCGCGACATGCGTCCACGCCCGACTTCGCGCCGTAATGAACCCTGCTTTTTACCGCATATTGTGCACCAGGTGGCGACATGGCGTGGTGAGAGTGCTGAGGAACTGGCGACCCGCATCGACCATAATGCGCGGACGTTATTCAGACTGGCTTAAATCTTGCGAAACTGCTTGTTGTCGACGCTGCGCATTACCTGCTTGTTCAGCAAATTAAGCAACAGAATTGAGCGCGTTTCACCATCCGGCTCGGCAAAGATAGCGCGCAGCCCTTCAAACGTCCCGTCGGTGATGACCACTTCATCACCGCTTTGCGGCGTTTCAGGGTCAAGCAGGATTTGCGGGACGTCTGTTTCCAGCGCTTCAATCACGGCTGAAGGCACTGTCGCGGGCGTCGTGCCAAAGCGCACGAAGTGGCTGACGCCACGGGTGCTGCTGATCGTCGTGGTGTGAATGGCTTCCGGATCAAACTCGATAAACAGATAATTCGGGAACAGTGGCTCACTCACGGTGGTGCGTTTACCGCGCACGATCTTTTCCAGAGCGATCATCGGGCTGAGGCAATGCACTTCCTGCCGCTCCAGATGCTCCTTCGCGCGCAGTAGCTGTCCACGTTTGCAATAGAGTAAGTACCAGGATTCCATAACTGCTCCCATTGAATGGACGCTAAGAATAGCAAACCTGTTGCCAGAGTTATAGCGCAGGGGCAGGGTAAAGCGTCCCGCAAAGAAAATAAACTGAGACTTTTCTTAAGATGCCAGAGGGCAGCAGAAAAGGTGACTGAAAATTGACGTCTGCTATTGCTCTGTATCAGACTCAATGACCATCACATCTGCAAAAGGATCCTCTGATGGAACTCTTTCTGTTGAGCAACGGCAAGCTGGCGGATGATGCGCCGCTGCTGGGCTATGCGCAGCCGCAGCTGCACGCCATGATCGCCCGACGCGCTATCCGCTCGGCGGTACTGATCCCCTACGCGATTATTCGTGGCGATCAGCAGCAACGCGCCGCCGAACTCAGTGCCTCACTGGGCATTCAGGTTGAGCGGGTTCAGGCATTCGCCTCACCGGCTGAAGCGATTGCGCAGGCAGAGCTGATTTTAGTCAGCGGCGGCAACACGTGGTTCCTGAATCAGATGCTGCATGAGCAGGGTCTGATCGGGGCGATTCAGCGCGCGGTGCGGGAGCGGCAGGTACCTTATGTCGGCTGGAGCGCAGGCTGCAACGTGGCGACGCCCTCAATCCGTACCACGAACGATATGCCGGTGCGCAGCAGCGTGGTGCTGCCTGCGCTGGGACTCTTTCCGGTGCAGATTAATCCCCACTATCTGGATGCCAGCGTCAGCGGTCATATGGGCGAAACCCGTGACGAACGGCTGGCAGAGTTCTGTGCAGTTAATCCGACAGAGTCGGTGATTGCACTGCGTGAAGGCAGTTTTCTGCACGTTCACGACAATCAGCTGCGCTATCACAGCGTGCGAAACGAAGATTTTAAACTGTTTCGCCACGGCGAGCCGATTCAGGGGTATCACGATGCCCGCGCGTTACAACCGCTGGTTCCCTTTCAGTGCGTATGACGCTGCCATATAAACCTCAGCATAACCGCTTAATCAGACCTATAATGGCCGATTCACTCTGGCCGGAAAGCTAAAGCCGCATGAAATATCACGATTTAAGAGACTTTCTCGCGCTGCTCGAACAGCGCGGTGAGCTAAAGCGCATTACCCAGTCGATCGATCCTGAACTGGAAATGACCGAAATCGCCGACCGCACTCTGCGTGCCGGTGGCCCGGCTCTGCTGTTTGAAAACCCGAAAGGGTACGACATGCCGGTGCTGTGCAATCTGTTCGGCACACCAAAGCGTGTGGCAATGGGCATGGGCCAGGAAGAGGTCAGCGCACTGCGTGAAGTGGGTAAACTGCTGGCCTTCCTGAAAGAGCCGGAGCCGCCAAAAGGCTTCCGCGATCTGTTCGATAAGATGCCGCAGTTTAAGCAGGTCCTGAACATGCCGACCAAACGCCTGCGCAATGCACCCTGTCAGGAAGAGGTGTTCAGCGGCGATGAAGTCGATTTGACGCGTATTCCGGTGATGAAGTGCTGGCCGGGCGATGCGGCACCGCTGATTACGTGGGGGCTGACCGTGACGCGCGGCCCGCACAAAGAGCGGCAGAATCTCGGTATCTACCGGCAGCAGGTGATCGGCAAAAATCGGCTGATTATGCGCTGGCTGTCGCACCGTGGCGGCGCGCTCGATTATCTGGAGTGGACGAAAGCGCATCCGGGTGAGCGTTTTCCGGTCTCGGTGGCGCTGGGTGCCGATCCCGCCACTATCCTTGGAGCTGTAACGCCGGTGCCTGATACGCTGTCAGAATATGCGTTCGCCGGGTTGCTGCGCGGCAATAAAACCGAAGTGGTGAAATGCCTCTCGAACGATCTCGAAGTCCCCGCCAGCGCGGAAATCGTGCTGGAAGGGTATATTGAAGCGGGCGATATGGCGCCGGAAGGGCCTTACGGCGACCACACCGGCTACTACAATGAAGTAGATAGCTTCCCGGTGTTTACCGTTACGCATATTACGCAGCGCCATAAGCCTATCTATCACTCCACCTATACCGGCCGTCCGCCAGATGAACCTGCGGTGCTGGGTGTGGCGCTGAATGAAGTGCTGGTGCCGATTCTGGTGAAGCAGTTCCCGGAGATCGTGGACTTCTATCTGCCGCCAGAAGGATGTTCATACCGGCTGGCGGTCGTGACGATTAAAAAGCAGTACGCGGGGCATGCCAAACGTGTCATGTTTGGCGTCTGGTCGTTTCTGCGGCAGTTCATGTACACCAAATTTGTTATTGTGTGTGACGATGACGTTAATGCGCGTGACTGGAACGACGTGATCTGGGCGATCACCACGCGTATGGATCCGGCCCGCGATACGGTATTAGTGGAAAATACCCCAATCGATTATCTCGATTTCGCTTCGCCCGTTTCCGGGCTGGGATCGAAGATGGGGATGGATGCGACCAATAAGTGGCCAGGTGAAACGCAGCGCGAATGGGGTACACCTATCGTCAAAGATCCTGCGGTCACCGCGCGCATTGATGCTATCTGGGATGAGCTAGGTATTTTTGATCAGCCGCCACAGCGTTGATGGCGAGCACAACCATAAAGACGACCCGACAGAGGGAACGCATGACAACGTTAAGCTGTAAAGTAACTTCGGTTGAGGCGATTACCGACACGGTCTATCGCGTTCGCCTGATCCCTGAAGCGGAATTCAGTTTTCGCGCGGGACAGTATCTGATGGTAGTGATGGACGAGCGTGACAAGCGTCCGTTCTCACTGGCCTCAACGCCGATGGAAAAAGATATCATTGAGTTGCATATCGGCGCGTCCGATCTGAACCTCTATGCCATGGCCGTCATGGATCGCATCCGTAACGATCGCCAGATTACGGTTGATATGCCGCACGGCGATGCCTGGCTGCGTGAAGAGAGCAGCAAGCCGCTGATCCTGATTGCAGGCGGCACCGGTTTCTCCTATGCCCGTTCGATTCTGCTCACTGCACTGGCGGAACAGCCAGAGCGCGATATCGCCATTTACTGGGGCGGACGTGAGCTCAAGCATTTGTACGATCTGGAAGAGCTGGATGCGCTGGCAGTGAAGCACCCGAACCTGAAGGTGATTCCGGTTGTCGAGCAACCTGAAGCGGGCTGGCAGGGCCGTTCAGGTACGGTACTGACAGCAGTAATGCAGGACTTCAGTACGCTGAGCGAGCATGAGATCTACATCGCCGGACGTTTTGAGATGGCGAAGATTGCCCGCGATCGTTTCTGTGCCGAGCGTGGCGCAGTGGAGTCACAGATGTATGGCGATGCGTTTGCCTTTATCTGATTCCCTGTAGCAGCCTGTAGCAGACAGAAAAAACCCGCCGGTTTACGGCGGGTAAATCTGGCAAAGTAAGACTCAACGTATTACAGACGCTCGAATACGGTCGCAATGCCCTGACCCAGTCCGATGCACATGGTGGCGAGGCCAAAACGGGCGTCGCGTCGCTCCATAATATTCAGCAACGTTGTGCTGATGCGTGCGCCGGAGCAGCCCAGCGGATGGCCTAACGCAATCGCGCCGCCATTCAGATTGACCTTATCATCTATCCGTTCCAGCAAACCTAAGTCCTTGATGCAGGGCAGCGTCTGCGCGGAAAAGGCTTCATTCAGCTCAAACACATCGATATCACTGACGCTCAGTCCCGCCCGTTTCAATGCCAGTTTGCTGGCCGGTACCGGTCCATAACCCATTATCGAAGGATCACAGCCCACCACCGCCATGCTGCGGATGCGCGCACGCGGTGTCAGCCCCAGTTCACGGGCGCGTGATTCACTCATGACCAGCATGGCGGCCGCGCCATCTGACAACGCCGACGACGTACCCGCCGTGACGGTGCCGTTAACCGGATCGAAGGCGGGTTTGAGTGCCGCCAGTCCTTCGGCGCTGGTCTCCTCGCGAATCACCTCATCGAAGTCATAGCGTTTAAGAATGCCGTCGCTGTCGTGACCATAGGTGGCGACAATCTCTGTTGCAAAGTCCCCACGCTGGGTGGCCTGCCAGGCCCGCTGGTGTGAACGCAGGGCAAATGCATCCTGCTGCTCACGGCTGATATGATGCATTCGCGCCAGCATTTCAGCCGTTAAGCCCATCATGCCTGCTGCTTTTGCCACAGTACGGCCCAGACCGGGATGAAAGTCGACGCCGTGATTCATCGGCACATGTCCCATATGCTCCACGCCACCGATCAGACAGCACTGCGCATCGCCGACCATAATGGCGCGGGCCGCATCATGCAGCGCCTGCATTGAAGAGCCACAAAGTCGGTTGACGGTGGTGGCCGGCACTGAATGCGGGATTTCGGCCAGCAGCGCAGCGTTACGCGCGATATTAAATCCCTGTTCCAGCGTCTGCTGTACGCAGCCCCAGACGATATCGTCCAGTGATGTCGGGTTCACCGCCGGGTTGCGGCTCAGGAGTTCGCGCATCAGGTGCGCAGAGAGATCTTCAGCGCGCACGTGACGAAAGGCGCCGCCTTTTGAACGTCCCATTGGCGTGCGCACCGCATCAATAATCACCACATTTTCCATCTTTTTGCCCTCAGGCGCTTTTCAGCGCGGCTTCATCAATCGGTTTGGCGGCGGGATACCAGCTTTCATGCTGATGGGCTTTCTGCACCAGCAGCGCAGGCAGGGCATATAAGCCACCGAGCGCGCTATAACGCCGGGCCTGATCCACCACATTGCTGTTGCCCAGGGTATCGAGATAGCGGAAAGCGCCGCCACGGAAAGGCGGGAAGCCGAGACCATAGACCAGCGCCATATCCGCTTCCGCTGGCGAGGCAATAATCTTCTCTTCCAGGCAGCGCACTACTTCATTCAGCATTGGCAGCATCATGCGATTCAGGATCTCTTCGTCGCTGAAGACCCGCTTAGGCTGGCAGACCTGCTCCAGCAGCGTATCCACTTCGGTATCAGCCACTTTTGTCAGTTTGCCCTTTTTATCTTCTTCCCAGCGCCAGAAGCCTTTGCCATTTTTCTGGCCAAAACGACCGGCATCAAACAGCAGATCGATCGCATCACGATAGTCATGCTTCATACGATCCGGGAAACCGTCAGCCATGACGCTTTGCGCGTGGTGCGCGGTATCGATGCCGACCACATCCAGCAGCCATGAGGGGCCCATCGGCCAGCCAAACTGTTTTTCCATCACTTTATCAATCTGACGGAAATCGGCGCCGTCGCGCAGCAGCAGGCTGAAAGCGGCGAAGTAAGGGAACAGCACCCGGTTAACAAAGAAGCCCGGACAGTCATTCACTACGATCGGGGTTTTGCCCATTTTGCTGGCCCAGGCCACCACTTTGCTCAGGGTCGCTTCACTGGTTTTCTCGCCACGAACCACCTCTACCAGCGGCATACGCGGTACCGGATTGAAGAAGTGCATGCCGCAGAAGTTTTCAGGACGCTGCAGCGCCTGCGCCAGCTGGCTGATGGGAATGGTCGAGGTATTGGAGGCCAGAATCGCATCTTCACGCAGATGTTGTTCGGTTTCCGCCAGCACTTTTGCCTTGATCAGCGGGTTTTCTACCACCGCTTCAACCACCACATCAGCCTGTTCAAAACCGGCGTAATCCAGCGTGGGCTGGATAGTGGCGATCACACTGGCGAGTTTGTTGCCGTCGATTTTGCCGCGTTCCAGCAGCTTATTGAGCAGCTTGCTGGCTTCGTTCATCCCCAGCGTTAACGCCTGTGGATTAATATCTTTCATTCTGACCGGCACGCCTTTCCACGCAGACTGGTAGCTGATGCCGCCACCCATGATGCCTGCGCCCAGTACCGCTGCCTGAGCGGGTGCGCCGCTTTCGCTGCCGCGCTTTTTCGCCAGACCTTTCACATACTGGTCGTTGAGGAAGATGCCGACCAGCGCGCGTGCTTCATCAGACTGGGCCAGCGGCACAAACGCTGCGGTTTCAAGCTTCAGCGCGTCATCGCGGCTAAGGCTGGCTGCAGCTTCAATGGTTTTTACCGCCATCAGCGGAGCGGGATAATGCTTGCCTGCGGTTTGCAGCACCATGGCTTTCGCGATAGTGAAGCTCATGGCCGCTTCAATCGGGCTGAGTTTCAGCGGAGCCAGCTTAGGGGCCCGGCGGGCGCGCCAGCTGCCATCAGTGGCAGCGACCTTAAGCATGGTGATTCCCGCCTCACGCAGTTTCTCGCGAGACACCACGGCATCGACCAGACCGAGTTTAAGAGCGGCATTGCCATCGACATCTTTTCCCGCCGCAATAATTTCCAGCGCACTGTCGGCGCCCAGCAGGCGCGGCAATCGCACGCTGCCGCCAAATCCCGGCATGATGCCGAGTTTGGTTTCCGGCAGGCCAATACGGGCGTCCGCAGTAGCGATACGCAGATCGGTTGCCAGTACGCATTCACATCCGCCGCCCAGTGCATAGCCGTCAATGGCGGCCAGAGTCGGTACCGGCAAATCTTCCAGACGATTGAAGATGCTGTTGGCGTAACTCAGCCACTGGCTCAGCTTTTCGGTGGGTGCATCAAACAGTGAAAGGAACTCGGTGATATCTGCCCCTACAATAAATGCAGGTTTAGCGGAGCTCAGCAGCAGGCCGCGCAGTTCTGGCTGCTGCTCCAGCACAGCTATTGCCTCGCCCAGGCTGGCGACAGTTTGCGTATCGAGCTTGTTGACCGAGCCCGTAGCGTCAAAAACCAGCTCGGCGATGCCATCGTCCAGCCAGTGAAGAGTAAGGTTAGCGCCTTGGTAGAGCATGTGCGTCTCCTGAAACCGCGAAAGGTGATCTGGTCATACCAGATGATCGTGAGTGTGGGAGCGATGTTAATTTTTTGCAAACTGGTCTTTGCTTATTTGCTAACAAGATCACAGCTGCGCCGACTTCGGCATCTGCGCAAGGGGTATGCTAAACTGCGGCCATTTCGCGACACTGGAGAGACGTCAATGGATTCACTGAAGACCTTGTATCACGCGCACATCGCCACGTTGCAACAACGGGCGCAGCAGGTGCTGGCACGCAATAAACTGGATGCGATGTTGATCCATTCCGGTGAGTTGTTGACGGTGTTTCTGGATGATCACACTTATCCGTTTAAGGTGAATCCGCAGTTCAAGGCCTGGGTGCCGGTGACGCAGGTGCCCAACTGCTGGCTCTGGATTGATGGGGTGAACAAACCGAAACTGTGGTTCTACTCTCCGGTGGATTACTGGCATAACGTTGAACCGTTGCCGGATAGCTTCTGGACCGGGGATGTCGACGTTATCGGCCTGAAAAATGCGGATGAGATAGCGCAGTTGCTGCCTGCACAGCGTGATAACGTCGCCTATATCGGCCCGGTTAACGCGCGTGCGTCTCAGCTCGGCATCGCCTCTGGCAATATTAATCCCAAAGCGGTAATCGACTTCCTGCACTTCCATCGCAGCATCAAAACTGATTATGAACTCGCCTGTCTGCGCCAGGCGCAGAAGCTGGCGGTTGCCGGTCATCGCGCGGCGAAAGAGGCGTTCTCGGCGGGCTTAAGTGAGTTCGATATCAATCAGGCGTATCTGACCGCTACCGGTCATCGCGACACCGATGTACCTTACGGCAATATCATTGCGCTGAATGAGCACGCTGCGGTGCTGCACTACACCCGGCTGGATCATCAGCCACCGGCGAAACGCCATAGCTTTTTGATTGATGCGGGTGCCGAGTATCTTGGCTATGCCGCTGATTTGACCCGCAGCTATGCGGCGCAGAGCAGTTCGCTCTATGCCAGAATGGTTGAGGCGATGAACACTGAAGAGCTGGCCCTGATAGCCACGCTGAAACCGGGCGTACGCTACACCGATTACCACCTTCAGATGCATCAGCGTATTGCGAAGATGTTGCTGAAGTTTGAGCTGGTTCAGGGAATCAGCGAAGAAGCGCTGGTGGCTGAAGATCTGACCGGTCCGTTTATGCCACATGGCCTGGGGCATCCGCTGGGTCTGCAGGTCCATGACGTTGCCGGTTTTATGCAGGATGAGCAGGGCACCCATCTCGCCGCGCCAGCGCAATATCCTTATCTTCGCTGCACCCGCGTGCTGCAACCGGGCATGGTATTAACCATTGAGCCGGGCTTCTATATTATTGATTCGTTACTGAAGCCGCTGCGTGAAGGTCGTTTCAGTCAGCACTTTAACTGGCAGGTCATTGATGCGCTTCGGCCTTATGGCGGGATTCGTATCGAGGATAACGTGGTGATCCATGCGCATCGCGTTGAGAACATGACCCGCGATCTGCATCTGGCCTGATGGAGGCCTTTGATATTCCCGCTGTGCCAGTAAGCAGCAGTGAGGAGACAATTAAAAAGAGTCGCTTCATTACGCTACTGGCGCACACCGAGGGTGCAGAGGCGGCGCGCGCGTTTGTCCAGCAGGTTAAAAGCGAGCATCCCACTGCCCGGCATCACTGCTGGGCCTGGGTAGCGGGCGCGCCGAATGATTCTCAGCAACTCGGTTTCTCTGATGATGGTGAACCTTCGGGTACGGCAGGGAAACCGATGCTGGCGCAACTGATGGGCGCGGATATTGGCGAGATTACCGCTGTGGTGGTGCGTTACTACGGCGGCATCATGCTGGGAACCGGCGGCTTAGTGAAAGCGTATGGTGGTGGCGTCCAGCAGGGGCTTAAGCAGCTGCCACGGCAGCGCAAAGTGCCGATGAAGCTGTTCACTTTGCAATGTGACTATGCGCAGCTCAGTGATATTGAACGGCTGGTACAGCGTTTTGAAGGTAAGGTGACCGACAGCCAGTTTCAGGATCGTATTGCGTTGACGCTGGCTGTACCTTACGGACAGATCGACGGGTTCAAAAAAAATCTGTCAGACTTTAGTCGGGGCGCGTTATCGCTGATCCCGCTCACACCATGATGTTCATCTCTTTTATTTAAAGGAACGGCTGAATGCACTTTCGCGCCATTACCCGCATAGTCGGTCTGCTGGTGATCCTCTTTTCAGTGACGATGATTTTGCCCGGCCTGGTCGCCTTAATTTATCGCGATGGCGCAGGGCGGGCGTTTAGCCAGACTTTTATGATGGCGCTGGTGATCGGCTCGCTGCTGTGGTGGCCGAATCGCAAAAAGAAAACCGAACTCAAACCGCGGGAAGGGTTTCTGATTGTGGTCCTGTTCTGGACGGTGCTGGGCAGCGTAGGGGCGATGCCCTTTATCTTTGCCGAACAGCCGCATCTTTCGGTGACGGATGCGTTCTTTGAATCTTTCTCTGGCCTGACAACCACCGGTGCCACCACGCTGGTGGGGCTGGACTCGTTGCCTAAGGCGATTCTCTTCTATCGGCAGATGCTGCAGTGGCTGGGCGGTATGGGGATCATCGTATTAGCCGTGGCGATACTGCCGATTCTGGGCGTCGGGGGCATGCAGCTCTATCGCGCTGAAATGCCGGGGCCGCTGAAAGATAATAAAATGCGACCGCGTATCGCCGAGACGGCTAAAACACTCTGGCTGATCTACGTCCTGCTGACGATAGCCTGTGCGCTGGCATTGTGGCTGGCGGGAATGCCAGCGTTTGATGCTATCGGCCACAGTTTCTCGACTATCGCCATTGGCGGCTTCTCAACCCATGATGCCAGTATCGGCTATTTTAACAGTGGCACTATCAATACCATCGTGGCGGTGTTTCTGCTGATCTCCGGCTGCAACTACGGCCTGCACTTTGCCATGTTAAGCGGACGCAATCTGCGTGTGTACTGGCGCGACCCTGAGTTCCGCATGTTTATTGGCGTTCAGCTGACGCTGGTGTTGATCTGTACCCTGGTGCTCTGGTTCCATAATGTCTATGAAAGTGGCTGGCAGACGCTGAACCAGGCCTTTTTCCAGGTGGTCTCCATGGCGACGACGGCGGGATTCACGACCGACAGCATCGCACGCTGGCCATTGTTCCTGCCGGTACTGCTGTTGTGCTCCGCCTTTATCGGCGGCTGTGCCGGTTCAACCGGCGGTGGTCTGAAGGTGATTCGCATACTGCTGTTATGCAAGCAGGGTAACCGTGAGCTTAAGCGTCTGGTTCACCCCAATGCGGTCTACACCATTAAGCTGGGCAACCGGGCGCTGCCGGAACGTATCCTTGAAGCCGTATGGGGATTCTTCTCGGCTTATGCGCTGGTGTTCCTGATCAGCATGCTGGCGATCATCGCTACCGGTGTTGATGACTTCTCGGCTTTTGCTGCCGTTGCCGCGACGCTCAATAACCTCGGCCCTGGCTTAGGGGTCGTAGCTGATAACTTCACTTCAATGAATGACGTGGCGAAATGGATTCTTATTTCCACCATGTTGTTCGGGCGTCTCGAGGTATTCACCTTGCTGGTGCTGTTCACGCCTACTTTCTGGCGTGAATAATTAATAAGGATGCTGACATGAAAGCGCTGATTCTCTATTCCACTCGCGACGGACAAACCAAGAAGATTGCCTCTTCTATTGCTGATGTGATCCGCCAGCAGCAGCAGTGTGATGTACTGAACATTCAGGATGCCACTCTGCCTGACTGGGCACAGTATGATCGCGTGTTAATTGGCGCATCTATCCGCTATGGCCATTTTCAGCCGGTCGTTGATAAGTTCGTTAAACAACACCTTCATGAGTTGCAGCAGCGTACCAGCGGTTTCTTTTCGGTGAACCTGACGGCGCGCAAACCTGAGAAGCGCTCTCCTGAAACCAATGCCTATACGCAGAAGTTCCTGGCACACTCGCCGTGGCAGCCTGATTGCTGTGCCGTGTTCGCAGGCGCGCTCTATTATCCGCGCTATCGCTGGTTCGATCGCGTCATGATTCAGTTGATTATGCGCATGACCGGTGGTGAGACAGATTCGACGAAAGAAGTGGAGTATACGGACTGGCAGCAGGTAAGCACTTTTGCCAATGATTTTGCACAGTTACCAGGCAAATCGTAGCGAAATAGCGCGATTTGATGAAAATTACTGCGAACGATAATCTTTTCGTAATAAACACTTGTCAGCCCGCGCGAACTCCCTATAATGCGCCTCCACTGACACGGCAAACCGGAAACGGAAAACGGGTCAGGAGGCACAGGAGACTGCGCCGCC
>NZ_JAALFV010000009.1:0-191823 GCF_011800405.1 Pantoea sp. EKM21T
ATCGAACCAGGGACACGGGGATTTTCAATCCCCTGCTCTACCGACTGAGCTATTCGGGCAACGGGGCGCATTAAACCAAAGCGGCCAGGCAGCGTCAAACGCTTTTCACCAAAATCAAATCGACTGACCGCTTTTCCATCAACCCAAAGAGTGGGTCTGACCTGCCGCCATAAACCTCTCTGTTGGCCGGATATATTTTAGTCAGAAAGCAGGCAGAGTCTGCATTGTGACGCGAAATTGCCGATATAGCATGCGAGACCAACACTAATAATAAGGATCGCCATGTTTTCCACCATTACATCAGGTATCGCTTCCCGTCACAGCTGGCAGAAGCGTTCACACTCAGCGGCAACGCTGAGCTCTCTCAATGGCTCCATCGCCATGATTGAATTCTCTCCCGATGGCTCCATTCTCAGCGCGAATGCGCTGTTTCTGGCGCGCATGGGCTACGCGCTGGCGGAGATCGAAGACCAGCACCACAGCCTGTTTTGTACCGCAGAGCAGCTTGAGTCGCGGGACTACCAGGATTTCTGGCTGCGACTGAACCGGGGCGAAAGCTTCAGCGATAAGTTCCTGCGCGTGGCGAAAAACGGCCGACCGGTATGGCTCGAAGCCAACTATGTGCCGGTGCAGAACCGCCATGGCCGGGTGATTAAAATCGTCAAACTGGCAACCGACATCACCGATCATATCAACGATGCGCAGGAGCAGCGCGCCATCACCACCGCCATAGAACGGTCGATGGCGGTAATCGCTTTTAACCTCAAAGGTGAAGTGCTGAAAGCCAATGACAACTTCCTGAAAACCATGGGTTATCGTCGTGAGGAGGTAGAAGGTGTTCACCACCGCCGCTTCTGCTCGCAGGCGCTGCGCGACAGCCGCGAATATAGCGAGTTCTGGCAGCAGCTGAACCGCGGCGAATTTGTCTCAGGTCAGTTTCCCCGAGTCAATAAACGGGGCGAGACTATCTGGCTGCGCGCCACCTACAATCCGGTATTTGACGAACAGGGCAGGCTCTACAAAATCGTGAAATTCGCCACCGATGTGACCGCGCAGGTGGAAAAGAATCAGCAGGAACATGATGCGGCACAGCGGGCTTATCACACCGCGCTGCAAACGGATGAAAGCACAAAGCTGGGTGCCGATGTTATCGCCAGCAGCGTGCAGACCATGAACGCCCTGGCGGGTGAACTGCAGGGGATCTCCGGTGATATTACCGGCCTGAGTGAATCCTCAGAGCGTATTGGCGCGATTGTGGAAGGTATCCGCCGGATAGCCGATCAGACTAACCTGCTGGCGTTAAATGCCGCTATTGAAGCGGCGCGGGCCGGAACCCATGGCCGCAGCTTTGCGGTAGTGGCTAATGAAGTCCGCACGCTGGCAGCAAACATCAACCGCGCCACCACCGACATCGAAAATCGGATACAGCAAAACCATCTGCTGGCGAGCCGGGCACTGAAAGGAATTGAATCCAACCTGAAGCGCGCCGATCAGGGCGTACAGCTGGCCCAGGAGGCGGGCGGCGTGATTGCGGAAATCCGTGAAGGCGCAACCGATGTAGTACGCGCCATCGGCCAGGTGACCAAAACGCTTAAAGTCTGACGCTCTGCGGGGGCAACCGCCCCCTTTTAAGGTGTTGCCTGAACCGGCGCTTCTGGCACCGGCGGGATAAAGATATGATCCAGAATCGCCCGCATTACAGGTGCCGCAGTAATTCCTTCGTTGCCACCATTCTCCAGAATTAACGCTACCGCCACTTTCGGGTCATTAAAGGGCGCAAAGGCGGTGTAGAAGATATGGTCACGCAGCCGTACCGGTATCATCTTCGCGTTATAGGTCTGGTTCTGGCGCAGGCTGAACACCTGCGACGTCCCGCTTTTCGCAGCGATGCCATAGGGTGCCGTGTGGAAATATTTATAACCGGTGCCGTTGGGTGCGTTAGCCATGCCAAACATCGCGTGGCGTACCAGCGACCAGTAAGGTGAATGAGGATCGCCAATCTGCGCTTCATGCTGCTGCGGATGATAGTTCTCCACCAGCGTGCCGCGCTGGGTTTTCTCCAGCAGATGGGGAGCAATGACCCGACCGTTATTAATCAGCGCCACCATCGCTTTCACCATCTGAATGGGTGTCGCAATCCAGTAACCCTGTCCGATACCGACTGAAACCGTATCGCCCTGATACCAGGCCTTTTTATGCACCTTCTGCTTCCACTCACGGCTCGGCAGTAAACCGCTGTACTCCTCATTCAGATCGATACCGGTCGATTTACCATAGCCAAACTGGCTGAGCATGGTGTGAATGCGATCAATGCCCATCATAAACGCCACCTGGTAGAAGAAGGTGTCGGCGGACTCTTCGATTGCCCGCGTCACATCCAGCATGCCGTGCCCGGTTTTTTTCCAGTCGCGATAGCGCCGGTCCGTGCCTGGCAGCGTCCAGGTGGGTGCGCCAAAGAATTGCGACTGCGGCGTAATCACATGAGTCAGCAGCGCCGACATCGCCATGTAAGGCTTCACCGTGGAGGCGGGCGGATAGAGTCCCTGCGTGACGCGGTTAATCAACGGCAGGTCTTTATCCTGTAGCAGCTTTTTATAGGCCTGATAGCTGATGCCTTTCACAAACGGATTGGGATCGTAGCTGGGGCTGGAGACCATCGCCAGCACGGAGCCGTCGTGCGGATCTTCAATCAGCAGCGCCGCACGCTGCCCCGCCAGCAGGCTTTCCACATACTGTTGCAGGTGCAGATCCAGCGTCAGCGTCAGGTTTTTACCCGCGACCGGCGGCACCTCTTTCAGCACCCGCACAATGCGGCCATGATTATCCACTTCCACTTCCTGATAACCCGGCTTGCCGTGCAGCAGCGCTTCGTAATAACCCTCAATCCCCTGCTTACCAATGTTATGGTCAGCCGCATAGTTTTCAGCGATGCCTTCCGCATTCAGCCGTTTATAGTCGTTATCGTTGATTTTCGACACATAGCCGATCACATGCGCCAGATCCGCGCCATAGGGATATTCACGATCCTGGTAGGTCTCAATGCTGGCGCCGGTGAAGTGAAACTGATTGACTGCAAAGCGGGCGACCTGCTCTTCAGTCAGCTCCTCTTTCAGCACCACCGGCTTGTAACGGCTGGTCTGCTTCAGCGCATGGCGGAAGGTGTCGATTTCGTCCGGCGTCAGATTAACGATCGGCGTGAGTGCCCGCAGCGTGGCGTCCATGTCGCTGATTTTGTAAGGCGTCAGCGTAATGGCGTACCAGCTGACGTTTCGCACCAGCGGAATGCCATTGCGGTCATAAATCAGCCCACGCGTCGGCGCAATGGGGATCATTTTGATGTCGTTCTGGTTGGAGCGCGTCTGGTAATAGCCATGGTCGCGCACCTGTAAGCGAAAAAGGTTTACGCCAAGAATGGTGAAACAGAGACAGACCAGAGCAAAGGCTATTGCAGCGCGGCGGGCAAACAGCTTCTCTTCAGCTTGGAAATTACGAAAGTTCATCAGGGGGCATTATCAGGCGATTAATTATTATCTGTTATTGCGCACCATGATAAAGCGCGATCGCGGGCGTGCCAGCGCGAAGATGCACAAGCCTGACCAAAAGTGTGTCATTTGATGTGAATGTTACCGGGACGGCGAGGCGGGAAAATGCAGATCCCCCGGTTAAGGGGGATCTGCGCAAGGGGATCGGGCAGCAGGCGTCAATGCCTGCCACGCTGATTAATCACCCAGCAGAACAGACTCCAGCGCAATCTTGATCATGTCGTTGAAGGTGGTCTGACGCTCAGCAGCGGTGGTCTGCTCGTGCGTACGGATGTGGTCTGATACGGTGCAGATGGTCAGCGCTTTAGCACCGAACTCTGCGGCCACACCGTAGATACCTGCAGCTTCCATCTCAACGCCGAGGATGCCATATTTTTCCATCACGTCGAACATCTGCGGATCCGGGGTGTAGAAGAGATCGGCAGAGAAGATGTTACCCACGCGCGCTTCAACACCCAGGTTTTTCGCCGCATCAACCGCGTTACGCACCATGTCGAAGTCAGCAATCGCAGCAAAATCGTGATCTTTGAAACGCATACGGTTCACTTTGGAATCGGTGCAGGCACCCATACCAATCACGATGTCACGCAGTTTTACATCGGCACGCACGGCACCACAGGAGCCCACACGGATGATCTTTTTCACGCCGAAGTCGGTGATCAGCTCTTTGGTGTAGATGGAGCAGGAAGGAATACCCATTCCGTGGCCCATTACAGAGACTTTGCGGCCTTTATAGGTGCCGGTGTAGCCCAGCATCCCGCGCACGTTGTTCACTTCTACCGGATTTTCCAGGAAGGTTTCAGCAATGTGCTTTGCACGCAGCGGATCGCCAGGCATCAGCACGACGTCTGCGAAATCGCCCATTTCAGCATTAATATGAGGGGTTGCCATTGTTTAATCCTTATTAAATTGCTGATTTACAGCATGTTCTTGCCATAGTCCATCTCGGACAGGCCAAAATAGTGTGCAATTGTCTGACCAATATCGGCGAAAGTTTCACGGTAACCGAGTGAACCCGGCTCGACTTTCGGTCCGTAGATAAGAATCGGAATGTGCTCACGCGTGTGTTCAGTACCTTCCCACGTTGGGTCACAGCCGTGGTCAGCGGTCAGAATCAGAATGTCATCTTCTCCGACTAACTCCATCAGCTCAGGCAGACGACGGTCAAACAGCTCCAGCCCGCCCGCATAACCGGCAACATCACGACGATGTCCCCAGGTTGAGTCGAAATCAACGAAGTTAGTGAAAACAATCGCCTGATCCGGCGCGGTTTTCATCTCCTGAATCGTCGCGTCAAACAGCGCATCCAGACCGGTCGCTTTGACCTTTTTGGTAATGCCCTGCTCAGCATAGATATCGGCGATTTTACCCACGGAGATCACGTGACCGCCCTTCTCATCCACCAGCTTTTTCAGCATGGTGGCGGATGGCGGCTCGACTGCCAGGTCGTGACGATTACCGGTACGCTCGAACTGACCCGCTTTGTCGCCCACAAACGGACGGGCGATAACCCGGCCAATGTTGTAGCCACCTTCGGTCAGCTCTTCACGGGCGATTTCGCACAGCGCATAGAGACGATCCAGACCAAAAGTCTCTTCGTGACAGGCTATCTGGAACACCGAGTCCGCAGAGGTATAGAAAATCGGCTTGCCGGTTTTCATGTGCTCTTCGCCCAGCTGGTCGAGGATCACCGTACCTGAAGAGTGGCAGTTACCGAGATAGCCCGGCAGATCTGCGCGCTCGACCAGTTTGTCCAGCAGTTCCTGAGGGAAGCTGTTCTCTTTGTCGCTGAAGTAGCCCCAGTCAAACAGCACCGGCACACCGGCGATCTCCCAGTGGCCTGACGGCGTATCTTTACCTGACGAAAGCTCGCTGGCGTAAGCGTACGCGCCGGTGATTTTCGCCTCAGGATCCAGACCTGCCGGGAAGCGGCCGGTCGACAGCTCTGCGGCTTTGCCCAGACCCAGCGCGGTAAGATTAGGCAGATGCAATGGGCCTTTACGTCCCTTGTCTGCTTCACCCCTGAAACAGGCTTCGGCGATGTGACCTAACGTATCCGAACCTGCGTCGCCGAATTTATCGGCATCTTTACTGGAGCCAATTCCAAAGGAATCGAGAACCATAATAAAAGCACGTTTCATGCAAGTCTCCTGCGCATCGGCGCGTGACAAGTCAAAAAAAAGCGATCAGATCAGTATACCCGAATGCATCGCGGCTGGCACCGGTTACCGGTCAGTTAGCTGATATCGCTCACACGGCGATAGACAACCGGCGTCTCAGCCGGGGCGGAATTACCGAGCACCAGCGCGGCTTTGACCGCGGCGGCGGCCTGCTGCCATTTGTCTTCGCTGCTGGCGTGAATGATCGCCAGTGGACGCTGCGCATCGGCACGTTCGCCCAGGGTGATCATGTCGCTTAAGCCGACGCTGTAATCAATACTGTCGCTGGCACGCTGACGTCCGCCGCCCATTGCCACCACCGCCAGACCCAGCGCACGGGTATCCATGCTGCTGACGATGCCTGGCTGGTCGGCATACACCGGCTTGCTCAGCATTGGCGCGGGCAGATAAGCGTCGTAGCGTTCCACGAAATCGGCAGGTCCCTGCTGGGCAGTGACCATACGACCAAATACCTCGGCTGCTTTGCCGTTATCCAGCACCGTCATCAGCTTCTGACGCGCTTCGGTGTCGCTGGCGGCCAGTTTGCCGGAGACCAGCATTTCGCTGCAGAGCGCCAGCGTCACTTCCAGCAGGCGCGGATTCCGCTCTTCGCCCGTCAGGAAGCGAACCGCTTCACGCACTTCCAGCGCGTTCCCGGCTGAGGAGGCGAGAACCTGGTTCATATCCGTCAGCAGTGCGGTGGTCTGGCAACCTGCGCCATTGGCGACGCCAACAATTGACTGCGCCAGACTTTCTGACGCCTCGTAGGTTGGCATAAACGCGCCGGAACCCACTTTGACATCCATCACCAGTGCATCCAGCCCTTCTGCCAGCTTCTTCGCCAGAATCGAGGCGGTAATCAGCGGGATCGAATCGACGGTGGCGGTGATGTCACGCGTGGCGTAGAAACGCTTATCCGCCGGTGCCAGCGAGCTGGTCTGGCCGATAATCGCCACACCCACCTGCTTGATGATCTCGCGGAAGCGATCATCGCTCGGGAAGATATCGAAGCCCGGAATCGCTTCCAGTTTATCCAGCGTGCCGCCGGTATGGCCAAGGCCACGACCCGAGATCATCGGAACATATCCGCCGCAGGCCGCGACCATCGGCCCTAACATCAGCGACGTCACATCGCCGACGCCGCCGGTCGAGTGCTTATCCACCACCGGGCCATTGAGATTAAGTGATTTCCAGTTCAGTACCGTACCGGAATCACGCATCGCCATAGTCAGCGCGACCCGCTCAGGCAGCGTCATGTCGTGGAAATAGATGGTCATCGCCAGCGCGGCAATCTGACCTTCCGAAACGGTGTTATCACGCACGCCATTGATGAAGAAGCGAATCTCCTCTTCAGTCAGCGCATGGCCGTCACGTTTTTTGCGAATTATTTCTTGTGGCAGGAACAAGGTAACCCCCTGGTTCAGGGAAATCAGGATGGGGAACAGGCGGTCAGCGACCGCCTGAAGGATCAGTAACCCGCTTTGCTGGTGTCGCTGTCATGGCCCAGGGTGTTGAGCAGGCTCGCCAGCAGGCTTGAAGCACCAAAGCGGAAATGACGCGCATCGGCCCAGTCGGCACCCAGCGTCTCTTCCGCCATTTTCAGATAGATAGCGGCATCTTCAGCGGTGCGCACGCCACCAGCGGGCTTAAAGCCAACCTGCTGGCTGACGCCTTTATCACGGATCACGTTCATCATGATCTGCGCCACTTCAGGAGTGGCGTTAACCGGCACTTTACCGGTAGAGGTTTTGATGAAATCGGCACCGGCATCAATGGCAATCTCAGAGGCCTGACGGATCAGCGCTTCCTGCTTCAGTTCACCGGTTTCGATGATCACTTTCAGCAGCACATCGGCTTCGGCACAGGCGGTTTTACAGGCTTTCACCAGATCGAAACCGACCTGACTGTTACCGGCGATCAGCGCACGATACGGGAACACCACATCCACTTCATCGGCACCGTAGGCGATAGCGGCGCGGGTTTCTGCCAGCGCAATATCAATGTCGTCATTGCCGTGCGGGAAGTTAGTCACCGTGGCGATGCGGATCTCCGGAGTTCCCTGCTCGCGCAGCGTTTTACGGGCAATCGGAATAAAACGCGGATAGATACAGATTGCGGCGGTGTTGCCTGCCGGGGATTTGGCCTGATGACACAGAGCGATCACTTTTGCGTCGGTGTCGTCGTCATTCAGGGTGGTTAAATCCATCAGTTTCAGGGCGCGCAGGGCAAGGTCTTTGATATCGGTCATGAGGCTCTCCAAAGGATCGGGGTGCAACCCACCGGCTCGCCGGCGGAATGTTATAATAATAACACTCTGATGCGGCCTGATATGTGCCAGGAGTCACATAGGAATAAGAAATTAGTGCAACATTGCCACGTTTACTGTGACTAACATTACAGATAACAGGGCTTGGTGGTTATTATACGCCAGCGGGTGCAATGTTACTATTATCACATTTAAGCGCGAAGGCTGCAGGTCGGGTGAGACGCGGGGGGTCAGTTGCGCAGCGCCGGGAAAGCGGGGTCGAGCTGAAATAGCTGCTGACTGTTGTGCCACAGCGCATCAGCAATCTCCTCCGGTGACTCTTCACGCAGGCTGCAGAGCACCTCCCACACCTGACGCGCCCGCTCCGGACGATTAGGCTGGCCCTGAAAGCCCTGCAGCGGCATATCGGGTGCATCGGTTTCCAGCAGCAGCGAAGAGAGCGGCAGCTGCGCCACGGTCTGACGGGTTTTGCTGGCGCGTTCATAGGTAATGGTCCCGCCGATGCCAATCGCATAACCCAGCTTAATAAAGGCCTGCGCCTGCTGCAGACTGCCCGCAAAACCATGCACCACGCCACGGCGCGGCAGATCGTAACGACGCAGAATCTGCGCCAGTTTGTCATGAGTGCGGCGCGAATGCAGGATCACCGGCAGCTGATACGCTTTCGCCAGCTTAAGCTGCGCCTCAAGAAAGCGTTGCTGCTTATCAAACTGCGGATCGTCGCGATAGAGATCCAGCCCGATCTCGCCGATCGCCACCAGCTTACGCGGCCGCTGTTGCAGTAAGGTTTCCAGCTGGTCGAGATGGGCCTCCTGATGATTTTCGATGACGATCGGATGCAGGCCCAGCGCGGCATAGAGCGGCGGATGCGCCGAGGCTAACGCGCAGACCCGCTCAAAGCGGCTGGCATCGATCGCCGGAACGATAATCTTTTCCACGCCCGCTTCTGCAGCACGTGCCAGGCTGCCAGAGATATCCCCTTCAAACGGCGGGAAATCGAAGTGGCAGTGCGTATCAATAAACTTCATGCCAGCGATCCTTTGTCGTAATCAGCATCATTATCCGCCAGCGGCGGTGTGATGATGAGGCGGGTATCGGGTGCATTGGCTGCCGGAGCAGGCGGCGTTACGATACGCGCCGTGGTCATCGGTTCCGCATCACTCAGCCACTGGCCCAGCGTGGCGAGGAAATAGCGACCGCAACGCCGTCCCAGATGATAATCCTGATTCAGTGAAGCGATGCGGCTGCCCAGCGCACTGCTGGCCAGCGCATGCGGCGGAAAGATTTCGATAATGCGCAAATCATCGGGCGGATTCTCAATGAACTGCTGAATTTCCCGATAGCTCTGCTCATGCTTATTCAGCACGTTGATCATCGGCTGCAGTGCGCCGGTGCTGAGCCAGCGTTCCATCCGCTTAAACCATTTCGGGGTGTAGAACATCTGCGAGGGCACGGTGCGGATCACCACAATGGTATCAGCGCCACGGCGGGCGGCTTCACGCACCGGAATCGCATCGCTGATGCCGCCATCGAGATAGCTGATCCCTTCCAGACTGACCCCCAGCCGGTAAAAACCGGGAATGGCACTGGAGGCTTTGATCAGATCCAGCCAGTTATCGGCGGTCGGATTGAAGTAGCCGGGCGTGTAGTCGTCACTGCGGCAGGCGCACATATAAAACTCGCGGCCGCTGGAGAACAGCTGCTCCGCGCTGCTCATCGCCAGCGGAAATTCACTGCGGGTAATATCTATCAGCCAGTCGAGGTCGATCAGATTGCCACCACGCACAAAGCGCAGCGGATCAAAAAAGAGTTTACTGGTGGTATAGCGGGTAATCACACGTCGGGCATAGCCGGGCTGACCACAGACAAAGGCAGAAAGATTTTGTGCACCGGCAGAGGTGCCGAGCATCAGCTGAAAGGGGTTGAATCGGGCACGCTGAAATTCATCTAACACGCCTGCGGTGAAAATGCCGCGTTGACCGCCGCCTTCACAAACCAGCGCAATTTTCTGAGATTTAAACGGAGTCAGGGCCAGAGGTTCAATGGCGCCGAGCGTGACAGGAATGCGTATACCCACTGTACGAAACTCAAAAAGGGGTTCCGGGTCTGCTGGAGGATCGATCCGTTAAAGACGGCAGCATTCCGGAGAACCAGTCATATGTTCCTTTAACCGGCAGGCCAGCAGGGCTGGCTTACCTTGCAGCGATGTGAAGGTGTCCCTCTCTTCACGTCAGTCGCTACAGATGACTGGTCTCCGCTCTATGCTTTGCGTTGCATTACACTGCAGGACTCATCGGCTAAAGCTTTTTACGGCCGGTAAACAGGCTGATGAGGAACAGGATAATACCAACGACGAAGACAACTTTAGCTGCCCATGCTGCTGTGCCCGCTAAACCGCCAAAACCTAACGCTGCAGCGATCAGTGCGATCACCAGAAAAATAATGCCCCAACGAAACATAAGCCTCTCCTTACCCTATTTAAAAATCGAATATTTTAAAATCGATCTGCTTATTTCATCCCCGGATGGGTATCTTTTATTCGTACGGCCACAGAAGTGGCCGTACGCAAGCTTAAGATTTAACCGTCAGGTCATTCTTAACGCTTTTCACGCCTTCAATGGCTTTAGCAATGCTTTCTGCACGATCTGACTGTGCCTGATTAGCAACCTGCCCTGAAAGCTGAACAACGCCGTCTGTGGTCTCAACTTTTACGTTGCGCGACGGAACAATGTCATCCGCTAATAGCTTAGCTTTAATTTCGCTGGTCGTGGCGGTATCGCCCGCATAACCTTTCATTGATGATGCTTTGCTGTCTCTGACGTGTAGTTTGTCGCTGACGGATTTAACACCTTCGATTTTCTGCACCACAGCCACAGCCTTCTCAGCCTGATCCTGTGAGGTGACGAAACCGCTTAAGGTCACGACGCCGCTATGCGTTTTTACCGAGATATCCGTGCTTTTAATTGCGTCATCATCTACCAGCGCCGCTTTGGCTTTGGCGGTGATGCCGCTGTCATCCATATAACCATCGACTTTTTTCATAGAACTATCGATTTTTGAACCCGCGCTGTCGGCTGTCTGTGACGCTTTCTGCGACATTGATTCGTCAGCCAGTGCGCTGCCGCTGATCAGTGCTGAGCCAATCATGGCGGCCATCAGGGTTTTAGCAATCTTAGTCTTGTTCATCGATATCTTCCTTCTATCAGTTAACTCACCCAAAAACTGTGGGCGCAACAGAGGCACAGGTGCCGCTGCGTTACAGGACGTAAGGACAAGAGAAGTCTCTTCCGCCGTCCGATAGAGTAATCATAGACGGCATTTTGCAATTTGCCTGGCTAACTGGTTGATCACACGTCAAAACAGAAGAAAAACGGGGTTTTTAGGAGGAGTCTGGAAGGAGGAAAACAGGGCCACTCCCAGCTGGAATGGCCCGGAAACAGGCGATTAGTGCTCGCGCGTTTTGCGGAAACGGACGTCAGGGTAACGTTCCTGCGTAATATTAAGATTAACCATGGTTGGCGCGATATAAGTCAAATTATTGCCGCCATCGAGTGCCAGGTTAACTTCGTTTTTACGCTGGAAGTCCTCAAACTTTTTCGCGTCGCTGCATTCAACCCAGCGCGCCGTAGAGACGTTGATCGCTTCGTAGATCGCTTCGACGTTATATTCGCTTTTCAGACGGGCAACCACCACATCGAACTGCAGCACCCCGACCGCGCCCACGATCAGATCGTTGTTATGCACCGGGCGGAACACCTGTACCGCACCCTCTTCCGACAGCTGAACCAGCCCTTTAAGCAGCTGTTTCTGCTTCAGCGGATCGCGCAGACGAATACGGCGGAACAGCTCTGGCGCGAAGTTCGGAATACCGGTGAACTTCATGTTTTCACCCTGAGTAAAGGTGTCGCCAATCTGAATGGTGCCGTGGTTATGCAGGCCGATGATATCGCCAGGATACGCTTCTTCAACGTGCGAACGGTCGCCCGCCATAAAGGTCAGGGCGTCGGAGATCACCACATCTTTGCCGGTGCGCACCTGACGCAGCTTCATCCCTTTTTCATATTTACCGGACACCACACGCATAAAGGCCACGCGGTCGCGGTGTTTCGGGTCCATGTTGGCCTGGATCTTAAACACGAAACCGGTGAACTTCTCTTCTTTCGCTTCTACCGTGCGGGTGTCGGTGTCACGCGGCATCGGACGCGGTGCCCATGCCACCAGGCCATCCAGCATATGGTCAACGCCAAAGTTACCCAGCGCGGTGCCGAAGAAGACCGGCGACAGTTTGCCGCTCAGGAAGGCTTCCTGCTCAAACTCGTGCGATGCGCCCTGTACCAGCTCCAGCTCTTCACGCAGCTGTGCCGCCAGATCGTCACCGACTGCGGTGTCGAGGTCCGGGTTGTTCAGCCCCTTCACGATGCGGACATCCTGAATGGTGTGGCCTTTACCGGTCTGGTAGAGATAGGTCTCATCTTTGTAGAGGTGATAAACCCCTTTGAACAGTTTGCCGCAGCCGATAGGCCAGGTGATCGGTGCGCAGGCAATTTTCAGCTCGCTTTCCACCTCATCCAGCACTTCCATCGGGTCGCGGATGTCACGGTCAAGTTTGTTCATAAAGGTCAGGATCGGCGTATCGCGCAGACGGGTAACTTCCATCAGCTTACGGGTACGATCCTCGACGCCTTTAGCGGCATCAATCACCATCAGACAGCAGTCAACCGCGGTCAGCGTACGGTAGGTATCTTCCGAGAAATCTTCGTGACCCGGGGTATCCAGCAGGTTCACCAGGCTATCGCGATAGGGGAACTGCATCACCGAAGTCGTAATGGAGATACCACGCTGTTTCTCCATCTCCATCCAGTCCGACTTAGCGTGCTGGTTAGAGCCACGGCCTTTTACCGTACCGGCGGTCTGGATAGCCTGTCCGAATAGCAACACTTTTTCGGTAATGGTGGTTTTACCGGCATCCGGGTGCGAAATGATCGCGAAGGTGCGGCGGCGTGCCACCTCTTCTAAAAAGGGATTAGACATGGAATTCTTCTCAATAGGCAGCGCAACTTACTGGCGCTGCTGATAAATCACGGTGGCCGGCAGAACCTTACCGGCGGGTAAACGGTGCCAAAAACGATCTTTCATCGTTGGCGGGTCAGCGCGAAGTTACATTGGCGTGAATTCCGGTTACCTGGTCAGCTTTAAGGCGGCATAGCATACAATATTTTGCGCGCGCGGCCTACAGGGAGAGGGGCAGGATTTCAGGGGCGGGGAATCGGGGAAAGGTGGATGCCGCAACAAAGCGGGACGGGTCTGCACCCGCCCCGCCTACCTTATCCCAGCACCTTTCTGACGCAGGCTTTGAAGATCTGCACACCAATCTCCAGCGAGTCGAGATCAAAATGCATGTCGGGATGATGCAATCCTGGCGTCAGGTTGGTGCCCAGTCCCCAGAAGCCCGCTTTAATACCCGGACGCTTCACCGGATAGTAGAAAAAGTCCTCGCTGCCTGGCGTGGTCCGGGTTGACAGCGCGCCCTCTTCGCCCAGCACCTCGACGATCGCGGCGCGGATCACCGCCGTCGCCTCATCATCAATCTCGGCGGCGGGCATCTCTTTTAATACGCGGACCTCGGCGCTGGCACCCAGTGCCGCCACGCTGTGAGTAATGGCGCGCGTGACCTGCTCTTTCAGCAGCGTCATCGGCCCGTTCTCCTGCGAACGCAGATCCCAGACTACGCGGGCTTCATCCGGCACCGAGTTGGTGACACCGGCATCGCACAGGAAGCGGGTCGCTTTGACGCTCCAGGTCAGGCCGGGCGAGAGGTGGATGGCGTTGACCGCCTGAACCGCCTGTACGGCAGCATCCAGCGCATTCACCCCCAGGTGCGGACGCGCCGCATGGGCGGGCTGGCCTTTGATGGTCGCTTCCAGCGTGCTGCAGGCTGAGTAGAGCACCGCAGGCACCGCCTGTCCGACCACGCACTCCTCCAGCGGACGCAGATGGAACCCCAGAATCATCTCCACATCATCCAGTGCGCCACCTTCGATCATTGAGAGCGCACCGGCGCCCAGCTCCTCGGCGGGCTGGAACAGGATCTTCAGCCGGCCACGTTTCACCGCGCCCTCCTGCAGCAGAGCCGTCGCCGCCGTCAGCACGACCGAAGAGTGACCGTCGTGACCGCAGGTGTGGCGCGCGCACGGCACGCCATCAATGATGTGCCCCAGCGCATCCATATCCGCGCGCAGTGCCAGCACCGGACCCGGCACACCGCTGTCGATCTCGGCCACAATGCCGGTGGTGTTATTGATATTGCGCGTCACCTTCAGGCCCGCTTTCTCCAGCTGATCGGCGATGTAGGCCGAGGTTTTCACCTCCTGAAAGCCCAGCTCCGGAATTTCGTGCAAATAGTGGTAATGCTCTAATACCTCAGACACAGCGTTACTCCTGAATAAACAGACGCATAACAGACATTGCGATCAGCGCGTTGATGATGCTCACCAGCATCAGCAGCGGCCAGTATTTTTTTGGCACATCGGCCACGCCCAGCAGCCGTCCCATATATTGCAGCTGCGATCCCATCAGGAAAATCGCCGGGGCCAGAATCGTGATATCCGCGCCGGTCAGCAGCCCTTTGGTCAGCAGACTCACCGCTACGCCGGTACCCGCCGACGATGAGAGCCAGGCGGTGAGCAGCACCGTAATTGCCTCACCCGGCAGCCCGAACAGCCCCATCACTGGCGCAAAAACGTGCCCGAGAAACTGCATGATGCCGAGCAGATTGAGCACTTCTGCCAGTACATAGGCCATCACCACATTTGGCATCAGATTGTGAATGGCAATGTGAAAGCCCTTACGCGCGCCGGTCACAAACACATCAAAGGGATTACTGCTGGTCGTGATTTTATTTTCCATCGGCGAAATCCTTCTTATAAACACTGTTTAACACAGCGCGCGTTATCGCCGCACCGACAAATTTCAGCACGAACATTAATAACAGCGGAATAATAATCGGCAGCGTCATTGAGGCGAATAGCGCGGAGCCGATGGCGAAGTAATTATTGATTAAGCCGGCACCGGAATATTGCCAGGCACTCATCACCACCACCTCTTTTTTACCGATCTGTTTCTGGTCTGCCATCTCTTTGGTTAATGCCGCGCCCGCGTCGGTACTTTGCAGGTCGGTGATTAACGCCAGACCGCAATGGCCCGGCAGCCCCATCAGCGGCTTAAGCAGCGGCGTCAGCAACCGATGCGCCGCGCGAATCGCGCCGTAGTGGGTGAAGATTTCCAGCACACCCAGCGCCAGCATCACCGTGGGCGTCAGCGACAGCGCAAACAGGAAACCCGCTTTGGCACTGAGTCCGCCTGCGCCAAGAAAGGTGTTGCTGGCGGGATCTTTCATGGTGCCAAAGCTGCCGCCCAGCGTGGTGAAGTCAAAGGCGCCCAGCCATGAAAGACCCTCGACGTTATAAAACAGCCCTGAGAAAAACAGGATGGCAAAAATTAACGCGACATAACTGCCTTTGGTCGCCGTCATTTTTACCGGACTAATCACACTTTCATCTGACATTATTTTCTCCTGATAACCTGGCTTGCCGCCTGTTCCCTGCCGTGGCAAGTTTCAATATATGGAACTGAGTTCTAAGCATGATTTATGCCAGAGCCGATTGGCGCGCGATGATTAATGGCCCTGCTGTCACCTCTGGGCGTTTAATCCACGCCATGCCTGTTATGGCTCTGCGAAATATCTTTTTCTGACGGCAACGTGATATTTCCGGCGCGTTATCAGATGACCGCTATTTCTCCAGCTTCAGCGGCGATTGCACCAGCAGGATAGCGACCGGGCGCACTATCATGGTGCTGAAATTCTGATTTTGTTGCCCGATAAGGAGTGATGCAGAATGAGAATCGCTCGTATTCAATTTGTGAAATAATTCTATTTAAATCAATCAGATAAATTAGCTGTTTTTGCGGAAAAGCCTTCGCTTTACTAACATATTTGATGCATAATTCACCGACTATACCTGTTTATTTAACATCTTCTTAAAAGGACTCGGCCATGCTGACTGCTGAAATGACTGGGCGTTTAAACGACCAGCTGAACCTGGAATTTTTCTCTGCCAATCTTTATCTGCAAATGAGCGCCTGGTGCAGCGACAAAGGCTTTGAGGGTGCCGCTTCCTTCCTGAAGATGCATTCACGCGAAGAGATGCAGCATATGCAGCGTCTGTTTGATTACCTGAGCGATACCGGCGGCATGCCGGTGCTGGGTACCATCGCTGCGCCGCCAGTTTCTTTCACCTCGCTGAATGAAATTCTGCAGCAGGCGCTGGAGCATGAGCAGCTGATCACCAGCAAAATCAATGAACTGGCCCATGCTGCCATGACCTCACAGGATTACTCTACCTTCAACTTCCTGCAGTGGTATGTCGCCGAGCAGCATGAAGAAGAGAAGCTGTTCAAAACCGTGCTGGATAAACTGGCGCTGGTCAGCAACAGCGGCAACGGTCTGTTCCTGGTCGATAAAGATCTGGGCCGCATGAGCACCGAGAACCACGCAGAATAATGTTTATCGGCCCCTTTTCGGGGCCGATCTTATTGCCGTCTTGCTGACACCACTGCACCGCTATTCCAGCCGGTAACTCACGGCTTTCACGCCATTCACCCACAGTTCACGGCTTTCACCCGCAGGCAGTAACAGCGCGATCTCCCGCCAGGCTGGCTGGTAATCTCCACGTTTTTCCACCGTCAGGTCGATACGCGTGGCGCTGCTGCAGAGCGTCCAGCGAAGCCATAGCGCATTACCCTGCTGCCAGCCGTGGCTCTCGCCATCGTCATCAAACATTTCGCCTTGTGTCTGCACGCCTTCGGGGGCAGGCCATAGCTGCCATTGCCGCACCGTATCACGCCGCGCATCGGTGGTGCTTTCGCACTCGCCCAGCGGGATCACCGCACCGGCCCTTACCAGCAGCGGCAACCGATCCAGCGGCGCATCCAGCGTGATGGTCTCACCGCCCGCAAACGCCTTGCCGCTGTGCCAGTCATACCAGCCGCCGCGGTTACGGGGCAGATAGACTTCACGACTGCGCGCGCCCTGCTCCACTACGCTGGCGACCAGCAGATCGCGCCCCAGCATAAAGTCATCACACTCCTGATAGGTCAGCGGATCCTGCTCGTGATCGAGGAAGGTCGGGCGCAGCATCGGCTCATCTTCCACACTGGCCTGCCACGCCAGGTTATAGAGGTAGGGCATCAGGCGATAGCGCAGCCGGATCGCCTCGCGGATCATCGGCGTGACCTCCGGGTACATCCAGGGCTCGTTTACCGTGTGATCGTCATTCCAGGAGTGGATAGTAAAGCGCGGGTGCATAACGCCATTCTGAACCCAGCGCACAAACAGCTCGGCATCCGGCTTATCGCCCGAGAAGCCGCCGACATCGTGCCCGACGTTAAACAGCCCGGAGAGGCTCATTCCCAGTCCCATGCGGATGTTGTAGCGCAGGGTTTGCCAGCTGGTGCGGTTATCGCCGCTCCAGGTCTGTACATAGCGCTGCATCCCGGCGCAGCCGGAACGGGAGATCAGATAAGGGCGTTTGTCCGGTGCAAATTGCTGCTGGGCTTCCATTGAGGCGCGCATCATCAGCAACGGCATTACCGGCCGGATATGCTTGATGGCGATCGGCTGACCAAAACCGTGACAGCGCGCTTCGCCATCCCACACCTCATATTCGTTGTTGTCATTCCAGGTAGAATCGATGCCCTTTTCCAGCAGCTGCCGGGTGACATTTTCCTGCCACCAGCGCACCGCCTGCGGATGAGTGAAGTCGAGGTGCGAGCCTTCATCGTCCCAGAACACCGAACGCTCAGGACGATCCTGCTCAGAGTCACGAATAAACAGCCCCTGCGCGGCCACTTCCTGATAGCGCGGATGATCCTGCAGCAGGCAGGGCTTGATGTTGGCCGCCAGCTTCATTCCGGCAGTATGAAACGCGTCGCTCAGCGCATTGGGATTCGGGACTTTGTCGTAGTTCCAGTTGAAGACGTAGCGCTTGTTGTTAATCGAGGTGTAACCCGATGAGAGCTGGAACGAGTCGCAGGGAATTTCATGCTCGCGACACAGACGGATAAAGGATTGCAGCTGCTGTTGTGCGTCGGGCGCGTCGGTGTAGTGCATGGTGGACCCGCTGTAACCCAGGCTCCACTTCGGCTGAAACAGGGTGCGACCGGTCAGACGCACAAAGGCTTTGGTGACGTCGAGCAGCGTCGGGCCCAGCATCATGTAGTAATCGAGATCGCCCGCCTCGGCGCGGTAGCGACGATAAGGGAGATGGTAGTTATCCAGCTCATTCCCCAGATCGAGCCAGCTGCTGCTCAGGTTGTCATAGAACAGGCCAAAACTGACGCCATCGCGCTGCGTCAGGGTAAACGGAATATGTTTATAGAGCGGATCGGTGCTGGCGGCGTTGTAGCCCATGGCGTCCAGATTACGCATCTCAAAACGGCGGTTAACGCGGTTCAGGTCGCCGCTCTTCTCGCCCAGGCCATAAACCCGATCCTGCGGCTGGCGACGCTGATAGTGCTCGACTCCATCACCGTGCGCATTGAGCAGATAGGCACCGGTGTGACGGTCGGCGGCCAGCGGCTGCCAGCTCTCACCATCAAACTGCTCCCAGCTCAGGCAGAGCGGCTGATGCACCGTGACACGCAGCCGTTGCGTGCTGATGCACAACTGCTGCGCATCGTGTTCAACCTTAAATGCCGGCAGCGTAAAGCCATCCAGCGCCTCACGATCCCGCCCCTGCCAGGGCACGTCGCTGACAGGGGCAATGCTCCAGGTGCGGTTCAGCGCCAGCTCACCGTCGCGCTTCAGCAGCACGCGCATCAGCTTATCCTCCAGCACGTAAAGCCGCAGGAAGTGACGATCTTCAACCTTGAGTTCAACAAAGTGATCGGCCTGCTGATGCAGCGTCCAGTTCTTCAGGGTTTTCATCGCGATATCCTTATGGGTTAGCAGGGCGCTGGCGGCGTTCGGCGACCAGCATCACCAGGAAAACGGCACCAATCAGGTCAAAGAAGCCCATCGCCACAAACAGCGGATTGAAGCCGATGGTATCGGCGGTGACACCGATAATCAGCGAGAAGATAAAGCTGGCGATCCAGGCGCAGGAGCCGCGCATGCCGTTGACCGTGGCCATCTGGCGGCGATCAAAACGCTCCACCACCAGCGCGCTCAGCATGCAGGAGATCACCTGATGGCCGAAGCCACCGACGGAGATCAGGGCGATCGCCAGCCAGGGATCTTTTACCAGCGTCATCAGCGCCAGTGAGACCATCAGCAGTGCGCCGGTCACCGAACTGGCGACAATCGAATTGACGCGGGTGAGACCAAACCAGCGCACATAGATTTTGGTCAGATAGCCGCTGGCAACGCTGCCGAGGTCGGCGGCCAGAAACGGCAGCCAGGCAAACATCACGATCTGCTTGAGATCCATGCCGCGCTCATTGGCCAGATAGAGCGGCACCCAGAAGCTCAGGACCGCCCAGGCCGGTTCGGCCAGAAAAGCCGGGATGGCGATGCCGTAGAATTTCTTCTCTTTACCAATCACTTTCAGCGCGGTGAAGAACGGCAGTTTTTCCCCGATCGCTTCGTTGTCCTGATTAATAAAGGCCCGCTCTTCATCAGAGAGACGAGGATGGCTCTCAGGCGAGTGATAGCCCCACCACCAGAGTGCAACCCACAGCAGGCCCAGCCCGCCGGTCAGCAGAAAGGCGCCCTGCCAGCCAAACGTTATGTGCGCGACATAGATAATCGGTGGCGCCAGCATGGCACCAATCGAAAAGCCGACGCCCGCCCAGCCCGCCGCGACCGGGCGCTCCTTTTTCGGAAACCAGTCACCGATCGCTTTGGCGTTAGCTGGCGTTGCCGCCGCCTCAGAGGCGCCCATGACAAAACGCAGCAATGCCAGATGCAGCCAGCTTCCCGCACCGGCGTGCAGCAGACAGGTCACCGACCAGATCAGCGCGCAGATCAGGAAGCCCATCTTCAGTCCGATCACATCGATCAGCCAGCCGCAGATTGGCTGAAACAGGGTATAGGCCAGCTGAAACGCCGCCACCACCCAGGAGTACTGTTCGGTCGTCATGTGCAGACTGTTTTTAAGTTCCGGTGCCAGAATGCCGAGCGAGTTGCGGGTGATGTAGTTGACGGTTACACCCAGCAGGAACATTCCCAGCATCCACCAGCGTAAATTTTTAATCACGCGCACCGTGCGGGATGCACTGATGGGTTTGGTTGTTGATTCGAGGCTCATTGTGCCACTCCTGATTGCCATTGATGACGCACACCGCCTGCTGGCGTACCGCGTGTCCTGTAACGAACTTAGAAAAGTGCGAAACGTGGGTACAGACACTTTTTTGCAACGCTTTTCATGGCAGGCTGAATCCCGCCAGAAAATGGCACTGAAACGCTTATCTGACGCGATTCAGCAGGTTATGAAAAATTTTTCATCAGCAGATTTGAAGGCGATCACAGAATGAAACAAAGGCTGAAAGTAAGCGAGATTGCGGCACTCAGCGGCGTCTCCATCAGTACGGTGTCGCGGGTGCTGGCGGGTAAAGCCAATACCCGGCCTGCCACCCGTGACAAAGTGCTGGCCGTGGCGCAGCAACAGGGCGTGCTAAACAACCTGCACAGTGGTCGCCTGCTGCTGAATAACCTGATGGTTTTTGCCCCGCCGCGCGCCTTTGATGTACGCAGTGACATCTTCTACTACAAAGTGATTCAGGGGATCAGCCAGGCGGTGGAGCCGCATGAGGTGCGGCTGCGCTACTGCCCGCTGGAGGAGGTGGAAAGTGATGCCGCGCTGTTTATCGACAAGATGCAGCAGACCGAAGCGGCACTACTGATCGGCATTGATGATGAGCATATTCATCAACTGGCGGCGGAGATGAACAAACCCTGCGTGCTGATTAACGCCCGCGATCGCCGAATGCGTCTGCCTTCGGTCTCGCCCCATCATCAGCTGATTGGTGAATTCTCAGCGCGCTATCTGTTTGAGCAGGGACACCGGCAGATCCTGTCGCTGCATTGCTTACGCCGCTACACCATGGAGCAGCGATTGCAGGGGGTGCGCGACGCCTGGCATGCCATGAACCTGCGGTTTGACAGCCGCCAGCATCTGCTGACCCTGAACAGCTTCAGCAGCAATGAAGCGGCGGAGCGGCTGAGTGAATATCTGCGCCACTGCCCTGATGCGCTGCGCCCGACCGCAATTCTCGCCAGCGGTGATTATATTGCGGCGGGCGCCGTCACTGCGCTGGAGCAGGCCGGTCTGCGGGTGCCGCAGGATATTTCGGTGATGAGTATGGATGGCTTTAACCTGGCCGCTATCCACGATATTCCGCTGACCTCGGTGCAGGTGCCGCGTGATGAGCTGGGCGCAGCGGCAGTGAGAATGTTGCAGGAGATGCGACTGAATCCCGGCACGCCCACCGGCAGCCTGCTGCTGAATGGCAGGCTGGTGGTGCGCGAGTCGGTGCGGCGCATTCGCGATAATCTCAGCCATGCGCCGGTCCAGCAGCATGGCCTCTATGATTAACACGGTATGGATTAACCCAGCGTTTTCAGCCGCAGTTCCGACGGCTGAGGCCGTCCGAACAGGAAGCCCTGGAACAGGGTACAGCCCTCATCGCGCAGCTTAGCGAACTGCTCATCGCTCTCCACCCCTTCGGCAGTAATCTGGATATCAAGACTGCGACTCATGCCGGTGATGGCGCGGATAATCGCCAGCGCCTCGCGGCTGTCACCCATATCATTGATAAAGGATTTGTCGATTTTGATTTTGTCGAACGGGAAAGATCGCAGATAGCTCAGCGACGAATAGCCGGTGCCGAAATCATCCAGCGCAATCTGCACGCCCAGCGCCTTGAGATTTTGCAGGGTACGGATATTACCCAGCGAATCATCCAGCAGCACTGATTCGGTGATCTCAACCTCCAGCCGTGCCGGATCGAGACCCGACTCTTTCAGCGCGCCTTCCACCACCGGCACCAGCGAGCTGTTTTTAAACTGCAGCGGTGAGAGGTTGACCGAGACCGACTGCTCCCCTTCCCAGCTCGCCGCTTCGCGACAGGCTTCGTAGAGTGCAAACGCCCCCAGCATATGAATCAGGCCGGTCTCTTCAGCGATCGGGATGAAGTCGTTGGGCATGATCAGCCCGCGAATCGGATGATGCCAGCGCATCAGCGCCTCATAGCCAATGATGGTGCGGTTATCGCCGTTGGTGATGGGCTGATAGTAGAGCCGCAGATGCCCGCCGCTAATCGCATCGCGCAGATCGTTTTCTATCAGGCGTCGACTGCGCGCCACATCGTCCATCTCCAGCGTGAAATGCTCATAGCGGTTGCGGCCGTTACGTTTGGCTTCATAAAGCGCCATGTCCGCACAGCGCAGCAGCTGCTCCGGCGTATTGGTAATGGTGGTGCTGAGCGCAATACCCACGCTGAGCCCGACCGACAGATTATGGCCTTCAACGTTGACCGGCGGGCGAATCGCCTCAATCAGGCGCTGCGCCACAATGCTCGCCTCTTCATTACTGGCCACCGAAGGCAGCACGATGGCGAACTCATCGCCTCCGATACGCGCCAGAGTATCCTGGTCACGCAGCGCGTTACGCAGACGCTTAGCCACACTGCGCAGCAACTCGTCGCCAATCTGATGGCCCAGCGCATCGTTCACATTTTTGAAGTTATCGAGATCAAGGCAGAGCGCGGCAGTCTGGCGCTGTATCTGACCGGCAGTGCGCAAGGCTTCACTCAGACGCTGGCGGAACAGAATGCGGTTCGGCAGGCTGGTGAGGTTGTCGTGGTGCGCCATATGGTGAATACGGGCATCAGCGGCGCGCTGGTCAGTGACATCTTCCACCAAGAGCATCAGGTAGTTACGTCGCGCATCCTGACCGTTAATCGCGGTGGCGCGGGTATGCAGAATGCGTTCGCCGCTGGCGGTCATCAGCAACTGCTCACGCTCATGCATGCCCTCACTGCGCAGCGCAACATCCGCCAGATTATTAAAGTAATCGCTGAGTTCGGGCGACATGCATTCGTGCGGGCGCTTGTTGACGATCAGCGATTTCGACAGGCCAAACAGCTGCTGAGTGCGGTCGTTAACCAGCAGGATCTCGCGGGTGATCGCATCTTCCACAATCACGCAGGAGGGAATGTTGGCGATGATATTATCCAGGAATTTAGAGAGCGCGGTTTTCTGGGTGCTCTGGGCTTCAGCCAGATCCCGGGCGCGCAGCACCTGCTGCTCCTGCTCACGGCGTTCCGTGCGGTCGCGGGTGATCTTAGCGAAGCCAACCAGCTTGCCGTCATCATCGTGGATCGCGTCGATGACCACATGCGCCCAGAAGGCGCTGCCATCTTTGCGGTAGCGCCAGCCCTCATCTTCAAAACGGCCGGTCTTAAGCGCGATACCGAGATTCGCTTCCGGGATGCGGTTCAGCCGCTCCTGGGAACTGTAAAACAGCGAGAAGTGCTGACCCACCACTTCATCCGCTTTGTACCCTTTGGCACGCTGCGCACCGGCATTCCAGTTCACCACCACGCCATCGACATCGAGCATATAGATGGCGTAATCGGTGACCCCTTCTACCAGCAGACGGAAACGCTGCTCCTGCTCCCGTTGCTGACTGCGGACGCGCTGCTGTTCGGTGCAGTCGCGGGTGATTTTAGCGTAGCCCAGCAGCTTACCCTGATCGTCGCGGATCGTGTCGATCACCACATGCGCCCAGAAGGCGCTGCCATCTTTGCGGTAGCGCCAGCCCTCATCTTCAAAGCGGCCGGTGCGATAAGCGGTTTGCAGGTTCTGCTCCGGGACACGGTTCAGGCGATCCTGGGCGCTGTAAAAGCGGGAAAAATGCTGGCCGACAATCTCTTCCGCCACATAGCCTTTGGCGCGCTGTGCCCCGGCATTCCAGTTCACCACGTTGCCGTCATGATCGAGCATATAGATAGCGTAATCGGTAACGCCCTCCACCAGCAGGCGGAAGCGCATCTCCTGCTCCCGCTCTTTGCGCTGCTGCTCCTGCTGCTGAGTACAGTCGCGGCTAATACAGGCGTATCCCACCAGCAGACCGGCGTCATTGCGTATCGGGTCGATCGTCTCATGCGCCCAGAAAGCACTGCCATCTTTGCGATAGCGCCAGCCTTCGCTTTCATGGTGTCCGGCAGTGGCAGCCATATCCAGTCCACGCTGCGGCAGGCCCTGGCGGCGATCTTCTTCGCTATACAACAGGGCGAAGCTACAGCCAATCATCTCGTCTGGCGTATAGCCTATCGTGCGCTGAGCACCCTGATTCCAGCTGCCGATGATACCGTCAGGTTTTAGCATAGTGATGGCGTAATCATTCACGCTTTGTACCAGCATGCGATAGATGACCTCAGAGTTATTATCCATTGTGATTAGCCTGCTGCTCTGTAGCCGGATGACGGCTTAGGAATGTTCTTAATAGCGTGCGCAGACTACAGCCGAAAAGAGCTGAGATGACAAGCGCATTAAGAAGATTAATCAGTGTTTATAGGGGGTTTATCGGCAGCGGCGAGTAAATGTTCAATGACTCCGCGGTGGCGGCGCGTCAGGCGACCCGCTCCCAGCGCGAGGAGAGCGAATAACGGTGCTGCCAGCAGAGCATTGCCGGACTTTGGCTCATCAGCTGCTGGCACTCTTGCGGCGCGACAAACGCCGGGATCACTTTCTGGGCCGCCGTCTGTCTGATCAGCGCCAGCTGATCGTCGAGCGGCGGATGCACATTCCACGGCAGCCAGCGTGCCATGCCGGATTGCAGCATCTCAAAGGCACGGGTGCCGCTGGAAACGTGACTGCTGAAGATCAGACGAAAGTCGGGCTGATGGCTGAGCTGCGCCGCCAGCCCGCTGTCAGCCACCGCATCCGCCGCGACAATAACCGTATCCGGTCGCCAGCGGTCGGGTGTTGCGACGCGCAATAACCGGGCCAGCGCCAGCATCGCCGCGGCGGGCAGGCTGTTGAGCGCCAGCAACTGCGCCACCTCTTCGCGCACCTGGGGACACATCACCACCGGCAGCCCGCGAGCGCTGAGCTGCAGCGCCATCTCAGGGCCGCGCCCGTGCAGCGGCGCGGTGACCACGGCGCCCCCTTGTGCCGCCAGGGCCAGCGCGTCGATCTGCTGCGCCAGTCGCTGATTGCGGTCGCCATAGGAACCATCGGTAATCAACAGCCGTGCGCGTGGCGGGCAATCAAACGGCAACAGCAGCGATTCGCGACTCCAGTCGCCCATATAGGTGATGCCACCCGCAATTGGCAGATGAAACCAGATCGATCCCGGCGAATGCCCGCTGCGACCGGTAAAGAGATTCAGCGGCCCCAGCGCGCACTGGCCGCGCAATGGCAGGATGCGTCGCGCCTGAGCCGGAACGCCAGCCTCACCCAGCTGCTGCCAGGTAATCTCACTGGCATAGACCGGCGGTGAACCGATGTCGGCCCAGCTATCCAGCGCCGCCGCGTGATCCACATGGGAATGGGTCAGGCAGAGCGCATCGACCTGGCCGATGGCGTCCATTGCGGGCCGGACGCCCGGCTCCGGCCCGGCACCTAAATCCCATAACAGACGGTATCCCTCTATCTCCAGCAGGAAAGCGGCCGGCAGTTTTCCGCCGACGCCGCTGATCACCGTCAGGCTTGCCATGGCAGGACTCCCTGCGGCAGACGGCGCGTCAGTCGTGAGGCCAGTAGCATTAAGCCCAGCACGATCCCAATCATCAGGCATCCGACCGCCGCCGCCAGCGGCGCCGATCCGCCTTCGTCCAGGAAAATAATGGTCGGGCCAAGCGTCTGGGTTTGCGCGGTAACCAGCAGCACTGAAACCTGTATTTCATTCAGCGCGGTGAGGAACACCAGCAACGCACCGGCCAGCACAGAAGGTGCCGCCAGCGGCAGCAGGATGTCAGTCATCCGCCGCATCAGACCCGCGCCGCATAAGCGCGCCGCCTCATCCAGTGACGGTTCGATTTGCGCGAACCCGGCCAGCGTCGGCCTTAACACCAGCGCCAGGAAGTTGGCCAGATAGGCCGCGAGAATAATCCACACCGTTCCGTAAAGAGAAAATTCCAGCAGCGGCAGTGGCCGCAGGAAAAACAGCATCGCCGCCACGCCGGTGACAATGCCGGGCAGCGCATAGGTCAGCTCGCTGGCGAATCCCAGCCCCCGCACCAGCCGGGTACGATGCCAGCTGAGAAAGAAAGCCAGGAACAGTGCCATGACGCTGAGCAGCAGCGCCGTCAGGCCGGTGAGCCACAGGCTGGTAAAGAACGCCTGCCGTATCGCCGGATAGCCCCACAGCGCCTGCTGAAAATTCTCCAGCGTCAGGGTTTGCCAGTTCAGAGCCTGACCGAAACCGCGGGTTAAGGCGGTGGTCAGCAAGGCGCTGAGCGGCAGCAGCAAGGTGATCACCATCCACAGCCAGGCGATGATTTCGCCCGGCAGTCGCGCGCGCCGCAGCGGCTGGTGCCAGGGTCGTGGCGATCCGCTGACCCGGACATCGCGTCGTCCGCCCAGCCAGCCGCTAATCAGCATCCCGGCGAGGGTGATCAGCGCAATCAGCATCGAGTAGACGGCGGTATTGGGCAGCGCACCGGGGCCGAGGGTATTGAGCTGCTGATAAACCAGCGTAATCAGCGTCGGCACCCGCGCCGGAATACCCAGCATCGCCTGGATACCGAAATTCCCGACCGCAGCGACAAACGCCAGCGCCGCCCCGGCGAAGATCGCGGGGCGCGCCAGCGGCAGGATCACCGTGAACAGAATCTGCCGGGGTGATGCGCCGCTGATACGGGCCGCCTCCACCAGTTCGGCGGGGAGTCGACGCAGGCCAGCCCGCACCGTGAGGAACACCAGCGGCGCATTGTGCAGACCCAGCAGTAGTACCATGCCGGTCGCGGAATAGAGCGGTTGCTGACCGGGTGCCAGCCACGTCCCGCCCAGCGCATTCACCGCTGTGGCCAGCAGACTGCCCGGTGCCAGCGCCTGTATCCAGGCCAGCGCAGTCACCTGCGGCGGGATCATCAGCGGCAGGATAAAGGCAAATACCCAGGCCGCTTTGGCACGCAAATCGGTGAGCGCCACCAGCCAGGCGGCCACTGTTCCCAGCAGCAGCGACAGCAACGTCGCGCTGATGCCGATCGCCAGGGTATTCAGCGTGGCACTGAGCACCCGCCGGCTGGTCAGCAATCTCAGCAGGCGATCGCTATCCAGTATGCCATCCGGTGCCAGCGCGGTTCCCATCAGCCGGGCAAAGGGTGCCACCGACAGCAGGCCGATCACCAGCACCAGTACGCCCAGCACCAGCGGTTCCGCCCGCCATCTGCGATGCCTTGCGGCCTGGCCTCTTCGCCATTCGTTGCCCAGCACGCTCACGATCAGCCGCCAAACAGTTCAGTAAAGGTTTCGCGGACCTGAGCATCCTCGGCCACCGCTTGTGCCACATCCGGCGTCAGCAGCGTGATTTGCTCAATCGGCGCAAAGCCACCGGGTGCCGCCACGCGGGCATCGACCGGCCGGTTGCCCTGCTTCGCCACCAGCTGCTGTCCCGCTTCCGACAGCATGAAATCAACAAAGGCTTTGGCGGCCGGCAGATTATGCGCCGACTTCATGATCGCCACCGGCTCGGTCACATAGGAGACGCCCTCCTGCGGATAAACCAGATCGATGGGCGATCCCTGCTTTTTGGCGCGGATAATATCGGCATCTGTGATCACGCCATACTTATCCATGCCGCTGGCAACCGCTTTCAGCGCCGGTCCATTGCCGCCCTGTGGCGCAATGCCGATGGCGGCCAGTTGCTGATAGAACGCCCAGCCAATCGACGGGGTATGGATATCGGTATGCAGCTTATAGAGCGCCGCACCGGAATAGAGGGGACTGGGGACCGCAATCTGGCCTCTGTTTTCTTCTACTGCCAGCGCTTTCCAGCTACTGACTGGCTTCGCACGCTGGGTGTTATAGGCGATCACCGTGGCGATAATTTTGGTGCCGAAAAAGGTTTTATCCACATCGTAATAGGCAGGCTTCAGGTGGCTGACCGGGGCGGCCGGATATGAATAGAGCTGCCCCTCTTTCTTGAGCGCGCCCAGATTGATCGCGTCGGCCACCAGCAGCACATCGGGTTTGACCTGGCCGCTCATCATCTCCGTGCGCAGCACGTTCATCAGTTGAGTGGTGCCGTTGCGGGTCCACTCCACCTCCACCGCCGGATACGCGGCCTTAAACGCATCGATGGTCTGTTGCGCAATTTCAGGTGCCTGCGACGTGTAAACCACCAGCTTGCCGCCGGGCGCGTCGGCCGCCTGCAACAGGGTTGAGGCCGCCAGGCTCGATAGCAACAACAGCGCGTGAAGCGGAGTACGAAAAGCCGTTTTCATGGTTTCTGAAACCCTTTATGCAGGAAGAATCCAGCCGTCATCGACGGCGACGCCGACGGTGTCATCAACCGCCAGTAATGCAGCATCATTAAGCGTCAGCGACAGGCTGACATCCGGTTGATTAAGCGGTCGAAGGTTGATCTGATGGTAGCCACCGCGAAAGATAATGCGCTCAACGCGGGCGGCAAACTGCCGCTCTCCCTCAGTGGCGAGGTGAAAACTGACGCTGTGGAAGCTGGCTTTGCCGTGCGGCAGCGGGCGCTGGTGAGGCGAGCAGCGCAGCAAAACCCGCAGCCCGCAGAGCGTGGCGGTTGCCTGACCCGGATCGAGCGGCTCAATGTCGCTGACCGGCAGCACCCGCCCCTCATCAATAAAGGTCGCCACCATCTCATTAGCCGGTTCGCGCCACAGGGTCTGCGGGCTGGCGAACTGCATCACTCTGCCGTGTTCGAGCACCACGATGCGGTCGGCCAGTGCCATCGCTTCGCGTTGATCGTGGGTGATATAGAGTAAGGTGGCGCCGCTGTGGCGATGGAAGCGGCGGAACTCCTCTTCCATGGTGGCGCGCAGATGGACATCAAGGTTAGCCAGCGGCTCATCCAGCAGCACCAGCGTCGGCCGTGCCACCAGGCAGCGAGCCAGCGCCACGCGCTGGCGCTGACCACCGGAGAGATCGGCGGGTCGGCGGTCGGCGAAGCGATCCAGCCCGACCAGCGTCAGGGCCTGGGTGGTGCGCAGTTCGCGTTCTGCGCGCGCCACACCGTTCACCTTCAGGCTGTAGCCGACGTTCTCCGCGACCGTCATATGCGGCCACAAAGCGTAGTTCTGGAACACTACGCCGAGCTCGCGGGCTTCCGGCGGCAGGTGCAGCCCGTCTGCGGCAACCTGGCGTTCACCGATGCGGATTTCACCGCTGTCGAGCGTTTCAAAGCCGGCCAGCAGGCGCAGCAGGGTGGTTTTGCCGCAGCCAGAAGGCCCAAGAACGGCGACAAACTCGCCCTGATTAATCTGTAACGAAATCGCGTCCAGTACCGGCTGGGCGCCGAACGCTTTGCTCAGTCCGGTTAACGATATTGCCGCCATCTTACTCTGCCTTTGCCGTTAACATGCTGGGCAAAACGCTACGACAGTTTGATGACAGCCCGGTGACAGCCAGGCTTACGGGACGCGAAAGCCGGGCTGGCGGAGCGGCATCGGGGCGTGCTCGCCCCGTGGCTTACTGCTGGGCGGTGAGCGCCGCAATCGGCTGCCAGATCTCGGTTAATGCGCCCTCTTTGCCGGTAAAGGGGTCCTGCGTCGGCAACGGCACTTTTTTCACCTGCTCCTGGGCCATTTTCAGCTTCGCGGGCTCATCGCGCAGCGTCTCCGGCGACATCCCGTGCGGATAGGCACCTATCACCATAAAATCTTCGCTGGCGCTGACCTGCCGATGGCCGACACCCGCCGGAATCAGGACCGCATCGCCTGCGCGCAGGGTCACCATGCGGCCACTGTCGCCGCCAAACAGCACTTCCGCCCAGCCTTCAGCGACGCCCAGCAGTTCATGGGTATTAGGATGATAATGGGTGTATGGGAAGATCGGATAGCGCCAGGCGGGAGGCCAGCCGTTCTCCTCAAAGGTTTTCTCAAACCACGCGGCGATCTCCTCCTCTTCCGGCACCACGCGCGGCCAGATAATCAGAGGTAACGGGTTATTGGGTACACCGCCCGACGGGCTGGCAAGCATCAGATGCTGAGGATTGTCAGAGGCCCCGGCCGAGAAGGTGCCAGCGGCAAAGGACATCATTAATAGCAGACTGGAGGATGAGGCACGCATACAGGTTCTCCGATGTTTTTCTAAGTGTGGCAAACCCGCGGCACAATGCAATGTGCGCCAGACGACACAATTGATATAATTGACTGATATTGCTGACTAAAGCCAAATGTGTCGTTAACTATAGGGTCGGAGTGTGCCTGCGCGACAGAGGGTAGCGGTTCTTACTGCGGCAAAGTGTTGCAAAATGTCAGGCGGGAAGTCTAAAGGCGCAGCAGCCCGACGCCCCGGTCACTGTCGTATAAACTGTTATATAAAAAAAGCACAGATCTGTTTCTGATATGCTTGACTGTTATCTGTTGTAATAGCTAACAGATGACAGTGAGGTAACAAATGGACGCTATTAAACAAATCCTGATTGACGAGATCGCCCTGCTTAACCGCGAAGAACGTCGCGACAATTTGCCGCGTTTCAGCCTCTCGTTTCTGAAGAACCACCCTGGTCTCTGGGCAGTAATGTACCTCTGCTACGGCCTGTGCGTGGCGCTGATTTTCACCACCGAGATGCTCGGCTGGCCCGCCTTCTGGTTTGCCACCGTGTTTGTGCTGGTGATGAGTGTGCTGATGCTGCTGGATATCAACCCGAAATATCGCTTTGAAGATATCGATGCCCTCGATCTGCGCGTTTGCTACAACGGCGAGTGGTATTACATTCAGCCGGTGCGCGAACAGGCAATCTCACGCATTCTGTCGCTGCCTGAGACACCAGAACGCGTGAAGAGCGGTATCCAGCGTCTGCTGACGCAAAAAGGGGAAGTCGACTTCTATGATGTCTACTACCTGACCTGGGGCCATCAGGAAGCGGCGCGGGTTTAATCCGCCTGCCCTTCCGCCATCAGCTGACCCAGCTTCACGATTGCCGCCTCGGCCCGACTATCCCACGGCCAGGCGGTATTTAACCTGAAGCAGTGCCTGAACTGCTCACCTGCCGAAAATAGCTGCCCCGGTGCAATACTGATCCCCTGAGCCAGCGCCCGCTGATAGAGCCGGGTCGTATTGATGCTTTCCGGCAGCGTCACCCAGAGAAAATAGCCGCCACGCGCTTCGCTGACCGTGGCCTGCGGCGGCAGCACCTTCATTAACGCCTGGCGCACCATCTGCTGTCGCTTCGCCAGAATCTGCCGCAGCCGCTTCAGATGGGTGTCGTAACGCCGCGTGGCAAGAAAATCGGCCAGCGCCAGCTGCATCGGCGCACTGGTAGAGAGCGTGCTCATCAGTTGCAGCCGCTGAATACGCTGCGCATGCTGTCCCGCCGCGACCCAGCCGACCCGAAATCCTGCCACCAGCGACTTTGAAAATGAGCCGCAGTGCAGCACGTTCCCCTGGCGATCCCAGGCTTTCGCCGGCAGCGGCGGCGCATCACCCGCCCAGAGTTCGGCATAGACATCATCTTCAATCATCGGCACCTGATAACGCGCCAGCAGTGCGACCAGCTGCTGTTTGCGTTCCGGCGTTAAGGTTACGCTCAGCGGATTCTGCAGGGTGGTCATCAGCCAGCAGGCTTTCACCGGCCAGCGCTGCAGGGCCTCCTCCAGCTGGACGAGGTCGATGCCATTTCTGGCATCAACCGGAATCGCCAGCGCCTTGAGCTTAAGCCGCTCTATCGCCTGCAGCGCGCCATAAAAACTCGGCTGTTCAATCACCACATAATCACCCGGCTCGGTCAGAGATTGCAGACTGAGGTTCAGCGCCTCCAGCGCCCCGCTGGTGATGACAATTTCATCCGGCGACAGGGTGATGCCCTGACGCGCATAGCGCTGCGCCAGCAGCTGTCGCAGTGTGGCGTTGCCGGGCGGCAGATTGTGCAGCGCATCGGTTGGGGTCAGATGATGAGAGACGTTAGCCAGCGAGCGCATCAGCTGGCGCTGCGGAAAGAGTGCGGGATCGGGAAAGGCGGAGCCAAACGGCACGATGGCCGGATCGCGCGTGGCCTGCAGCACATCAAACACAAAGTCGTTGATATCGACCTGTTCACTGATCGCCACGCTCAGCGGTGCGGGTGCTAAGGCACGCGGTGCAACGTAGTAACCCGACTGTGGACGAGAGACGATCCAGCCCTGACTCTCCAGCAACTCATAGGCATGCAGCACCGTCATCAGGCTGACGCCCTGTTGCGCGACCTGCTGACGCAATGACGGCAGACGGGTGCCCGGCAGCCAGATGCCGGCCTCTATCTGCTGCTGAATCTCATCCATCAATCGCTGGTATTTCGCCACGGGTGACCTCTCCTTGTTTGACCGTGAATAGTCTGACCGCGAGACTTTACCACGCACGGCGACCAATGACAGGCGGCGCGAATCGCTTTATCCGATTGCGCTGATTCTTCACGGCTTCAGGCAGGTCAGATCACAGCGACCTGCGGCGTCAGCGGCTGCCCGGCTTCGGCTTCGGCTTCGGCTTCGGCTTCGGCTTCGGCATTAAGACTCACTTCCGCAATTGCCTCTTCAATTTCTGCCACCACATAATCAGCCAGCTCCGGCACCCGCTCCGGGGGAACCGGCTTGCCCAGCAGATAGCCCTGCAGCGTATTACAGCCCAGGCTGGTCAGGAAGGCCTGCTGCTCAGCGGTTTCAACGCCTTCGGCCACCACTTTCAATTGCAGCGACTGCGCCAGCGCCACTATCGCCGACACGATGGTGGCATCTTCTGTGTGATGCTGCAGCTCGTTCACAAAGGCCCGGTCAATCTTGAGTTCACTGGCCGGTAGCCGTTTCAGATAGAGCAGGCTGGAGTAGCCAGTGCCAAAGTCATCAATTGAAGCTTTCACCCCGAGCTGGGTCAGCTCAGTCAGAATACGCACGCTCTCATCGGGATCGCGCATCGCGGTGGTTTCCGTCACCTCCAGCGTCAGCAGTTCGGCCAGAATCTGATGTTTTTCCAGCGCATCCACCACCGTCTTCACCAGATTAGATTGCTCAAACTGCAACGCCGACAGGTTCACCGCCACCGACCAGTGCGGATGGCCCTGCAGATGCCACTGGCGCAGCTGGCGACAGGCTTCATGGATTACCCAGTTGCCGATATTGACAATCATTCCGGTCTTTTCTGCCATTGGCAGAAATTTATCGGGCGACAGCAGGCCGCGCTGCGGATGCTGCCAGCGCAGCAGCGCCTCAAAACCGAGAATCGGACCGCTCGGCGCGCAATATTTTGGCTGATAGAACAGGCGCAGTTCATCATGATCCAGCGCCTGCCAGAGATCGTTATTCAGCTGAAGCTGGCTCTGGGCCTGAATGTTCATAGAAGGCTGAAAGAAGGTGTAGCCGTTACGGCCATTATTTTTAGTGTGGTACATCGCCGCATCGGCGTTGAACATCAGTTCGCGCTCATCCACGCCATCGCCGGGATAGACCGCGATGCCAAGACTCAGCGATACCACCAGCTCATAGCGTGAGATATCAAACGGACGATCCACCGCTTTGACCAGCTTATCGGCGATGGCCGCCGCATCATTGGGATCGTCGATCTCCACCAGCAGCACAAACTCATCACCGCCGAGCCGCGCCAGCGTGAAGTAGCCGGTCATCTGCTCGCTCATGCGCTCGGTCACGCCGACCAGCAGACTGTCGCCAATGTGGTGCCCGAACGCGTCGTTGACCGCCTTAAACCCATCGAGGTCCATAAACATCAGGGCAAACTGCCTCTGCTCACGGTTCGCTTTGTTAATCGCCTGCTCCAGCCGATCCTCCAGCAGGATGCGGTTGGGCAGCCGCGTCAGGTTGTCGTGCAGCGCCAGCTGTGCCAGCTCGCGATTGGCTTCAGCCAGCGAACTGGCGAGAATCGAGGTACGCGCCTGCATCCGAGCATCCAGCATCGACACCAGTAAGGTAATGCCCAGAATCGAAATAGTGACCACCGTGACCAGAATCGCCAGCCAGTTGCTGTTGACGCCCTGCCCGACCGGATGACTGTGGACGGGAAACTCTGCCGCCATCATGCCGGTATAGTGCATGCCGGCAATAGCACAGCCCATCACCACCGATGCGCCAATGCGCAGCAGGGTGACCCGGCTGGTCTGTCCTTCCCGCAGGTTAAACGCCAGCCACAGCGCGGTGCCAGAGGCGGCCAGGGCGATCGCTACCGACAGTGCCACCCAGCCCCATTTCCAGACGATACCGGGGGAGAACATCAGCGCCGCCATGCCGGTGTAGTGCATCGCGACTACGCCGCTGCCGAGGATCAGCGCGCCGCCCGCCAGACGCGGCAAAGGCAGATCGCCATTGCAGACCAGCCACAGCGCAAATATCGACGCACAGACAGCGATGGCCGCAGAGAAGGCGGTGAGCCCGGCGTTGTAGCTCATGACCATCTCCATGTTCATCGACAGCATGCCGATAAAGTGCATCGCCCAGATGCCGATGCCCATGGAAAAACCGCCGCCGAACAGCCAGACCAGCGCAACTTTGCCGGTTGAATGCACCACCCGTCCCGCCATATCTAAGGCGGTGAACGAAGCCAGCATCGCGACAAGAACGGAGACGATGACGATAAAAGAGTCGTATGAGGTCGCTAACATAGTGCATTCCCGCGAAAGCAGAGCTTGTGGTTGGGCAGAGGTTTTTTAAAATTATTCTCTTAGTTATCGGCACAGCCCGGCGGTTAATGAGCCGCGAACCCTGCATCCTTCCACTCATTCTGAGTGATGAAATCTATCGTTGCTGTCAGCGCTATCAGCCGGACAGTGACGCCACCGGCTGTCGCAGTGAGGGAAAACTTAGCGCCTCAACCCGGTCCGCTGGCGTTGGCTTGCCCAGCAGATAGCCCTGCAACGCATCAAAGCCTAAGCTGGTGAGCAAATGCTGCTGCTCTTCAGTCTCCACCCCTTCCGCCACCATGCGCAGATTGAGGCTCTGCGCCAGGGTCAGCATGGCGCTGACTACGGTCGCATCTTCACTGCCGGGCCGCAGGCAGTTGATAAAGCTGCGATCAATTTTGAGTTCACTGGCATCCAGATCTTTGAGATGCAGCAGGTTGGCATAGCCGATGCCGAAGTTATCAATCGCGACGCTGACACCCGCCTGCTGCAATTCACGAATGCGCTGCTGGCTGAAAGCGGGATCGCGCATGGCAATCGCTTCAGTGATCTCCAGCATCAGCGCGCTGCCTGGCAACTGGTTACGCGCCAGGGCCTGCGTCAGGATAGTCAGCAAATCACGCTGGTGAAACTGCAACGCGGAGAGATTCACCGATACTGTCCAGTCACTGTGGCCCTGGCTGTGCCATAGCCTGAGCTGACGGCAGGCCTCCCCGATTACCCAGTTACCCAGCGCAATAATCTGACCGGTTTTTTCGGCGCGCGGCAGAAACAGCTCAGGCGTCAGTAAACCGCGCTGCGGATGCTGCCAGCGCAACAACGCTTCAAATCCCATTAACCTGGTGCCGCCGGAACAGAATTTCGGCTGATAGAATAGCCGCATCTGCTCGCGCTCTATCGCCTCCCACAGATCGTTCGCCAGCTCCAGCTGATGCTGCGTCGCGGCGCTCATGGCTGGTTCAAACAGGCACCAGCCGTTTCGTCCGCTGTGTTTGGTGTGATACATCGCCGCATCAGCATTAAACAATAGCTCCTGCCGGTTGCGACCGTGCAGCGGAAAGATCGCAATGCCCGCGCTGAGTGAAACGTGCAGCACATAGCGGTCAAGTTCAAACGGCGAACTGATGACTTTAACCAGTTTTTGCGCCAGCTGGCGGGCTGCGCTGATATCGCACTCAGCCATCAGCACAAATTCATCGCCCCCCAGACGCACCAGCAGCATCGTGTTGCTGAGCTGGCTGCACAGCCGTTCCGCCACCGCCACCAGCAACCGGTCACCGACGTGATGTCCCCATGTGTCATTGACCGCTTTGAAGCCATCGAGATCCATATAGATCACGGCAAAGCGATGCTCATTAAGCATCGCCTGTTTAATGGCGAGATCGAGCTGCTGCTCCAGCATTACACGATTGGGCAGCGTGGTCAGGTTGTCATGCATCGCCAGCTGACGCAATTCCTGGTTAGCGCGATTGAGGCGGGTCGCCAGACGCGCGGCGCGCAGCTGCGCATCCAGCATCGAACTCAGCAGAGTGATACCCAGAATAGTCAGGGTAATCAGCGTTACCCACACCGCCAGGCCCGCATTACTGACGCCGTGCGGCTGCATCATACTGCTGTGGCTGAACTCTGCTGCCGCCATACCTACATAGTGCATACCGGCGATGGCGATGCCCATGACCAGAGAGGCCAGCCCGCGCATCAGCATCAGATGATGATCGCCCTGGCGCAGATGAAAGGCCAGCCACAGCGCCAGGCCAGAGGCCGCAAACGCAATCAGCACAGAGAGCGCCACCAGCAGCGCATTCCACTCCGGTTGCGGTTCAATCAGCAGGGCATACATACCAAGATAGTGCATGACCACCACACCCGCGCCCAGGATCAGCGTGCCGCGCAGCAGCCGCTGGCGGGTGAGATGCAGGCCACCCACCGTCTGGCCAAAAGCCAGCACAGACGCCAGGATCGCCACCAGCAGCGAGAGGATCGTCAGTCGCGTGTCATAGCGCATCATCATCGGCATCATCATCGCCAGCATCCCGATAAAGTGCATTGCCCAGACGCCAATCCCCATTGCTATGCCGCCCACCAACAGCCAGAACCGGGCGCTCCAGCCACGGGATACCGCCACTCGTCCGGCGGTATCCAGGGCTGTAAAAGAGGCAATGAACACCACGATCAGCGAAACGCAGATCAGGACGCTATCCCAGGTGACAGGCAACATGTGCAACTCCTCACCACCCGCGGAGAAACGGGTGCTGTGTACAGTCTGATAAGTGATCTGAAAACACCCGATGGGTGAAAGTGATTAAATTTCGATATTTTGTGGTCCTGAAGGTCAGGCAAAACGCGCCCGCCGACGCTGGCCATTTATAACCTGCATCTTATTAGCCGCCCGCAGAGCAAGCCGGTAAACCGTTATTATGTCTGATTGGTACAGGAACATATCACCGAAGCAGAAAGCATGCCAGATACCGAAAAAACAAAGAATTTTGTTTTATCGCCTCGTCTTCGCGCCTTGCTGTTACTGGGTTATCGGCCGGAGTGACGTTTTGATTAATCAAAAATAAATAGCAAGGCTTCGCGTAACGCTTTAACTGATCTATAGTAAGTAAAACTGATATAAATCAGCATTCTTAAGTCTAATATTTTTCTTAAGATAGCGGCACTGCCTACCTTGTTATTTTATTTCCTTTATTTTGGGTTGAATCGTTAATAAACACCGGGTGAAAAAGCACTGACTCTGGATAATCCGTAAGGAAATATTATGAAACTCAAGCTTTTTCTGTTTGCCGCTGCAGGATTAACTGTCGCTATTCCGTCATTAATCCAGGCGGCGACGACCTCGGGAACCATCAATGCCACGTTAACCCTGACCACCGGTTGTCTGGTGAACGGCCAGTCGGCTACGGCGGGCGTTAACTTCGGTACCCTGAACTTTGGTAGCAGCGCAGCCACGTTCGATACCCTGAACGCCACACTGGTCGGTGCGGCTGGTAACGGTATTTTTGTGCGCTGCACCACCGGTCAGGATTACAACGTGGTGGTCACCAGCAGCAATGCTGCGCCAGCGACCATCTACGGCACCGCCTCTGCATCGCCGCGTTATCTGGTACTGGGATCGGATAATGCGCAGGGCATCGCCTATACCCTCTACAGTGATGCCTCCTTTACCACGGCGATCGCCAACAATACGCCTATCGCCGCCAGCGGTACTACCGATCCGACGCTGGGGACCAACTACGCCATCTATGGCCGGGTGGTCGGCGGCGGCTTTAACCCCCTGATCCCTGCCGGAACCTATACCGACACGATTAACGTTGCCGTGAACTATTAACTGCTGTCGCAGGTAAATACGGGTGGTTCTCTGGCGATCCTGCCTGACGATCGCATGCGGTCTGCCCCTGCTGACAGGGAGTATCAGCGCCTGGAGTCTGCCAACCAGCACCTTCCAGGTTACCGCGTCGATTGTGGCAGGCTGCGTGATATCCGGTACCAATACCGGCGTCTTTGGCACGCTTAATTTCGGTACACAGTCTGGCGTGGCGGCGAATACCGTCAACGCCAGCTATCTGCAGAGCACCTCGATTAATCTCGCCTGTACGCCGGGCACCACGCTGAGCATGAGCATTAATCAGGGCAACAATTTCACCACGACCCGTAACCTGAAGCTGCCCAATTTCAGCAACACCGTTCCCTACACGCTCTTTAGCAACGCCAGCCGCACCACGGTGATCCCGGTGAACCAGGCGGTGCCGCTGAGTTATAGCAATGCCAATAACATTACGCTGCCGATCTACGGTCAGCTACAACTGCCCGGCACTGCGCGCGCCGGCGTTTATACCGACACGCTGACCGTCACCCTGAGCTGGTGAGGTGATAGAAAACAAGGATATGATCATGAAGCCACTGCGCGCCCTGTTGCTGCTGCTAAGTTCCACCCTGCTCTCCCCGGCCTTCGCCGCGAATTCGGTCATGATCTGGCCCATCGATCCCGCCATTAATCCTGAAGAGAAAGCCAGCGAACTCTGGCTGGAGAATCGCGGTAACAGCACCACCATGATGCAGATCCGCGTCTTCAGCTGGCAGCAGAACAATGGCCAGGAGCAGTATCAGACTCAGCAGCAGGTAGTCGCCAGCCCGCCGATGGTGCGGATGGAGCCAGGCCAGAAACAGCTGGTCAGGCTGATTAAACAGACGCCGCCTGCGGCCGGTAAAGAGCTGGCCTATCGGGTGGTGCTGGATGAGATCCCAACCCCGCGTAACCCCGGCGAGAATCAGGCCGGGCTGACCTTCCAGATGCGCTATTCGGTGCCGCTGTTTGTTTACGGTACCGGGCTGAACACAGACAGCGCTCGCCCGGCTCTGCGCTGGCAACAGGTCAGCGAGGGCGGCAGGCGCTGGCTCCAGTTAACCAACAGCGGCAGCGGTCACGCCCGGTTGAGCAATGTGGCGATTGGCGGTCGCAAACTGGGCGAAGGCTTATACGGCTATGTGCTGGCTGACAGCTATCACCGCTGGCCGCTCACCTCGCCGGTGAGCGGCGAACTCACCGCAGAGGTTAACAAGAGCCAGTGGCGCGGCGCTGCCCAGAAGTAAGCGCTGAATGAGACCGTTTTCCCTGCATCCCTGCGCGCTGGCCGTGGCCAGCGTTATTTACGCTGTTACGCCAGATCCTGTGCTGGCGGAGACTTACTCATCCCTGCCCCCGCCACCCAGCCTGCAGACCAGCAGCAACGGTCAGCAATATATGCTGGAGCTGGTGATTAACCAGCAGGAGAACGGCAATATTGTGCCGGCAGAGCAGCGCGACGGTCATTTCTGGATTCGCAGTGGCGATTTGCAGCGTGCCGGCCTGCCAGCGGATAAGCTGGGCCAGCAGCCGCAGGTCGATGTCAGCAGCCTGCAACCCATCAAAGTGGAGTATGACGCTGCGCGACAGCGTCTGCTGCTGACCGTACCGCCTGAGTGGCTGCCCGGTCAGGTGATTGGCGAGGCGAAGAACGGACCGCGCTATCCGGGCCGTACCAGCAGCGGCGCGCTGATTAATTATGATCTTTACGCCAGCCGCACGGATAACAGTGGCTCCCGCCTGTCCGCCTGGAACGAACTGCGGCTGTTTGGTGATGCCGGTCATTTCTCCACTAACGGCGTCTGGCAACAGCAGCTGGAAGGCAGTACGACTTATCAGGATGATGGCTATATCCGCTACGACACCTGGTGGAGCAATGAAGATGAGAATGCGGCGGTAAGCTGGCGGGTCGGCGATCTGGTCACCGACTCGCTGGCCTGGAGCAGCAGCGTGCGGCTCGGTGGCATCCGCGTCGGTCGCGACTTCAGCGTCCGTCCCGATCTGGTGACCTATCCGCTGCCCGCCTTTTCCGGTCAGGCCGCCGTGCCTTCCACCGTCGATCTGTTTATTAATGGCTATCGCTCCAGCCAGGCGAACGTGCAGCCTGGCCCCTGGTCGATGACCAATGTGCCATTCGTTAACGGCGCGGGTGATGCCGTGATCACTACCACCGATGCGGTTGGCCGCCGTGTCACCACCACCATGCCGTTTTACGTCTCCAGTAACCTGCTGAAATCGGGGCTGTCGGACTACGCCTTCTCTGCCGGGGCAATCCGCGAAAACTACGGCATAAAGAACTTCGATTATGGTGAGGCAGCGGCCAGCGGCTCTTATCGTTACGGTATGACCGACTGGCTGACGCTGGAGAGCCACGCCGAAGGCAGCGAAACGCTGGCGATGGGCGGGCTGGGTGGTCAGCTGCGCGTCGGCAGCTGGGGCGTGGTCAACGGCGCGGTGGCGCAAAGTCAGCTCGATGGCGAGAGCGGCAGGCAATATAGCTGGGGATATCAGTACAACAACCGCTGGTTCAACATCGGCACTCAACAGACCCAGCGCAGCAGCGACTTCGGCAATCTGGCGCTGGTCGGCAGCCGTGCCGGTAGCCAGGCGGATAGCCGCTACGCACTCTCACGCCGCAGTGCTCAGTACAGCGCCAGCGTCTCGCTGAACCGCTTTGGCAGCGTCGGTGCCGCTTTCATCGACATCACTGACGGTCAGGGCGATCGCACCCGGCTGTGGAACCTCTCATGGAGTAAAAACCTGTGGGGTAACAGCAGTCTGTATGTCTCGGCCAGCCGCGATCAGCAGGAGAAAAGCTGGACCGGGGCGATTTCGCTGGTGATCCCGTTTGGCGAACAGGGCAGCGTTGCCCTCAGCACCGAACGCGACCAGCGTGGCCGCGACAGTCAGCGCGTTTATGCCTCACGCGCCATGCCCAGCGACGGCGGGTTCGCCTGGGATGCCTCCTGGGCGAATCAGAGCGGAGACAGCGGCGATTATCGTCAGGGCAGTCTGCGCTATCGCAACAACCAGATTGACACCTCGGCGGGCTTCTATGGCGATGATGACAACCTCACCCAGTGGGCCGATCTCTCGGGTGCGCTGGTGTTAATGGACAACAGCGTCTTTGCCGCTAACGAGATCAACGACGCCTTTGTGCTGGTGAAGACCAACTATCCCGATGTTAACGTGCGCTACGAGAATCAGTCGATGGGACGCACCAATCAACAGGGCTATCTGCTGGTGCCCGCCATCAGCAGCTACTACCCGGCCAAATATGATATCGACACCCTCGACCTGCCGGCAGATATGACCACGCCACGGGTTGAGCAGCGCTTTGCGGTGAAACGCCAGAGCGGTTATCTGCTCAACTTCCCGGTGGAGAAACTGCGCTCAGCCAGCGTAATCCTGGTCGATGCGCAGGGCCAGCCGCTGCCGGTATCAAGCCTGGTGCAGCGTCCCGATCATCCCACCGAGTATGTCGGCTGGGATGGCATCGTCTGGATGGAAGATCTCACCGCAAGTAACCCGATGCAGGTGGTGACGCCCGATGGCCGCCAGTGCGAAACCGAACTGCGCATCGCCAGCGGTCAGCCGCAGGCGCTGAAAACTTACGGCCCCCTGACCTGTGCGCTGCCCGCCCCTGCCGCAGGCAGCGCCCCCTCTCCCGCTGAATCTTTTACGTCCGGAAACCGACCATGATGAAATCTGTGATACTGGCTGGCCTGCTACTCTTACTGCCGTCGCTGGGCTACGCCGCCTGCGCCCTGCCCGCATCGACCGCCAGTTTCGGTTCAGTCACAACCTTTGTGGCTAACACCACCGTCAGTTCCACCACCACCAATGCCAACGTCAACTGTGGCGCGGGTGCCGGGCTGTCGCTGCTGGGCAATAACCAGATCACCTTTCAGCTGACGGGCGCGACCAATAGCAACGGCACGCGCGGTACGCTGAAACGCAGCGGTGATACCGGCAGCGATAATGTGCCGGTGCGGCTCTGCACCGACACGGCCTGCGCTACCGAACTGACGATTGGCGGCACGCCATTTGTCTATGGTTCGCAGACCCTGATCAACCTGGCGGGTTTGCTGGGCAGCCTTAACTTCGCCATCCCGGTCTATCTGCGCACCGTTCCTGGTCAGGTGGTCGCCGCCGGGACCTACCAGCTGACGCTGAATATGGCCGTGACTTATCGCATCTGCACCAGCGTTGCGATTGGCAATATCTGTTTAAGCGAGCAGAACGGCAGCGGTGTCATCCCGATTAATATCACCGCCATTCTTACCAATGACTGCACCACCATCACCGCGCCGAATATAAGCTTTGGCAGCGCGCCGCTGGTCGGCAGCTTCTCCGCCGTGTCACAGACCATCAACGTGTTGTGCAGCAAAGGCAGCACCTATACCGTCGGGCTGAGCAATGGCAGTTATCCGGTGGGCAGCGTCAGGAATATGGCGAGCGGCGCGAATCGGCTGAGCTATGAAATTTATAAAAGTACCACCAGCAATCGCTGGGGATCGGCAGGCACTGAACGCTGGAGCAGTACCACCTCGACGGCGGTATCCACGGATGGACTGACGCGCGGTTTTAACTACACCGCGCGCATCCTGACCACGCAGAACACGCCGCCAGCCGGAAACTACAGCGACAGCGTGGTGGTCGATTTGTCGTTTTAGAGTGAAGCACTGACCGGCGTGCCGCTGTGACGGATCTGATACTGCTTCACCATCCGGCCTATCAGCAACGTGCCGATCAGCCCACAGACTGCGGCAAAGGTCAGCCACACGCCCGGCATCGCTTTGTCACCGGTGGCATGGATCAGGTAGCTGGAGATGGCAGGCGTAAAGCCGCCAAACAGCGCCGTCGCCAGGCTGTAAGCCATAGAGAAACCGGCGGCGCGCACCTCAGCAGGCATGATCTCCGCCAGATAGACCACCATCGCACCGTTATAGCTGGCATAGAGAAACGACAGCCACAGTTCCGCTTCCAGCAGGTGGGCGAAGCTGGCCGATCCCACCAGCCAGTGCAGCACCGGCCAGGTGGTGACAATCATCAGCAGGGTAAAAATGATCAGCAGCGGACGGCGTCCGACGCGGTCTGACAGCGCCCCCATCAGCGGCAGCCAGATGAGGTTTGAGACACCGACACAGAGCGTCACCAGGAACGCCTGCTTGTCACTCATCATCAACACCGTTTTACCAAAAGTCGGGGTAAAGGCGGTGATCATGTAGAACATCACCGTGGTGGTGACCACCATCAGCATCCCCGCCAGCACCAGCGCCCAGTTGCTGGCGACTGACCGCATGATTTCCGTCATGCTCGGATGATGTTTACGTTTGCTGAACGCTTCGGTCTCTTCCAGCATCCGGCGGATATAGAACAGGAACGGCACAATCAGACAGCCGACCACAAACGGGATACGCCAGCCCCACTCCGTCACCGCCTCTTTCGCCAGCAGATGATTCAGCATCAGACCCAGCAGAGCAGCAAAGATCACCGCAATCTGCTGGCTGCCCGACTGCCAGCTGACGAAAAAGCCTTTGCGTCCTTTGGGCGCGACTTCGGCCAGATAGACCGACACGCCACCCAGCTCCACGCCCGCCGAGAAGCCCTGCAACAGCCGTCCCAGCAGGATCAGAATCGGCGCTGCCACGCCCAGGGTGGCATAGCCCGGCACCAGCGCGATGGTCAGGGTGCCCATCGCCATTAAGCCCAGCGTCAGCAACAGTCCTTTACGACGACCATGATGGTCGATGTAGGCACCGAGGATGATCGCCCCCAGCGGGCGCATCAGGAAGCCGGCACCGAAAGTCATCAGGGTCAGCATCAGGGAGGCAAACGGGTCATCGCCGGGAAAGAAGGTTTTTGAAATGGCAGTGGCGTAGTAGCCAAACACCATAAAATCGTACATCTCCAGGAAGTTACCACTGGTGACGGTGAAGATGGTTCGGGCGGCACTTTTCGGCGGCTTTTGTAAAGACGGGGTGTGACTCATAACGGCTTCCTGTTGTTTTTTAGCCGTTTTAGCCTGCCTGATGCGGGATTAATGTGACCTGGCTCACCATTGCACTTTACAAATCTATGTACATAAGTAACAACCAATTAACAATTCAGCTCAGGCAGCATAAGTGATTACCCTGGCCCTGATTTACCTGATTTTATAGGGCTGGAGAGCAGCCATAAAAAAAGGCGACCTGAACAGTCGCCTTTTTTCTGAACCGGATAACCCGCTATTTCTTCACGGTTTCCATGCCCATCAGACCAATTTTCAGATAGCCCGCCGTGCGCAGCTTATCCATCACGCTCATCAGCGTTTCATAATCGACTGACTTATCCGCCTGGAAGAAAATGGTGGTCTCTTTGTTGCCCTGGGTCTGGTTAGTCAGCACGTTAACCAGCGACTCCGACGTAACCTGATCGTTACCGACGTAAAGCTGCTTATCCGCTTTAATCGACAGGTAAACCGGCTTTTCCGGACGCGGCTGTGGCGCGCTGGTTGAGGCGGGCAGATTGACGCGTACGTCGACCGTGGCCAGCGGCGCGGCCACCATAAAGATGATCAGCAGAACCAGCATGACGTCGATAAACGGCGTCACGTTGATCTCATGCATTTCACCATCCGTTTCCAGATCGTCGTTTAATCGCATTGCCATAAGAACTTACCCTAAGCGCAGTTTCTGAGCCGTCGCAGGACGAGGAACATCAGTGGCGACGGTGCCCAGATCGATATCACGACTCTGCAGCAGCATCACCTGAGCGGCGACATCACCCAGCGAGGCTTTGTAGTTGGCGATCATGCGGGCAAAGACGTTGTAGATCACCACCGCCGGAATCGCAGCGATCAGGCCAATCGCGGTTGCCAGCAGCGCTTCGGCGATACCCGGTGCAACAACCGCAAGGTTCGTCGTCTGGGTTTTAGCGATGCCGATAAAGCTGTTCATGATGCCCCATACGGTGCCGAACAGGCCGATAAACGGCGCAACCGAACCGATGGTCGCCAGGAAGCCATTGCCCCGGCCTGCATAGCGGCTGAACGCAGCGACGCGGCGCTCAAGGCGGAAACTGGTGCGATCTTTAATCCCGTTGGTATCTTCCACGCCAGCCGACAGTTCGAGTTCATTCTGCGCATCATTCAGCAGCACCACACTGTGGCTGTGGCCGGTAAACGACTGGGCAATGCGGGCGGCGTCATTCAGATTGCGGGCTTCGCTCAGCGCCAGATGCTCGCGCTTCAGGCGGCGCTTAGCGGCGCTGAGTTCGGCGTATTTGCCGAAGAAGATCGCCCAGGTCACCACTGAGGCCAATAACAGGCCAATCATGACCACCTTTACCACGATATCGGCATGTTGATACATGCCCCAAACGGAGAGGTCCGTTTGCATCAAATCACTGGCTACCACGCTGCTTCTCCAACTTCTGATTCAGGGATGCGAGACAAGCGCGAATAATAGCAAAACGACGGCGAATTGATAGTAGTTCTCATTAGTATTTACAAAGCTGATCGACGCCATTTACCCGCAATTGACCAGGTTTAAACACTTTTGACAAGGATGTTTCGAAAATGTGAAGTTGCATGAAAATTTATTAAAACATCGTTTCAAAATGTGATGGCATTCATTCAATCAGCATTGCCGTATTTTACTGGCGCGCGTTTTCACTATGCTGGCTCCACACGGTTCTCTCCGGTTAGCCCCCGACGCCGGACGCCGTCCTACCTCAGCGGGAGACAAAATAATGAGAATGACGAAAACATGCCTGGCCAGTGCCCTGGCGGCGATGATGATGAGCGCCACCGCCACGGCACAGGTGATCAAAGTGGCTGAAGTCCAGCCTGCCGGTTATCCGACCGTGGTCGCGCTGCAGCACATGGGCGACAAACTCAAACAGGCTACCGATGGACGGCTGGAGATGAAGCTCTTCGCCGGTGGCGTGCTGGGGGACGAAGATCAGACGCTGCAACAGGTGCAGCTGGGCGCAATCGACATGATCCGTGTGTCGCTGGCGCCGGTCACCTCGATCGCCCCGGAAACCAGCGTGCTGACCCTGCCCTACATTTTCCGCGACATTGACCACATGCACAAAGTGCTGGATGGCGAGATAGGCCGCGAGATTGCCGACAAATTCGATAAAGATCCCAACGCCCGCATGGTGTTCCTGGGCTGGACCGATGCCGGTGAGCGCAACATGATCACCAAGAAGCCGCTGGCAAAACCGGAAGATCTGAAAGGCATGAAGATTCGGGTGCAGAACAGCGCCATCTCATTGGCGACCCTGAAAGCGATGGGCGCGAATCCGGTGGCGATGGGCGTCAGTGAAGTGTTCAGTGCGATGCAGACCGGTGTGGTCGATGGCACCGAGAACAACCCACCGACCTTTGTCGCCCATAACTATATGCCGGTGGCGAAGTACTACACCCTCAGCGGCCACTTTATCCAGCCAGAGATGATCCTGTTTTCAAAACGCGCCTGGGATCGCCTGAAACCCGAGGATCAGGCGCTGCTGAAGAAGCTCGGCAAAGAGGCGCAGGATGAGGAGCGTCAGCTCTGGGCGACCTATACCGAGCAGTCGATCGCCAAAATGAAGGCAGGCGGCGTCACCTTCCAGCAGACCGACCGCGACTACTTCGTCAAAGCGACCCAGCCGGTGCGCGATCAGTTTGGCGGCAAATATCAGGATCTGATGACCCGGATCGCTGAGGTGAAATAACCCCTCCGCGCCACACTGCCGTGTGGCGTGCTTAATCAGGTATCAATTATGGCTGCTTATACACGTCTGATGGATGGGCTCTATCTGCTGTGCATGCTGATTGCCGCCGTGGCACTGATGATTATGGTGACGGTGATCCCGATCGGGATCTTCGCCCGCTACGTGATGAACGGCGCGCTCTCCTGGCCGGAACCGGTGGCCATTATCTGCATGATCATTTTTACGTTTATTGGCGCACCGGTCGGACTGCGGGCCGGAACGCATATCTGCGTTTCCATGGTCACCGATCGCCTGTCACCCGCCCGGCAGCGCCTGATGCTGCGCGTCAGCGATCTGCTGATGATCATCACCTGCCTGGTGATCTTTCAGGCCAGTTACAGCCTGTGCGAAGCGATGTGGGTGCAGACGCTCGCTTCATTACCGGCAGTGACTTACGGCGAGATGTATCTGCCTATTCCGATTGGCGCGATCTTCACCCTGCTGTTTGTTGTTGAGCGATTGCTGACCGGCGATCAGAGCCAGCGGCCGATTGTCACGCTGGGCGGCACCCACTAACGCGGAGCAGAAAAATGGATGCATTGATCTTGATAGGCAGTTTGCTGGTGTTGCTGATGGTGGGTTTTCCGGTCGCCTTTGCGGTGGGGCTGAGCGCCTTTATTGGCGCCTGGTGGATCGATCTGCCGCTGGAAGCGGTGGTGATTCAGGTGACCAACGGCATTAACAAATTTTCGCTGCTGACTATCCCGTTCTTTATTCTCGCGGGTGCGATTATGGCGGAGGGTGGGATTGCCCGGCGGCTGGTCAACTTCGCCTATATCTTTGTCGGCTTTATTCGCGGTGGCCTGTCGCTGGTGAACATTGTCGCCTCCACCTTCTTCGGCGCGATTTCCGGCTCATCGGTGGCGGATACCGCCTCGATTGGCTCGGTGATGATTCCGCAGATGGAGGAGAAAGGCTATCCGCGTGATTTCGCCGCCGCCGTCACCGCCAGCGGCTCAGTGCAGGCGGTGCTGACGCCACCCAGCCACAACTCGGTGATCTATTCGCTGGCGACCGGTGGGCTGGTAACTATCTCTTCCCTGTTCGTGGCGGGTATCCTGCCTGGCCTGATGCTGGGTGGCTGCCTGATGGTAATGTGCCTGGGCTTTGCCCATAAACGCGGCTATCCCAAAGGAGAACGTATTCCGTTTCGTCAGGCGCTGAAAATCTTCTTCGACGCGTTCTGGGGACTGTTTACCGTGGTGATTATTATGGGTGGCATTCTCTCCGGTATTTTTACCGCCTCGGAGTCCGCCGCGATCGCCTGTATCTGGGCCTTTTTCGTCACCATGTTTATCTACCGCGACTTTAAATGGAACCAGCTGCATATCCTGCTGTTCCGCACCATTAAAACCGTCACCATCGTGATGGTGCTGATCGCCTTTGCGGCCGGATTCGGCGCGGTGATGACCTTTATGCAACTGCCGACGATTATCACCGAGGCGTTCACCAGCCTCTCCGATAACAAATATGTGATCCTGATGTGTATCAACATCCTGCTGCTGGTGGTGGGGACGCTGATGGATATGGCGCCGCTGATCCTGATCCTGACGCCGGTGCTGTTGCCGGTCGCTACCGCGCTTGGCGTCGATCCGGTTCACTTCGGCATGATCATGCTGACCAACCTCGGGATCGGCCTGATCACCCCGCCGGTCGGTACGGTACTGTTTGTCGCCAGTGCGGTCAGTAAGCAGAAAATCGAGCAGGTGGTCAGAGCCATGCTGCCGTTTTACGGCATGCTGTTTATCGTGCTGATGCTGATTACCTATATTCCCGCCATCTCCCTCTGGTTACCGCGCCTGATGGGTGTGATGTAGCGTCGGCAAAATCGGGTCCGGTGGCGGACCCGATTTTCATCCTGCGAAGCACTCTGATAATCACCATTGAGTCTCAACCCTGCTGGTCGTTTCGTGGTAACGTGAGGGCTTAGTCAGAAGCGGCAAAGGCGACTCATGACCACCAGAAAAATTGATACCACGCTCGTCAGTGCAGGACGCAGCAAGCGTTATACCCAGGGCTCGGTGAACAGTGTGATTCAACGGGCCTCCTCGCTGGTTTTTGATACGGTCGCGGAGAAGAAACGCGCCACCGCCGGTCGGGCAAAAGGCGAACTCTTTTATGGCCGTCGTGGCACCCTGACGCACTTTGCGCTACAGGATGCGATGACGGAGCTGGAAGGCGGCGCAGGCTGTGTGCTCTACCCCTGCGGCGCGGCTGCCGTGGCGAACGCGATTCTGGCGTTTGTCGAGGCGGGCGACCACGTGCTGATGAGTGGCGCAGTCTATGAACCGACCCAGGATTTCTGTACTAAGATCCTGACTAAGCTGCAGGTTTCAACGGGCTGGTTCGATCACTGCATCGGCAGTGAAATCGGTGAGCTGGTGCAGCCCAATACCCGGGTCGTTTTCCTGGAATCACCGGCCTCTATTACGATGGAAGTTCAGGATATTCCGGCGATTGTGGCGGCGGTTCGCGCCAAAGCGCCCGAGGCGATCATTATGATCGACAACACCTGGGCGGCCGGTATTTTATTTGATGCGCTGGCGCACGGCATCGATATTTCGATTCAGGCGGGCACCAAATATCTGATTGGTCACAGCGATGCGATGATCGGCACGGCGGTCGCCAATGCGCGCTGTATCGATCAGCTGCGCGAGAACTCCTATCTGATGGGTCAGATGGTCGATGCCGATACCGCCTACATGGCGAGTCGGGGGCTGCGCACGCTGGGCACCCGTCTGCGTCAGCATGAAGAGAGCGCGATTCAGGTGGCAGAGTGGCTGGCAGCGCGTCCCGAAGTGGCGCGGGTTAATCACCCGGCGCTGGCGCAGAGCAAAGGTCATCAGTTCTGGCAGCGTGATTTTAACGGCAGCAGCGGCCTGTTCTCTTTTATCCTGCAGGAAAGACTCAGCGCGCCCCAGCTGGCGGAATATCTCGATCACTTCCATCATTTCAGCATGGCGTACTCCTGGGGCGGCTATGAATCACTGATCCTGGCGAATCAGCCGGAAGAGCTGGCCGCGATTCGTCCGGCGGGTGGAGTCGATTTCACCGGTACGCTGGTGCGGCTGCATATTGGTCTGGAGCACGTTGACGATCTGCTGGCTGACCTGGACGCCGGTTTTGCGCGCCTGACGCGTTAATAAACTCAGGCAAAAGATAAACAGACGCTAAACAGAAGATGAACCGGGTAGCGGCCACCCGCAGAGTTTGCCGGGCTGCTGCTCATTTATTGTTAAAATTTATCCCAGACCGTTCAGGTCATCAGTGAGGTCGCTGCATTTATTGCGCAGCGCCGCGACCGATTGCCTGAATGCAGACGGATAGTTCCTTGTGACGTGATGGAATAGCAAATGGGTGTTTTACACGAGATTGTCCACGCGCTCTGGCATCAGGATTTTGCCGCGCTGGCAAATCCGGATGTGGTGTGGGTGGTGTACGGCGTGATGTTCCTGACGCTGTTTCTGGAAAATGGGCTGTTACCCGCCTCTTTCCTGCCGGGCGATAGCCTGCTGCTGCTGGCGGGTGCGATGGTGGCAAAAGGGGTGATGGATTTTGTGCCGACGATGGTGATCCTCACCACCGCCGCCAGTCTGGGCTGCTGGCTGAGCTATCTGCAGGGTCGCTGGCTGGGGAATACCCGGCTGGTGAAGAGCTGGCTGATGCATCTGCCAGCGCAGTATCACCAGCGCGCCTGGAATATGTTTAACCGTCATGGCCTGATGGCGCTGCTGGTGGGCCGTTTTCTGGCTTTCATCCGGACGATCCTGCCAACCATGGCGGGCATTGCGGGCTTACAGAATGGTCGCTTTCAACTGTTCAACTGGCTCAGCGGCGTGCTGTGGGTCGGCATCGTCGTGACGTTTGGCTATGGCATCAGCCAGGTGCCGTTCATCAAGCGTCATGAAGATCAGGTGATGGCGATCCTGATGATACTGCCGATGGTGTTGCTGTTTCTCGGGCTGTTCGGCAGCATTCTGGTTATCTGGAAAAAGCGTCGGCAGAAACAGGCCTGACGTCAGCGCGTAGCATCAGGATCCGCCGCCACTCAGGCGGACGGATCCGCTACCGTCTGCCGCACACGATTCACCTCTTCCCCTGGCGTCACGCCAAAATAGCGCTTAAATTCCCGCGAAAACTGTGAGGGACTTTCATAGCCAACCCGCACCGCCGCCGCACTCGCTTTCAGTCCATCGTGCAGCATCAGCAATCGCGCCTGATGCAGGCGATATCGCTTGAGATACTGCAGGGGCGACGTCTGCGTGACCGCTTTAAAGTTATGATGAAAGGCTGAAACGCTCATGTTCACTTCCGCCGCCAGCGCATCGACGCTGAGGTTTTCCGCATAGTGATTCTCAATCCGTCGCAGGGCACGCGCGATCAGGCTGAATTGCGTCTGTCGGCTCACCAGTGAGAGCAGCGCACCACCAATCGGGCCAGTCAGCACGTAGTAGATAATCTCCCGCACGATGTGCGGCCCCAGCACCCGCGCATCGCGCGGCTGGGTCATCACATCAAGCAGCCGCTCAGCGGCACACAGCATCGGTTCCGTCAGCCACGCCGAGTGGATCCCCGAGGTCTGCGGCTGCGGCTGGAACTGATCGTCATCGCCGATTTCAATCAGCAGATCCTGCAGGCTGGCGGTATCGACATTAAGACACAGCCCGGCAATCGGCACCTCTGGCGAGGCCCAGGTTTCGCACTCCACCGGCAGCGGCACGGTGAGCATCAGGTACTTGCTGGCGTCATACTGAAACACCGTGCTGCCGAGATAGCCGGTTTTGCTGCCCTGAAACAGGATCACAATGCCGGGCTGATACATCATCGGCGTACGGGGACGATATTGATTAGCGTAAATCAGCGACACATTTTCGACCGGACAAAGACGGTCGTGACCATGGGTCATTAATGTGACGACCTGCTGCGCCAGCCGGTGACACAGGGCATCGTGCGCCATAGCGACTCCTTTTACGGGCAAAAAGCCAGTGTGCCGTGCGAATGCCTGAATCACCAGCAGCCTGGAGAATCAGGCAAGAAATTTACCGGATCGGGCATGACGGCAGAACCGCTGTTGTTGCCTCAGCTAAGCAGGCTGAGAATTGTTGGCTAGACTTAAGCACAGTGAAATCTCACGGATTAACCGCAACGGAAAGGAGCAACTATGGCAGACCAACCCATTATCAAACTGCGCGATGGCAATATGATGCCGCAACTCGGACTCGGTGTGTGGCAGGCCAGCATTGAAGATGCACGTCATGCGGTGCTGAAAGCGCTGGAGGTCGGCTATCGCTCAATCGATACCGCCGCCGCCTATAAGAATGAAGAGGCGATTGGCCAGGCACTGCAGGAAACTGACGTGCCGCGAGAAGAGATTTTCGTGACCACCAAACTCTGGAACGACGATCAGCAGAACGTTCAGCAGGCGATGGAAACCAGCCTGGAGAAACTGAAACTGGAGCAGGTTGATCTCTATCTGATGCACTGGCCGTGCCCGGAAAAAGACAATTATGTCGATGCCTGGAAGAAGATGATTGAACTGCAGCAGCAGGGGCTGACCAAAAGTATCGGCGTCTGTAACTTCCATGAGGCGCATCTGAAGCGACTGCTGGATGAAACCGGTGTCACGCCGGTGGTGAACCAGATTGAGCTGCACCCGATGCTACAGCAACGCACGCTGCATGCGTGGAACGCACTGCATCAGATCCAGACCGAATCCTGGAGTCCGCTGGCGCAGGGCGGCAAAGGGGTCTTCGATCAGGAGATCATCAAGTCGCTGGCGAAGAAATATGGCAAGACGCCGGCACAGATCGTGATCCGCTGGCATCTGGATAGCGGCCTGGTGGTGATTCCGAAGTCGGTCACACCAGCCCGCATTGAAGAGAACTTTAAGGTGTTCGACTTCCGTCTGGACAAGCATGAAGTGAGCGATATTGCGAAGCTGGACAGCGGCAATCGTCTGGGGCCGGATCCGGAAACCTTTAACTAAGGCTGGGCGTCACCAGGTGACCTCACCTTATCTGCCCTGCGGCTGGGGCAGCTAACGATTAACGCGGTCAGACGGGCTCTCCCTGCCTGACCGCGCTGTTATGCGCTGGGCTGCACCACCAGCTGACCGGCAGTACCGCGGTCGGCCAGTTCCAGCGTCTGACTGTAGTAGACGAACGGGAAGTGATCTGACGAACTTTGCGGGAAAGTGACCATCAGTTCCACGCTGCCATCGACCCACACCGTATCTTTCCAGCCACGATCTTCGCCCATCGGCTGTGCACCATTCACACTTTTAATCAGGAACATCACGCCCTGGATATGCAGCGACTGTGGCCGGTCAGCATGCAGGATCCAGCGCTCAAAGGTGCCCTGCTGTGCCGTGGTGTCAATGCGGCTCATATCCCAGATCGCGCCGTTAATGCCCGGCATGCTGTCACCGATGCGGAATTCACGGGTGCGAACCGCCACGCCATCCAGAATCTGATCGGCCAGCAGCCGCATCGGCAGATTATCCGTCACCAGCGGCAGCAAGCCGGTTGGCCGCAGCGTCAGGATCAGGGTTGACGTCAGAATGGAGGATGGCTCAAAGAAGCCGCGCAGCCGATCCATAATGCCCGCCGCCGTACCTGCGGTAATCGACACTTCATCGCCCTGCGACATATCCACCAGCACTTCGCGGCGTTCGCCTGGCGCCAGTGACAGGCGCTGCACCGCGACCGGCGCAGGCAGATAGCCCTGATCGCTGGCGATGACCATAAACGGGCGATTGTCGCTGAGCACCATCTCATAGCGGCGCGCATTCGAGGCGTTCAGCAGACGCAGACGCACCCAGCCGCGTGATACCTCCACAAACGGATTGCGTACGCCATTCACCAGCAGCGTGTCGCCCAGGAAACCACCATCCTGCGGCGGGTCATAGACCGGCGTGGCAAAGTTATCGAGCCGCTTGTCCTGAATGATAATCGGGAAGTCATCGACGCCGTAATGCTTCGGCAACGGCAGCTGCCTGCCAATATCATCTTCCACCAGCCACATCCCGGCCAGTCCGTTATAGATGTGCGGAGCCATGCGGTTCGGCGTGTTGGCGTGATACCAGCAGGTTGAGGCCGCCTGACGAATCGGCAGCACCGGCGACCAGTCGACACCGGCTGACATCATACGCGGCGCGCCACCCATCAGCGCACCCGGCAACTGCAGGCCGCTGATAGTCATGGAGACCGGCTCGTTCAGACGATTGCTGTAGATCAGCTTAACGTCATCGCCGCTGTAAACCCGGACGGTCGGGCCAAGATAGAGGCCATTAATGCCCCACACCGGCACTTTGTTGTTGTCGCCATTAAAAGACCAGTGGCTGCGCTGCATTGTCAGGAACAGCGGCTGGCCGCGACGGGATTCCAGCAACGGCGGAACCGGAAGTGGCGTGTCGCCATTAGCTGAAGAAGCGGCACGCGCCGCATGAGGTAGTACACTGGCGCTAAGCGCCGCTCCGGCAGAAAGCTGGATGAACTGACGTCTGCTGAAAGACATAAAACTTCTGACCCTTTACGCGTGGCGCTAAGCGCCGACCCTGTTTTTATTGATCTGTTTTTGCTGTGCTGCGTTCACGGCGGGCGGACGTGCCCCGCCGTGCGGCATCCCTGCAGGATAGTTCGGCGAATGGTTCGCCGGTCAGATATTTCCGTTTTTTTCGCGTTCTGCGACTTCGGCGTTCAGCTCTTCCAGCTTTGCCGCCATCAGTTCGCGACAGTGGGTCGCCAGCTTACGCACCGACGACGACTCGAAAGCCTTTACATCAATCGGTGGCAGCATCTCAACGATTACCAGCCCGTTTTTCCAGCGATTGAGGTTGATCTTGCCATGCGTGTTAGAGACCACAATCGGAATGATCGGCACACCCGCCGCCACAGCGGCGTGAAAGGCACCGGTTTTAAACGGCAGCAGGCCACGACCACGGCTGCGCGTTCCTTCCGGGAACATCCAGATGGAGATGCGCTTACTGTTAAACTCATCTACCAGCTGACCGATCGTGCCGCGTGCTTTTGCACGGTCATCGCGATCGATCAACAGGTTACCGGTCAGCCAGTAGAGCAGGCCAAAAAATGGCACCCACAACAGGCTCTTCTTGCCCACCGTCACCGTACAGGGCTGCACCATTTTAGCCGCGGTGACCATGTCGTAGTTGTTCTGATGGTTCGCGATGTAGATCGCATTACCATAATTCTCAGCACCTTCCGGTCTGCGCAGTTCTACTTTAAGGCCAAACACCGTCGACAGTTTGCCGAACAGATGGCCAAATGTGGCGACATGACGCGGATTGCGCGGTGAAAACAGACACCAGATACAGCCAGATATACAGACTAAGATCGAATAGATGACGACAATAATGGCACGCAGAATCAGTAACATAGTTCCCTCATTGAGCCACGGCTGACGCGGTGTCAGCCGGGTAGTTTACGCTTCGCTATCCGGGCTCGCCGGACGCGCAGGCGCATCCAGTTCAACACGATCAATTTTTTGCAGGCCGCGCGGTAACAGCGTGCCGCGACGTCCGCGATCGGCGCGGAATTTTTGTAGCTCTTCACTGCGCAGCAGCATTTTACGCTTGCCTACGTGCAGCGTGATAGCGCTGCCCGGCGGTAAAATCATCAGCCAGGCCAGTTTGTCCTGACCGGCGGCCGCTTCCGCGGATGGAATCGAGATGATTTTGTTGCCCTTGCCTTTCGACATCTGCGGCAGCTCCCCGACCGGGAACATCAGCATCCGTCCCGCCTGGGTGATCGCCAGCAGCATGTCATCTTCATGATGGACGGCCATCGGCGTCATCACGCGCGCGTTTTCCGGCAGCGTCAGCAGCGCTTTACCGGCGCGGTTGCGCGACACCAGATCGCTGAAGGTACAGATAAAGCCGTAACCCGCATCAGAGGCCATCAGCAGGCGCTGATCATCCGGCTCCATCAGCACCTGTTCAACTACCGCACCCGGCGGTGGCGTCAGCTTGCCGGTCAGCGGCTCGCCCTGCCCGCGCGCTGAAGGCAGCGACGTCGGATCCAGAGTGTAGCTGCGGCCGGTGGAGTCGATAAAGGCCACCGGCTGATTGCTCTTGCCGCGTGCTGCAGCCAGATAGCTGTCGCCCGCTTTGTAGCTGAGTCCGGCTGGATCGATATCGTGGCCTTTGGCGCTGCGCACCCAGCCCATCTGCGACAGCACAATGGTCACCGGTTCAGACGGCACCAGCTCGGTTTCGCTCAGGGCTTTGGCTTCTTCACGCTCACGCAGCGGCGAGCGACGATCGTCGCCGTAGCTGGCGCTGTCAGCCTGTAACTCTTTTTTCAGCAGGGTGTTCATCTTGCGTTCAGAGGCCAGCGTGGCCTGCAGCTGATCGCGCTCTTTTTCCAGCTCCGCCTGCTCGCCACGGATCTTCATCTCTTCCAGTTTTGCCAGGTGGCGCAACTTCAGTTCGAGGATCGATTCGGCCTGGGTTTCGCTGATGCCAAAGCGTGACATCAGGACCGGCTTAGGCTCATCCTCAGTACGGATGATCTCGATCACTTCATCGATGTTCAGGAACGCAACCAGCAAACCTTCCAGGATATGCAGGCGGCGCAGCACGCGATCCAGGCGGTGATTCAGACGACGTTTGACCGTATCGCGGCGGAACACCAGCCATTCGGTCAGGATCTCATGCAGATTTTTCACCGCCGGGCGGTTATCCAGCCCGATCATGTTGAGGTTAACGCGGTAGCTCTTTTCCAGATCGGTGGTGGCGAACAGATGGTTCATCACCTGATCGAGATCGACGCGGTTGGAGCGCGGAACGATCACCAGGCGGGTCGGGTTCTCGTGATCCGATTCATCACGCAGATCCTCCACCATCGGCAGCTTTTTATTGCGCATCTGGTTCGCAATCTGCTCCAGCACGCGCGCGCCCGACACCTGATGCGGCAGCGCGGTAATCACCGCCTCGCCCTCTTCCTTCTTCCAGACTGCACGCTGGCGAATCGAGCCGCGACCGGTCTGATAGATTTTGCGGATCTCGTCACGCGGCGTGATGATCTCCGCCTCTGTAGGATAATCAGGCCCCTGGACAATATCCAGCAGCTGTTCCAGCGTGGTTTTCGGCGAGTCGATCAGTGCGATGGCGGCCTGAGCCACTTCGCGCAGGTTGTGCGGCGGAATATCGGTCGCCATACCCACGGCAATCCCGGTGGTGCCGTTCAGCAGAATATTGGGCAGGCGCGCCGGTAACATCTTCGGCTCCTGCAGCGTGCCATCAAAGTTCGGCTGATAATCGACCGTCCCCTGACCCAGCTCACCCAGCAGCAGCTCGGCATATTTTGACAGGCGGGATTCGGTGTAACGCATCGCCGCGAACGACTTGGGATCATCCGGTGCCCCCCAGTTACCCTGGCCATCGACCAGCGGATAACGGTAGGAGAACGGCTGCGCCATCAGCACCATCGCTTCATAACAGGCGCTGTCGCCGTGCGGATGGTATTTACCCAGCACGTCACCTACGGTACGCGCCGATTTTTTGAATTTTGCGCTGGCGCTAAGTCCCAGTTCGGACATGGCGTAGACGATACGTCGCTGAACCGGCTTTAATCCGTCGCCAATGTAAGGCAGGGCGCGGTCCATGATGACGTACATCGAATAGTTTAAGTACGCATTCTCGGTGAATGTGTGCAGGGCAAGACGCTCTGCACCATCCTGAGTCAGTTCACTCATTAATTTCTCATCCTCACATCGTGGCCCACAACGGCGGGACACCCGGCGGTGGTTTGGCGAGGATAGTACCTTATTCGCTGGTGTTAGTCACAGGGGAAGCGCGGGAGAGCAGGCGTCCCGCCGCGCGATTTTATGTGCCGGAGGCACGCCGGATTCAGACCGGCAAGTGTCTGACCTCTCTGTGGAAGTGGCTCAGGGCTTTGCGCCCATCCACTGGCGGGCAATGTCACGATATTCGCCGGTGGCTGTGCTGAGATGCAGCCACTGATCGACATAGAGCTTCCAGCTGATATCGTCGCGCGGAATCATGTAAGCCTTCTCGCCATACTGCAGCGGTTTGTCGGGATTGATCGCACAGAGCGTCGGGTAATGCTGCTGCTGAAAACGCGCTTCAGAGGCATCGGTGATCATCACATCCGCCTTGTTGTCCACCAGTTGCCGGAAGATGGTGACGTTATCGTGGAACAGCGTCAGTGAGGCCTTTGGCAGGTGGCTGTGCACAAAGGCTTCGTTGGTGCCGCCTGCCGGTTCAATCAGCCGCACGTCAGGCCGGTTGAGCTGTTCGATGGTCTGGAAGCGATCTTTATCGCTGCAGCGCACCAGTGGGATTTTGCCATCCACATCCAGAGGCCGGGCGAACCAGGCGGTCTGCTGGCGTTTCAGCGTGACGGAGACGCCGCCGACGGCGATATCACACTGCTTTGCCAGAAAATCGGGCATCAGGTTTTTCCAGCTGGTTGGCACCCACTCCACTTTCGCGCCGAGCGAGGTAGCCAGCGCGTTCGCCATGCTGATATCCAGCCCTTCATACTGATCATCGGGTCGCAGGTAGCTGTAAGGCTTGTAATCGCCGGTGGTGCAGACCTTAAGCGTTTTAGAACTGAGGATGGTGTCGAGATGAGATTGTGCCTGGACAGCACCGGTGGCCAGCAGCAAAGAGAGGACAATTTTTTTCATTTTGCATTTTTCTATAATTGTTTTCACAGTGAGTTTGCCTGCAGATGGTGCCATAAACCGGCGCATTGTTGCTTCCACAGCAAAAGTGTTGTGATCAACCTCCCATTTTTCTGCGACCGCAGCGCGCGTAAGCTAAGCGCCATATTCAGGAAATGAGGCAAATAATTCATGAGCAAGATTTTAATTATCGATGGCGGCAAAACCTTTGCCCACTCTAAAGGCGAACTGAACCACACGCTGACCGACGTTGCGGCCAGCCAGTTGCGTGACATGGGGCATGAGGTGTCTGTGACCCTGGCTGACAGCGACTACGTGGTCGCCGATGAAGTGCAGAAATATGTCGATAGCGATGTGGTGATTTATCAGATGCCAGGCTGGTGGATGGGCGAGCCGTGGACCGTGAAGCGTTATATCGATGAAGTCTTTACCGAAGGCCACGGCTCGCTCTACGCCAGCGATGGCCGTACCCGTTCTGATGCGGCAAAGAAATATGGTTCCGGCGGTCTGCTGCAGGGCAAAAAATATATGCTGTCACTGACCTGGAACGCGCCGCTGCAGGCCTTTACCGATCCGGAGCAGTTCTTTGAAGGCGTCGGCGTCGACGGTCTTTATCTGCACTTCCACAAAGCCAACCAGTTCCTGGGCATGGAAGCGCTGCCGACCTTTATCTGCAACGATGTGATTAAAGCGCCGGACGTGCCACGCGATATTGCCGCTTATCGGACCCATCTTAGTCGCGTTTTTGCGTAAGATGGCTGGGGGATACCCCCTATTTTCCCATGAAAGAGGAATTCGCGAATGTTAACAGTCGTTGCTGAAATTTGTGTCAAACCCGGTCGCCGTCAGGCTGTGCTGGATGCGGTGAAAAAACTGATCCCGCTGGTTTTAGAAGAAGATGGCTGCCATCAGTATGACGCGCTGCTGGACCATCAGGCGCAGGTGCCGTGGAAGCAGAACTCGCCGGACTCCATTTTTATGCTGGAACAGTGGGAAACGCTGCGTCATCTGGAGCAGCATCAGCAGATGCCGCACATGGATGCGCATCGCGCCATCATTAAAGATGATGTGGTGGATGTGAAGATTCTGGTGCTGGAACCCAGCGCCTGATTCGTGCTGAAGGCTTAACCCCTTTTCGGTAAAAGGGGTCAAGGCTGCTGACAACCTCAAACCTGAGTGCCTCTGGCAGCAATGAATTAGCTCAACGCGAAGGGAACACGGTCAGAAGAGGAAAGCGTCCCGCGCCAGGGATGGCGCGGGTAGAGCGACCAGGGACTGGCTTGAGCGCCTTTCCGATCTGACCGTGTTCCCTGTGCAAGCACAATCTCACAGCGAATCCGGCCAGACTTGCCAGCATCTCCAAACCCCTGCCCTATGACAGGGGTTTTTTATTATGGCAGGAGAGATCATAGCAGCTGACGCCGATCAATCTCGGTGCGGAGAAAATCCAGAAAGCAGCCGATGCGCGAAGAGAGCGTGGTGTTGCGGTAATAGACCGCATGCACCGGCAACCGCAGCTCGCGGGTTTCAGCGGGGAGAACCGGCACCAGCCGGCCTGCCGCGCAATCTTCCCGGCTGACAAAGTCGGAGAGGCGTGCGATCCCCTGTCCTGCCAGCGCCAGTTGCCGGATGGTTTCGCCGCTGGAGGCAGAGATTGTGGGCTTAATGCGCATGAAATCGCCATCAGGCTGCCAGATCGGCCAGACGTTGTGCGCCTCAAGATGGCTGAAGCCGATGATTTGATGCTGCGCGAGATCGGCCACGCTCTGCGGGGTGCCCGCTTTCGCCAGATAGGCCGGACTGGCCATCAGCCGGATCGCACTGCTGCCAAGCATCCGGGCGCGCAGCGTAGAGTCGCGCAGTTCGCCGATGCGAATGGCAATATCCGTTTGCTGCTCCAGCAGATCGATCAGGATATCGTCGGTATTCAGTTCAAGCTGGATCAGGGGATAGCGGGCGCGGAAATCGTCCACCAGCGGCACAATCACATGCAGCATAAAAGGGGTGGCGGCGTTTACCCGCAGCCGCCCTGACGGCATCTCGCGCCGCAGGGCTATCTGCTCTTCGGCCTGCTCAACCGAGGCCAGGATCTGTCGCGCATGCTCCAGAAAAACCTGTCCCTCTTCGGTCAGCGCCAGCCGTCGGGTGGTGCGATGCAGCAGGGTGGTCTGCAGCTTGCTCTCCAGCCGGGACAACGCCCGGCTGATGCCCGAACTGGTCTGCGCCAGCTGGGATGCCGCCGCGGTAATGGAACCGCTGTCCACCACCGCCACCCAGGCGCGTAATTCTTCCAGGGTAATTTTCACAAGGATTACTGTCTCTGCTCTGAATCTGCCGGGTTCTCCGGGGATGTGCTGGCTGAAGCACAAAGAGAACAGGACGCTTTCGCGTCCTGTTTTTTTACACTTCGATATCGGCCTTGTCGCCTTTTTCCTGCAACCAGTTACGCCGGTCTTCGGAGCGTTTCTTCGCCAGCAGCATATCCATCATGCGCAGCGTCTGATCGATATCCTCTTCACTAATGGTCAGCTGTACCAGACGGCGGGTATTCGGATCCAGCGTCGTTTCGCGCAGCTGTAAGGGGTTCATCTCGCCCAGCCCTTTAAAGCGCTGAACGTTAGGTTTGCCCTTTTTGCGTTTCAGCTGCTCCAGCACGCCCTCTTTCTCATCTTCATCCAGCGCGTAGTAGACCTCTTTTCCGAGATCGATACGGTAGAGCGGCGGCATGGCAACGTAGACGTGTCCGTTTCTGACCAGTGAACGGAAATGTTTCACGAACAGGGCACACAGCAGCGTGGCGATGTGCAGACCATCCGAGTCCGCATCCGCCAGAATGCAGATCTTGCCGTAGCGCAGCTGTGAAAGATCTTCGCTGTCGGGATCGATGCCGATCGCCACGGAAATATCATGCACTTCCTGCGACGCCAGCACCTCATCGGAAGAGACTTCCCAGGTGTTAAGGATCTTGCCCTTAAGCGGCATGATCGCCTGATATTCACGATCGCGCGCCTGCTTGGCCGAGCCGCCTGCCGAGTCCCCTTCGACCAGGAACAGTTCTGTTTTATTCAGATCCTGCGCGGTGCAGTCCGCCAGCTTGCCCGGCAGCGCCGGACCGCTGGTGAGCTTTTTACGCACCACTTTTTTGGCTGCCCGCATACGTCGCTGGGCGCTGGAGATCGCCAGCTCAGCCAGCTGCTCTGCGATCTGGATATTCTGGTTCAGCCACAGGCTGAAGGCATCTTTTACCACGCCAGAGACAAAGGCTGCGCACTGACGTGAAGAGAGGCGCTCTTTGGTCTGCCCGGCGAACTGCGGATCCTGCATTTTTACCGACAGCACATAGGCGCAGCGATCCCAGATATCTTCAGCGGAGAGCTTCACGCCACGCGGCAGAATGTTGCGGTATTCGCAGAACTCGCGCATCGCATCCAGCAGCCCCTGACGCAGGCCGTTGACGTGAGTCCCGCCCTGCATGGTCGGGATCAGGTTAACGTAGCTTTCAGTTAACAGCTCGCCGCCTTCCGGCAGCCACAACAGCGCCCAGTCAACCGCTTCCACATCGCCAGCAAAGCTGCCGACAAACGGTTTTTCCGGCAGCGTCGGTAAGCCATTCACCGCTTCGCACAGGTAGTCAGTCAGGCCATCTTCGTAGCACCAGGTCTGTTCGGTATTGTTCAGCTTGTCTTTAAAGACAATCTCAACGCCAGGACAGAGCACCGCTTTGGCTTTCAGCAGATGTGATAAGCGTGACACCGAAAAACGTGGGCTGTCGAAGAAGCTTTCATCGGGCCAGAAATGGACGCGCGTGCCGGTGTTGCGTTTAGCCACCGTGCCGGTAACCGTGAGATCCTGGACTTTGTCGCCATTCTCAAACGCCATGTCATAGATTTCGCCATTACGGCGCACCGTGACTTCGACGCGTTTTGACAGGGCGTTAACCACCGAGATACCAACGCCGTGCAGGCCGCCCGAGAACTGATAGTTTTTATTGGAGAACTTGCCGCCCGCGTGCAGACGACACAGGATCAGCTCGACGGCAGGCACGCCCTCTTCCGGGTGAATATCCACCGGCATGCCGCGGCCATCATCAATAACTTCCAGCGACTGGTCAGCGTGCAGAATCACTTCAACCCGCTTCGCGTGGCCGCCCAGCGCCTCATCGACGCTGTTATCAATCACTTCCTGACCCAAATGGTTGGGTCGCGTCGTATCGGTGTACATCCCCGGGCGACGGCGAACAGGCTCAAGGCCAGTCAGGACCTCAATGGCATCCGCGTTATAGTTAGATTGACTCATCGTAAATGTCTGATTAGAAGGGTGAAATGGGGTGCGATTTCCGCATTACTCAGGGATGATTCAGACCGAGAAAGTCCAGAATCTGCAGGAAATGGCGCTCGAATCCAGTAAATGCATGATTTCCGCCCTCTTCTACCGTGTGACGGCACGCGCTGTAATAGTCGAGCGCCTGACGGTAATCGAGAACTTCATCGCCGGTCTGTTGCAGCAGCCAGAGTAAATCGGGCGCTTCCAGCGGTTCAATCTGCATTACTTTCAGATCGTAAATGTGGCGTGACTCTAACACATATTGCTGGCCGGTGTAGGGATTCTGATTTTCGCCCAGGAAATCCGCCAGCAGCTCAAAAGGCCGCACCGCAGGATTGACGACCACAGCAGGCAGCATAAAGCATTGCGACAGCCAGGTAGCGTAATAACCGCCCAGCGACGAGCCCACCAGCCCCAGCGTTTCGCCGCTGCGGCTCAGTACCAGATCTTCCAGCATTGCGGCGGCATCGGCCGGAAACGTCGGCAGCTGGGGCACGATCATTTCGATCTCCGGATGCTGCGCCTCTAACCATTGCCGGAACTGCGTCGCCTTAGCCGACTGCGGCGAGCTGTTAAAACCGTGCAGATAGAGTAATGCCGCCACGCGTCAGTATCCTTCTGAGTCTAAATCGGGACGAAAAGCGTCGGTGTCGAGCCGGTTAACCTCGGTCTCAAGGCCGCCATCCGGATACAGCGTGAACCAGCGCCAGCCTGGTGCCACGGTGTCGATCGTAAAGCTGGTGCAGTGCGGTTTGAACTGAACGCAGGTTGAAGGGGTGGCCAGCACACGACGACCGTGCCACTCAAGATCCAGCTCCTGGTGAATATGACCACAGACCAGCGTCCGGGCTAACGGGTAATGCTGTAACACCGCATCGAGCTGATGTGAGTTGCGCAGGCTGTGCTGATCGAGCCAGGTACAGCCAGAGGCCAGCGGATGGTGGTGCAGCAGCACCAGCGTGTGACGTTGCGGATAGCGGGCCAGCGCGTTATCGAGCCACTCCAGCTGATAATCGCTCAGCATCCCGTGCGGCACACCCGAGACCTGGCTGTCCAGCAACACAATCTGCCACTGTTCACCCACCAGCACCTGCTTGTGGGCATTGATATGAGCGGCTGCCAGCGTGTCGAACATCGCGGGCTGAAAATCATGATTACCGGGCAGCCAGACGCAGGGCCGCGGCAAACGTGAGATGCCCTCAGCAAAATGCTGATAGGCTTCGATAGAGTGATCCTGGGCGAGATCGCCGGTGGCGATAATCAGGTCGTAGTCGCGATGTTGCGCAATAATCGCATCCAGCACCGCTTTATAGCTCGACCAGGTGTTCACCCCAAGCAGCGATTCATGTTTTCCCGCGAACAGGTGGGTATCCGTGATTTGCAAAATCCTGATTTCGGAACCGTTCGCTGCAGGAAGAGTTAGCAGGCTATCCAAAGCGTTTCCTTCGTCTCCACGCCATTTACTGCATTATACGCATCAGCAGACCGGAACTGCCATCGCACCATGTGCCAGGCAGTAGCGCAGCCAGTCTGCGAGAAACTGGTTTATCTGATGTTTTTCATCGCGCTGATGCAATTTTTTATTAGGATAATCATAGCGCGCTTTGAAACGATAGATCTGTTGAGTTGAACACACTTCGGCGACCATCGCATCGTGATAGAGCCTTACCGACATCGAGGGCAGACTCCAGTAACTCACGGCAGGCGCGACCTGGCGGATCTCCACCAGCGTGGTGTAGCGTGTGGACTCCTGGATCGTCAGCTGATAACGGGCGCCACTCACCTGATAGATCACCGATTCTCCCGCCTCATCGTTACGCGGCAGCAGGCGGCGTAACTGGGCGAAATTGGTTTCGCAGAGCCGCATCATTTCGGGAAAGTCAGGGGTATAGCGCTGTTTCATTTTTGTATCCACTCTTCGCGTAGTTTCTCATGGTGCAACGCCAGCCATTGCAGGGCGATGACAGACGCCGCATTGTCAATTATCCCCTCTTCCACCCAGCGGTAAGCCTGTTCGCGGCTCACCACATGGACAAGAATATCCTCATTCTCTTCCTCCAGACCATGGCATCCCTCTGCCTGGCTGGCATCCACTTCCCCAATCAGCACCGACAGACGTTCGCTGGTGCCGCCAGGGCTGGCCAGATAGTTAAGCATGGGCTTAATCCGGCCGACCTCTAATCCTGCTTCTTCAACGGCTTCACGGCGCACGACCTGCTCAACAGATTCACCGGGCTCAATAATGCCGGCGACCATCTCCAGCAGCCAGGGCGAAACACTGCTGTCATAAGCCGGGATGCGGATCTGTTCAATCAGCACCACTTCATCGCGTAAGGGATCATAAGGTAGCAGCACGGCGGCATGTCCGCGCTCAAAAACTTCGCGCTGTACTTCCCCACTCATTTCGCCGTTAAACTGGCGGTGGCGGAAGCGATAACGTACGACGGAAAAAAAACCATCATAGACGGTTTCGCGTGCAATAATTTCTACATCGTTTTTTGTGAAAGTCACAGGGGATTTTTTTTCTTCCGGCATCATCGGGTTCCTTATGCAGATTGGGGTGGAGCGAAAAAAGCCTGTAACCGTGCTCCATGTAAGTGGTTCTTTCTGAATTATTTACGTAAATTAGGGGGAGAAGGCACGTTCAGCCAACTTATCTCACAGTTGCCCTCTGCTAGAATCGGCGATAATTTTTTGGCTTACCCGGCAGCGCACCCACTGCAATTTGCTGCAACAAAAGGAATGCAAATGAAAAAACTGCTCCCATTTTTTATTGGGCTGAGCCTGGGCGGTTTCAGCTTCGCCAGCCAGGCCGAAGACCTGCTTCAGGTTTATCAACAAGCACGTCTGAGCAACCCGGATCTGCGCAGCGCCGCTGCCGATCGCGATTCTGCCTTTGAGAAAATCAACGAAGCGCGTAGCCCATTATTACCCCAGCTCGGCCTGGGTGCAGACTACACCTATAACAACGGCTATCGCGACAGTAGCGGTCTCCATTCCAACACGACCAGCGGCTCGCTGCAATTAACCCAGACTATTTTCGACATGTCGAAATGGCGCGCACTGACCCTGCAGGAAAAAGCTGCCGGTATTCAGGATGTGACCTATCAGGTGGCGCAGCAGGATCTGATTCTGAACACCGCGACCGCCTACTTTAACGTGCTGAAAGCGATTGATACCCTTTCTTACACCGAAGCGCAGAAACAGTCGATCTATCGCGAACTGGATCAAACTACCCAGCGCTTTAACGTTGGTCTGGTTGCCATTACTGACGTACAGAACGCCCGTGCGCAATATGACAGCGTGCTGGCTAACGAAGTGACCGCGCGTAATAACCTTGATAACAACGTCGAAACGCTGCGTCAGATCACCGGCATGGACTACATGTCGCTGGCGTCGCTGAGCATTGATCGCTTCAGAACCGATAAGCCCGAACCGGTCAGCGCGCTGCTTAAGCAGGCGGAAAGCCGTAACCTGTCGCTGCTCTCTGCGCGTCTGAACCAGGATTTAGCCCGTGAGCAGATCCGCTCAGCTGAAGCTGGTCACATGCCGACGCTGGGTCTGACGGCCTCTACCGGCATGTCGAACAGCAAATATGGCGGCAGCCGTGCGAACCAGAGCCAGGGGTCTACTGACTCCATTACCGGTTCTAACCAGGTGGGTCTGAGCTTCTCACTGCCACTCTATAGCGGCGGCAGCGTCACCTCTCAGGTGAAACAGGCGCAGTACAGCTTCGTCAGCGCCAGTGAATCACTGGAAAGCGCGCACCGCTCTGCGGTTCAGACAGTCCGCTCATCGTTTAACAACGTGAATGCTTCTATCAGCAGCATCAACGCTTATAAACAGGCCGTGGTCTCTGCGCAAAGCTCTCTGGATGCGTCAGAAGCGGGCTATCAGGTTGGTACGCGTACTATCGTTGATGTGCTGGATGCAACCACCGTGCTCTACAACGCTAAGCAGCAGCTCTCTGATGCGCGCTATAGCTATCTGATTAACCAGCTGAATATCAGCTATGCGCTGGGTACGCTCAATGAGCAGAGCCTGCAGAAACTGAACAGCCAGCTGGGTAAAGAGATCCCGACCTCACCGGAAACGGTAGCACCGGAAAATGCACAGCAGACCGCGCGCGTGGATAGCGGTCCGGCGGCAACCGGCTCTTCTGAGGCAGCGCGTCCTGCGGCTCGCCACAGCAGCGGTAATCCTTTCGGTAATTAATGAGCGGACGGGCTGCTTTGCGGCCCGTCTCTCTGTTGAACGTATAACTAAGTAAAGATCCCTGTTGTATCAGGCCTCCAGCTTCAATTTTACCCCCCCATCCCCTATTCTATGCGCTACCTTTGGGCACAGGATAATCATAATGAAACGCACAAAATCTATTCGCTATGCCGCTTTTCGCAAAAGCTGGCAGGCACGCCATTTAACGCCCGTTGCTATCGCCGTTTCGGCGGTATTTATGCTGGCTGGTTGTGAACAGAACGACGAAACAGTTTCGATGTACCAGAATGCCGATGACTGTTCAAAAGCCAATCCGGGCCAGAGTGCGCAATGTACTACCGCATTCAATGAAGCCAAAAAAGAGGCGGAACGCACCGCGCCTAAATATGCCACGCGTGAAGATTGTGTCGCTGAATTTGGTGAAAACCAGTGTCAGCAGACACCGGCTCAGGCGGGCGTGGGCACCACTAATGCCGAATCGCAGCAGAGTGGCGGCAGCTTCTGGATGCCACTGATGGCAGGTTACATGATGGGTCGCATGATGGGCGGTGGTTCGGGCTTTGCACAGCAACCGCTCTTCTCACCGAAAAATGCCCGCAGCCCGGCCAATGGTCAGTTTGTTGATGCATCAGGCCGTAATTATGGTGCAGCAACATCCGGCAAAAGCATGACCGTGCCGAAAACGGCGCTGGCACCAAAACCGGCTACCACCTCCACCATTACCCGTGGTGGCTTTGGTGAAACCGTCGCGAAGCAGAACAGCATGCAGCGTAGCAGCGCCAGCGGCACTTCCAGCCGCTCAATGGGAGGCTAACGCCCCGATGGAACGCATTGCCATTTCAGAGCGCCCAGGCTGGCGCGAAAAAGCCACCGAGTTCGGTTTTCGTTTTCACACCATGCATGGTGAACCCTACTGGTGTGAAGATGCTTATTATCAGTTCACACTGGCGCAAATCGAGCATCTGGAAGAGGTGACCGCTGAATTACATCAAATGTGCCTGCAGGTGGTGGAAAAAGTGGTTAACAGCGAAGCGTTGCTGGCTAAATTCCGCATCCCCAAACACACCTGGGACTTCGTGCGCGATTCATGGCATCAGCGTCAGCCTTCGCTTTACTCTCGTCTGGATCTCGCCTGGGATGGCAAAGGCGATGTAAAGCTGCTGGAGAACAATGCCGATACGCCGACCTCGCTGTATGAAGCGGCATTTTTCCAGTGGCTGTGGCTGGAGGACCAGCTTAACGCCGGTCAGCTCCCCGCAGGCAGCGATCAGTTTAATAGCCTGCAGGAAAAGCTGATTGAACGCTTCGCCGCGTTACATCAGCAGCACGGCTTCAACTGGCTGCACTTCGCCTGCTGCCGTGACACCGACGAAGATCGCGGCACCGTGCAATATCTTCAGGATTGCGCCACCGAAGCGGGACTGCCGAGTGAGTTTCTCTACATGGATGAAATTGGACTGGGCGAAAAAGGGGAATTTACCGACGCCCAGGATCAGGTGATTAGCAACCTGTTCAAGCTCTATCCGTGGGAATTCATGCTGCGTGAGATGTTCTCCACCAAGCTGGGCGATGCTGGCGTGCGCTGGCTGGAACCGGCCTGGAAAAGCATTATCTCGAATAAAGCCTTGCTGCCGCTGCTGTGGGAGATGTTCCCGAATCACCCTAATCTGCTGCCCGCCTGGTTCGCGGAAGATGACGTGCCGCACATGGACAAATATGTGGTGAAGCCGCTGTTTTCACGTGAAGGTGCCAACATTCGCATCGTGGAAAATGGTCAGGAGATCGCCCGCGTCGATGGGCCGTATGGCGAAGAGGGAATGATCGTCCAGCAGTTCCATCCGCTGCCTAAGTTTGGCGACAGCTATACGCTGATCGGCAGCTGGCTGATTGACGATCAACCGGCCGGTATCGGCCTGCGGGAAGATCGCGACCTGATCACGCAGGATCTTTCCCGTTTCTATCCGCACGCTTTTATCGGTTAATGCACCGCGATAATAACAGGCCAGCTTCTGGCCTGTTTTCTTCTGGCTTCCCTAACCTACCTGAACCGACAACATGCTGATCGCACCCATCTCCATGCCATCAACCGGAATGCTGATGGCGTCATCCGGCTGACGTGCGCCAAGTACATAGAGCAGCGGCAGATAGTGCTCAGGTGTTGGATTAGAAAGCGCCGCACCAGGATGATCCATAAAGTTAACCAGCGGATGAGAAGCAGCATCGCTCTGCACCGCCAGGTTATCGCGGACAAACTGTTCAAAACTGCTGGCCCATGGATAAACTTCGCTGTTGCCATCCCAGCGCACTTTACGCAGGTTATGTACCACGTTGCCGCTGGCGACAATCATCACACCCTGATTGCGCAGTGCAGCCAGTTTCTGACCCATCTCAAAGTGCCATGCCGCAGGTTTGGTGCCATCAATGCTTAGCTGGACCACCGGAATATCGGCCTCCGGATACATCTTGATCAGCACACCCCAGGAACCATGATCCAGTCCCCACTCGTGATCCAGCGTCACCGCAACGGGCGCTAACTGCTCCACCAGCTGCTGCGCCAGTTCAGGCGATCCCGGTGCCGGATAGCGCGTATCAAACAGCGCCTGCGGAAAGCCCCCAAAATCATGAATGGTCTCAGGCTGTGCCATTGCCGTCACGGCGGTGCCGCGCGTATACCAGTGCGCAGAAACCGCAATAATCGCGCGTGGACGTGGCAGAGTATCGCCCAGGTGACGCCACGCGGCGGTATAGCGATTCTCTTCAAGGGCATTCATCGGGCTGCCGTGACCCAAAAACAGCGCTGGCATTCGTAACTGGCTCATTCGTGATCCCCGGGATCGAGTATTTGATAGCCATTACGATACGCGCATCCGCTGCTTTATCACGCGGATAACCATGATGGTGATCATCAGGAAATTTGAATGAAATTTAACGTGGCAGGTTTAACAGCGTTTCGACATGAAGGAAAGAGGAGTAGTCAGCGGTCAGGCCGCGCCATTCCGGGTGTCAGGACGATAAACAGGCCCGGGAGGGGCCTGTTTATCGCAGCAGCCAGATTAGCTGGCGTGGCGTGTTTCGTGCGCGCGACGCCAGGCGATCAGATCTTCAATGGTCACCACCGGCATGTTGTGCTGACGGGCGAACGCAATCGCTTCTGGCGCATGAGCCATGGTGCCATCGTCGTTGGTCAGTTCGCACAGCACACCTGCGGGCTTAAAGCCGGCCAGGGTGACTAAATCAATAGTCGCTTCGGTATGCCCGCCACGGGTTAATACGCCGCCTTCGCTGGCACGCAGCGGGAAGACATGACCAGGGCGATGCAGATCGGTGGGTCTGGCATTGTCGGCAATGGCGGCGCGGATGGTGGTGATACGATCCTGCGCGGAGACGCCCGTGGTGACGCCTTCTGCGGCCTCAATGGTCACGGTGAAGCCAGTGCCGAAAGAGCTGGTGTTGTTTTCCACCATCATTGGCAGATCGAGCTGCTGGCGACGCGCTTCGGTCAGGCAAAGGCAGACGATGCCGCTGCCGTGACGGATAGTCAGTGCCATCTGTTCAACGGTCATGGTTTCTGCGGCGAAGATCATGTCGCCTTCGTTTTCGCGATTTTCATCGTCGAGTACCATCACACCGCGTCCCTCACGCAGGGCGGCGATAGCACGTTCTACACGCTGTTCAGGCGTGCCAAATTCAGAAAGTAGCGTCTGATTCATGGTAATAAAAACCTTAAAATGTATGGGTTACCAGAATCAGGGCGTGCTTAGGAGTGACGTCAAAAAGACGTGGCAATAACGTGAAGCAGACACAATTGTCCGACAGATGTCGTTACCCTCTCCCATCCGGACTGTAACCGTCGGCCCCGGAATTACACCGGATCTGCTGACCTTTACCTCTCTTTTCATCAAGATAAAGCGCTCGCGGGCTTTCAGCCGAAGCTGATTTACCGCCGGTGGGGAATTGCGCCCCGCCCTGAGAATAAGCACTTTAACTATAACGCCGATCGTTTGAGGCGGCAATCATCAATAGCGCAATTGCTTTTGCATTTCCTGCGTTACCGATTTGAGGTTTATCCTTTTCATTTCTGGCATTACACTTAACACTTATTACGTTGGTAAACACGCTGACACAGCTCCCCGTAACCAGGAAATCATCATGATCGACACGAAAAAAATTGAACAACTTGCCCGTCAGGTTCACGAAGCGATGCCTAAAGGTGTTCGTGAGTTTGGTGATGATGTCGAAAAGAAAATTCGTCAGGTTCTTCAGGCGCAGCTGACCCGGATGGATCTGGTCAACCGTGAGGAGTTTGATGTGCAGACGCAGGTATTACTGCGTACACGTGAGAAGCTGGCGGCGCTGGAGCAGCGTCTGGCGCAGCTGGAAAGTCAGGGGTCATCAGCCGGTACGCCGCCGACGGCAACCGCACCGGTAACGCCTGTTGCGGCGACCACACCATCAGCCGCCGTAGCGACCTCACCTGCAGCCTCGCCGTCACCGGTTGCGGACGTGGTGAAGCCTGTTGCGGACAACAAGCCAGAATAAGCCCTTAAGCGGGAGCCCGGCTCCCGCTTACGCTGCGCTTTAGCTGCCGCGGATGGTTTTGATAATGTTGGTAGTGGAGATACCATCTTCGAAGTTCAGCACCTGAACGTCGCCGCCATTTGCCCACACTTCTTTGCTGCCCGCGATATCTTCCGGCTTGTAATCTCCCCCTTTGACCAGCAGGTCAGGGAGAATACCCGCAATCAGCCGCTGCGGCGTATCCTCTTCAAATACCACCACCCAGTCGACCGCTTCCAGCGCGCCCAGCACGATCATCCGGTTTTCCTGTGGGTTCACCGGACGGCTTTCGCCTTTCAGACGTTTAGTCGACGCATCGCTGTTCACCGCGACAATCAGTCGATCGCCGAGCTTGCGGGCATTTGCCAGGTAGGAGACATGACCGGCATGCAGAATGTCGAACACGCCGTTGGTCATCACCACTTTCTCGCCTCGGCGACGGGCCATCTCAACGGCGGCTTTTAACTGCGCTTCGGTCATGATGCCGAAACCCTGTTCCGGGCGGGCATGAATCGCATTTTCCAGCTCAACGGTGCTGACGGTGGACGTACCCAGTTTACCCACCACCACACCCGCAGCCGCGTTGGCCAGGAAACAGGCTTCTTCCAGCGAATCACCGGCCGCTAATGCCGCCGCCAGCACGCCAATCACCGTATCGCCCGCACCGGTCACGTCATAGACTTCCTGTGCCTGGGTGGGCAGATGCAGAGGCGCTTTGCCCGGCTGCAGCAGCGTCATGCCATTTTCTGAACGGGTCACCAGCAGCGCGGCGAGGTCAAAATCGGCAATCAGCTGGGTGCCGCGCGCCACAATTTCCTCTTCGTTTTTGCATTTACCGACCACGGCTTCAAATTCAGAGAGGTTCGGCGTCAGCAGCGTCGCGCCACGGTAGCGCGTAAAATCGGTGCCTTTCGGGTCGATTAATACCGGTACGCCCGCTTCGCGCGCCAGAGTAATCATGGTCTGCACGCTGGAGAGCGCGCCTTTGGCGTAATCGGACAGCACCAGCGCACCCGCGGCGGCCAGTGACTCACGCATTTTCTGGTGAATCGGCTCCGGATCGACCTGATCAAAGCCCTCTTCAAAATCGAGGCGGATCAGCTGCTGATTACGGGAAAGCACGCGCAGTTTGGTAATGGTCGGATGGCTTTTGACCGCCACGAAGTCACAATGCACGTTGACGTCTTTCAGCGTGTTACTCAACACACGCGCCGCATCATCTTCGCCAGTCAGGCCAATCAGTCGCGACGCGGCACCGAGTGCTGCAATGTTCATCGCCACGTTTGCCGCGCCGCCAGGGCGCTCTTCAACCGTGTCCACTTTCACCACCGGAACCGGCGCTTCAGGGGAGATACGGCTGGTTGGGCCATACCAGTAACGATCCAACATTACATCGCCAACAACCAGCACTGAGGCTTGGCCGAACGCGGGCAGAGTCACTTTCATTCCAGACACTCCAGACTGCATTAAAAATAGTGCGCGGATGATAGCACAGTTGCGATTTGTGCTATCAGCATCACGCCAGGATAGACGCAGGCGTTATCAGCCAGCGCTGCCAGCTGCTCAGAACCGTCTGCCGCTCCGCTGCATAGGCCTCTGGCTCAACGTGGCCGGGCTGTTCCTGCAGGGCGCGATGGTGCAATGCGTCGCGCAGCGTCACATAAGCCTGCGTCAGCGCCTGTGCTTCATCGGCGGGCATTTTATGGTACTTCGCCATCAGCTCGAAAATGCGCACATTGTCAGACCAGCGCGTCAGTTCAGGCTGCTCAGCGGCGTAGCGTAAGACAAGATATTGGGCGATGAATTCAATATCGGTGATGCCGCCCGCGTCGGCTTTGATATCCCAGCGACCTTTATGTTTGTTGCTGAGGTGGGCGCGCATTTTTTCACGCATCTCACGTACTTCAGTTTGCAGCGCTTCGGCGGCACGTGGCAGCGACAGAATCGCCTGACGAATCACGCTGAAACGTTCACCCAGTGCCGCCTCGCCAAAGACGACGCGTGCCCGGACCAGCGCCTGATGCTCCCAGGTCCAGGCTTCACTGCGCTGATACTCTTCAAAGGCCTCAAAGGTACTGACCAGCATGCCCGCCGCGCCCGAAGGACGCAGGCGCGCATCCACTTCATAGAGAATGCCGGAGGAGGTGCGGGTACTGAAGAGATGCATGATGCGCTGGGCGAGGCGCAGATAGAACTGACGGCCATCGATGCTGCGCTCCCCTTCTGTCACCGCGTCTGCCGGGCAGTCATGCAGGAACACCAAATCGAGGTCAGAACTGTAACCCAGCTCCCAGCCCCCCAGTTTGCCGTAGCCCAGCACGGCAAAACCGCGTTCATGTTCATTACTCAGATGCGAAGGACGGCCGTAACGCTGCACCATCATATTCCACGCCTGGCGCACCACAGATTCGATAATCGCTTCTGCCAGCCAGGTGAGATGATCGCTGACTTTCATCACCGGCAGCGTTCCGGCGATGTCGGCGGCAGCAATACGCAGATGCTGTGCCTGCTTAAACTGCCGCACCGCTTCCAGTTGCTGCTCTTCGTCCTCGGTAGGGATGCGCAGCAGATACTGTCGCAGCTCATCGCGATAGGCATCGGTGGCGGTTGGCTGATAGAGCGTGGCGGGATCGAGCAGTTCATCCAGCAATAAGGGATGACGCGCCAGCTGGCTGGCTACCATCGGTGAGGCGGCGCACAGGCGAATTAAGTGGCGCAGCGCACCGTGATATTCGGTCAGCAGCTCCAGATAGGTGCTGCGGGTCAATACGCCGATCAGCAGCGGCGTCAGGCGGCCGAGCGTCACCGCCGCATCTTCACGCGGGCAGACTTCGCTCAGCAGACGCGGCATCAGCTGGTCCAGCGCCTGACGGCCACGCGGGCCGATGGTGCGCCGGTTGATATCCTGACGAAACGCCTCCAGCGTCTGGTGCAGCATAAGCCGCTGCTCGTCACTGAGCTGCGGCACCAGCGACGCCAGTTCGCTATCCTCCAGCTGGTCCTGCCACAGCACCTGAAACTCTGCCAGCTCACGCTGATCGCCAATCTCAGGGGTATCTTCGCCAATCAGCTCATCGAAGATAGCGCGCACCGCCGCCATCTGGCCGTCGAGCAGGGTCATCAGAGCAGGCCAGTCGGCACAATCCATCGCCCACGCCAGCCGGGCGCGATGCAGTTCATCCTCTGGCAGGGTCTGGGTCTGCTCGTCGCCCAGGCTTTGCAGCAGATTCTCCAGCCGCCGCAGGAACAGATAGGCGTCGCGTAGTGCATTGACCTGTTCCGCTGGCAGCAGGGCCAGGGTTTTGATCGCCTCCAGCGTCGGCAGCAGTGAACGCAGCTGCAACGAGCGCTCACGTCCGCCGCGAATCAGCTGGAATACCTGCACGATAAATTCGGTTTCACGGATGCCGCCCGCACCCAGTTTGATATTGTTTTTCAGCCCGCGTCGCCGCACTTCGCGGCTGATCATCCCTTTCATGTTACGCAGCGACTGGATCACGCTGAAGTCGATGTAGCGGCGGTAAACGAATGGCCGCAGCATCTGCTGCAGCTCCAGGCTCCAGCGATCGTGGTCATCACCCATCAGCCGCGCCTTGACCATGGCGTAACGCTCCCAGTCGCGTCCCTGCTCCTGGTAATAATCTTCCAGCGCGGCAAAGCTCATCACCAGCGGGCCGCTGTCGCCAAACGGGCGCAGACGCATATCCACCCGATAGACAAAACCATCCATGGTGGGTTGATCCAGCACTTTAATCAGCCGCTGTCCCATGCGGGTAAAGAACTGAGCGTTGTCGAGTTCACGCCGTCCGCCACGCGTTGTGCCGTTTTCCGGCCAGGCAAAAATCAGGTCAATATCAGAAGAAAAATTGAGTTCGCCGCCGCCCAGCTTGCCCATGCCCAGAATCAGCATCGGCTGCGCGTCGCCGTCCGCATTACAGGGCGTACCAAAATCACGACAGCAATCCTGATAAACCCAGTCACGCGCCCGGCTGATCAGCACTTCGGCTAATGCGCTGAGCTGTTGCAGGCTCTGTTCGGTTGTGGCGTGCTGCAGAGACTGCATCCAGGCGATGCGTACCAGCATACGGCGACGAAACAGCCGCAGTTCACGCATCAGGCTCGCTTCACTGTCGATGCCGCTAAGCGCCTGATTGAGCCACGCAGAGTAGTGTTGCCACTCATCAGGCTGCGGCGGCTGGTCGAGCATCGCCTGCCACCAATCGGGATGTTGTTGCAGGTTTTCCAGCACAAAATCGCTGAAAGCCAGTCCGGCAGCCTGCTCCGGGCTTAACGAAGCCAGCGGAACCCCAATCTGTCGGGCGGCCTCTTCGGCCTGGTCGCGTAGCAACGCGGGAAGTGCTGACAACATAACTCCCTCCTTGATGGCGTGACGGAATGTCCTTTAGCGGCCAGCGCCGCTGGTGAGCCAGAACGGAGGCTGTTTCAGCGCCTGCATCGCCAGCCAGGCTAACCCGGACGTCTGTTTTTCATGAATTGCCGACAGCAGCTGTTGCCACGGGTCGAGCCAGCTCACGACCGCCTCAGACGGATAGAATCCCGCCAGCAGGTGGACGGTAAGCAATTGACGCGCCAGACGGGTAGCTTTGTCCTGATACTCGTTGGGTTGTTTTACCGTGATGAACGTTTCTCTCAGATCGGCGTTGACGCGGCTCAGCATAATGTCGCTGAAGCGTTTATAGGACCCCTGCAGCTTGGCTTCCCCTTTGGCATCGATCCACTGACGCCACTGAGATTCAGCCAGCCAGTGTGTCAGCGCCAGCTGCGTCTCAACCGAGAGGGAAGATAAGCAGAAAGTGGCAGCATCCTGCTCTTCATTCACCAGCGTCTCTTCCAGCGTGGTCAGCTGCTGACGCAGCGCACTGCTGGCTTTACGCGGCACCAGCGCACCAAACAGGCTGAACGCCTGACGCAGCAGATCCAACGCTTCGCGCACCGCATCCTGGGCCGCCGCATTGCCGCGCAGCCAGACTTCTTCATGATATTGCCAGTGATGAAGTCCTGCTGACATCGCGGCCACCATGCCCTGCTCTACGGTGGCTTTGGCGCCCGCTTTCAGCAGCGGGAAAGGCTGTATCTGGCGCGGCGGATTACCCTGCGCCAGCTGATAGCCGCGGGCAGCTTTGCTCAGGCTGCCCATACGCAGACCGCCCAGCGCCACCAGCTGCTGTGCGAAGGCCAGCAGATCCTGGCGTTCGCCACGTTTCAGCTCCAGCTCGATCTCGCACAGCGGTTCGCTGAGATCGCCTGCCGTGACCTCGCCCTGATCAAACGCCACTTCAATTTCACTGTTGCCTGTGGTGATCAGCCAGATCTCGCGCTGGAAATGGGTGGTGAACAGGGGCTGCAAGCGCGGCTGCAGTGCCGCGACATCGGTGCCCTGCGGCCAGATCTCTGCCGGCAGGCGTGCAATGTCCAGAACCGGTTCGCTGAGCTCAACGTTGTATTCCGGACGCTGATGCAGTCCGCCGAGCGTCTGCCCCGCCGCTTTCAGCGTCATTTCATAACGCTGGTCTACGCCGCGGATACGCAATCCCATATCCCAGCGTCGTAGCTGGTTGTCGTCGGTTTCAAAGTAGATGTTGGTCAGCTCGCGAGCAGCCTGATGCTGATGCGGCAGAGTGGAGAGCAGTTCAGCCAGTTTCCCGGCCGCCTGTGGAGTTGCAATGAACTTTAGTTCGATTTCGATGGTCATAATTTTTTATTCACTACGCCGCTGGCACTTAAGAGGGTGTTTCCTGCATATTTCAGGCGATTATCAGCAGGTTACTCAAGCTGTCGCCTGGAGGGCAAGGGGTTATCAGGCGAAGATTAATGCACAGAAGCCGCGCTGTCTCTGCTTTCTTTGCTCTTTCGCAGACCTTTTCGCACTCTCATGAGACCAGGATAGTTCTCATTCAGATTTATGCGAGGCCTCTCCAGACTGTGCCGGTAAATTTTTAGTCAGACTAAGCCAAACGAAATCGAATGAAAAAAATTACTCTCGCTGGACTCACTTTGCTGGCCCTTAGCACCCTTGCACCTGCCCATGCCGACGAAAAACGCTATGTTTCTGATGAACTTTCAACCTGGGTTCGTAGCGGACCGGGCGATCAGTTTCGCCTGCTCGGTAAGCTGAACGCCGGGGAAGAGGTGCAGCTGTTACAGACCAACAATGACACGCATTATGGCCAGATCCGTGATTCGGAAGGCCGTACCACCTGGATTCCCCTGTCGCAGCTCAGTGCTAATCCGAGCCTGCGCACCCGGGTGCCTCAGCTTGAGCAGCAGGTGAAAGATCTGACTGCCAAACTGGATAACATCGACAACAGCTGGAACCAGCGCACGGCTGAAATGCAGAACAAAGTCGCCAGCAGCGACGGCGTTATCAACGGGCTGAAAGGCGAGAATCAGAAGCTAAAAAATGAGCTGATCGTCGCGCAGAAGAAAGTCAGCGCCGCTAACGTTCAGCTGGATGATAAGCAGCGCACCATCATCATGCAGTGGTTTATGTATGGCGGCGGCGTGCTGGGCGTCGGCCTGCTGCTGGGCCTGTTACTGCCGCACATGCTGCCGCGCCGTAAGAAAAGCGATCGCTGGATGAACTGACACCATTTAGCCGGATTTGAGCAGGGGATCGCAGGATCCCCTTTTTGGCATGTCTGCAATCCGGGGAATCTGTGCAACAATAAAATGATATGCACCGCTGATTTCAGGCGCGGGACGCGCCCGGCGTGCAGGTCATTTCTTTTTCTCTGGAGTTTTGCGTGAAGACGTTTCTTGTTGGCGGTGCGGTGCGTGATGCGCTGCTGAATCTGCCGGTTACAGACAAAGATTGGGTGGTGACAGGTTCCACGCCCGAAGCCATGCTTGAGCAGGGCTATCACCAGGTCGGTCGCGATTTTCCCGTTTTCCTGCATCCCGTCAGTCGCGAAGAGTATGCGCTGGCACGTACCGAGCGGAAAAACGGGAAAGGCTACACCGGTTTTGTCACCTGGTCCGCGCCCGACGTGACGCTGGAGCAGGACTTACAGCGCCGCGATCTGACCATCAATGCGATTGCGCAGGATGAAAACGGTGAGCTGGTCGATCCTTATAATGGCCAGCGTGATATTGCCCTGCGCCTGCTGCGTCACGTCTCTGACGCCTTCAGTGAAGATCCGCTGCGGGTACTGCGCGTTGCGCGCTTTGCGGCGCGTTTTGCCCATCTCAACTTTCGTATTGCCCCCGAAACCCAGCTGCTGATGCAGCAGATGGCCGAAAGCGGCGAGCTGTCGAATCTCACTGCTGAGCGGGTGTGGAAAGAGACGGAAAAGGCGCTGAGTTCCCGTAATCCGCAGGTCTATTTTCAGGTCCTGCGCGACTGCGGTGCATTGCAGGTGCTGTTTCCTGAGCTGGATAATCTGTTTGGTATTCCTGCGCCGATTAAGTGGCACCCGGAAATCGATACCGGCGTCCATACGCTGATGACACTGGCGATGGCCGCCGCCCTCTCCAGTGAGATCGAGGTGCGCTTCGCCACGCTGTTCCATGACGTCGGCAAGGCGCTGACGCCGCCTGAGCTGTGGCCCAGCCACCACGGTCATGGCCTGGCGGGTGTTCCCCTGGTCGAGGCGCTGTGCCAGCGACTGCGGGTACCAAACGCGATTCGCGATCTGGCGCTGATTGTGACCGAATTTCACGACGTGGTGCACACCATTGAACGGCAATCTGCCGCGTCGCTGGTAGCACTGTTTGACCGAATCGATGCCTGGCGCAAGCCACAGCGCGTTGAGCAGATGGCGCTGACCAGTGAAGCGGATGCGCGCGGGCGAGCCGGACTGGAGAGCATGCCTTATCCGCAGGGTGACTATCTGCGTCGTGCTTTTGCGCTGGCGCAGGCGGTGCCGACCAAAGCGGTGGTCGAAGCGGGATTTAAAGGTGCAGAAGTGCGGGAAGAGTTGACGCGACGACGGATTGACGCCGTCGCGCAGGGTCTGGCGATTACGCAGCCTGACTAGCAGGCTGCGTGGGCTTTACATGAAGACCATGTAAACCGCGGCTGCCACAATAAAACGGTAGATCGCGAACGAAACAAACGAGATGCGTTTGATCAGCTGAAGGAAAGCTTTAATCGCAATCAGCGCCACGATAAACGCCGTGACAAAGCCCACCGCAAACATCGGGAAATCCGCCATCGTCAGGAAGCCGATGCTCTTGTACATATCCAGTACGGTCGCACCCATCATCATTGGCACCGCCAGGATGAAGGAGAACTCCGACGCGGCATAGCGGCTCACGCCCATCAGCATGCCACCGGAGATGGTTGCACCGGAACGTGAGAAGCCCGGCCACAGCGCTAAGCACTGGAAACAGCCAATCATAAACGCCTGACGATAGGTAATATCATCGACGCCCACCGCTTTCGGCTGTTTTGGCTTAAGGTACTCAGCTGCCAGCAGCAGCACACCACCTACCACCAGGGCGTACATCACGTTGATCGGATTAAACAGCGTTTTGATCTGATCGTGCAGCACCAGACCCACGACCACCGCCGGTACCATACCCAGCAGGATATGGATCAGCGACAGACGGCCAGTGCCGACGCCTTCATGTTTGACTTCGCCAAAGTGGATGCCGATCAGGCCAAACAGACGGCGCCAGAACATCACTACTACAGCCAGAATCGATCCTAACTGGATCACAACTTCAAAGGTCTCGGCTTTTTCACCCTCAAAGCCCAGCAGGTGACCCACTATAATCATGTGCCCTGTGGAAGAGACCGGTAAAAATTCGGTCAGCCCTTCCACAACGCCCAGGATTGCAGCTACCCAAAGCTGATGAATATCTGCCATCAAATGTTTCCTCTATCCGTTTCAAAACCATTAAAAAGGCGGTAGCGCGTGGCTATCGCCTGAAATCATGCCGCTATCAGCCTGAATTAAACCTTAAGGTCTACACCATTTCGCCTGCTGTAACGAAACGGTACACGCTATGACAGACAGTAATTTGGTTTGGTTTCATTGTGATGGCAATCACATCGTATTTATTTAGGAATAGTCCCGCGCTCAATTCGCACGCCAACCTGTGCTGCCTGGGCTACAGCCCCCGGTTTGCTTACCTTTATGCGGACGCCAGGCGAATTGAAACGGTTCATCAACAGATCCGCGATTTCTTCAGCAACCCGTTCAACCAGCGCAAAACGACTGCCGGTAAGATGCGTCAGAATCGCCGAGGAGACATCCGCATAGCTGAGACAATCTTTCACATCGTCGCTGCTGGCCGCCAGACGGTTATCCCAGGCCATTTCGACATCGAGCACCAGCTTCTGCTGTATGCCCTGTTCCCAGTCGTAAACGCCAATAGTGGTGAAGACCGTGAGTTGTTCTATAAATACGATATCCATGATGAGAGTCTCTGTTTTTGGCTAAGCCGGATACCACTTCCGGCTGATTATGCGTATTATCCACGGTTAAAGAGATCAAAACGACCCTAAAGGGAACGGTACGGTGTTATGAGTGCTTTCGCGCTTGGTATGATTATTTTCGCGTATCTTTGCGGTTCGATTTCCAGTGCGATTCTGGTTTGCAAACTCGCTGGCCTGCCCGATCCGCGCACACACGGTTCCGGCAATCCGGGTGCCACCAACGTCCTGCGTCTGGGCGGTAAAACCGCAGCAGCCAGCGTATTAGTGTTTGATGTGCTGAAAGGGATGGTGCCGGTCTGGCTGGCCTATCTGATGCACGTGACTCCGCTCTATCTCGGCCTGACCGCCATTGCCGCCTGTCTGGGTCATATTTATCCGGTGTTCTTTCACTTTCGCGGTGGCAAGGGTGTGGCGACGGCATTTGGCGCGATTGCGCCGATTGGCTGGGACTTAACCGGGCTGGTCACCGGCACCTGGCTGTTAACGGTCTTACTCAGCGGCTATTCCTCGCTGGGTGCCATCGTCAGCGCGCTGATCGCGCCTTTTTATGTCTGGTGGTTCAAACCGCAGTTCACCTTCCCGGTTTCCATGCTCTCCTGTATGATCCTGCTGCGTCATCACGATAATATTCAGCGGCTGTGGCGGGGTCAGGAAGGCAAGATCTGGAAGCGCAAAAAGAAATCTCAGCCATAAAAAAAGCCGGCAAGCCGGCTTTTTTCACATCAGATGGCGGGCAGTTCCGACAGCGGCCAGCGCGGTCGCACGCTGACGCTTAACTCTCCCCGCGTTCCGCCTTTTAACCGCACCATGCCCGCATACGCGATCATCGCACCGTTATCGGTACAGAACTCCGGGCGGGCGTAGAACACTTCGCCGCCGCGCTTTTGCATCATGATCGCCATCTGCTCGCGCAGTGTGCGGTTAGCGCTGACGCCACCGGCAATCACCAGACGCTTAAAGCCGGTCTGATCCAGCGCACGCTTACATTTTATCGACAGCGTATCCACCACCGCGTCTTCAAAGGCGCGGGCGATGTCAGCACGGGTCTGAGCATCATCATCATTGGCGCGGATGGTATTAGCGGCAAAGGTTTTCAGGCCGGAGAAGCTGAAATCCAGGCCCGGACGATCGGTCATCGGACGCGGGAAGGTAAAACGTCCCGCCGTGCCCTGCTGCGCCATCTTCGACAGCATTGGTCCGCCCGGATAATCCAGCCCAAGCAGCTTGGCCGTTTTGTCGAACGCTTCACCCGCCGCATCATCGATCGATTCACCCAGCAGCGCATATTCACCAATGCCGGTGACGCTAATCAGCTGCGTATGTCCGCCCGACACCAGGAGTGCAACAAACGGAAATTCCGGCGGATTCTCTTCCAGCATCGGTGCCAGCAGATGGCCTTCCATATGGTGGACCGGCACGGCGGGGACTTTCCAGGCAAACGCCAGGGCGCGGCCAATGGTGGCACCAACCAGCAGCGCACCGACCAGTCCAGGGCCTGCCGTGTAAGCCACCGCGTCGATCTGCTGCGGCTCCAGACCGGCCTCTTTCAGCGCAGCCTGAATCAACGGCACGGTTTTACGCACGTGATCACGTGAGGCCAGTTCCGGCACCACACCGCCATAATCGGCGTGCAGTTTTACCTGGCTGTAGAGTTGGTTAGCCAGTAATCCGGCCTCGTCATCATAGATTGCGATGCCGGTTTCATCGCACGACGTTTCAATACCCAGAATTCGCATTGCATCACCTCATTCTTGCGGCGCGCAGTTTATCACAGCAATTGGATGTGCAGCGCGGGCATCCACCGTAAAAAGTCATTTTCTGTCGGCTAAAGAGTGCGCTATACTCCCGCCCCTGGAAAAACCGGCAGCCGCACAGGCAAACGCTCCTGTTGGTTTCAAATTATCCATGGTGCTTTACAAACCAACTTGAGTTGGAGTAAAATGCTGCACCATTTTGAAATGTGCTGGCGCCGCAGTCAGCAGCAAAAACCGAATTTTATCGAGGTGAGAGTTACATGCCGGTAATTAAAGTACGTGAAAACGAGCCATTTGACGTAGCACTGCGTCGCTTCAAGCGTTCATGCGAGAAAGCAGGCGTTCTGGCTGAAGTTCGTCGTCGTGAGTTCTATGAAAAACCGACTACCGAACGTAAGCGCGCTAAAGCGTCAGCAGTTAAGCGTCACGCCAAGAAACTGGCTCGCGAAAACGCACGCCGCACTCGTCTGTACTAAGTCGTTCCGGAGGTCCGCCTCCACCGCGTGATTCACGCAGACAGAGTCAAGTAAAAGGCCGTGCTTTCCGAAAGGAAGCGCGGCTTGTTGCCGTTTATGAGCTGAAAATCTGGGGCGTATGGCTGGACGAATTCCACGCGTATTTATCAACGATTTACTTGCCCGCACGGATATCGTGGATCTTATCGATGCCCGCGTTAAGCTGAAAAAGCAGGGTAAGAATTTCCATGCGTGCTGTCCTTTCCATAATGAAAAAACGCCCTCTTTCACCGTAAACGGCGAAAAGCAGTTCTATCACTGTTTCGGCTGTGGTGCACACGGCAACGCTATCGACTTTTTAATGAACTTTGATCGTCTGGAGTTTGTGGAAAGTATTGAAGAGTTAGCCACTTCCCACGGTTTAGACGTGCCTTATGAAGCAGGCAGCGGGCCCAGCCAGATGGAACGCCATCAGCGCCAGAGCCTGTATCAGCTGATGGAGAACCTGAACGGTTTTTATCAGCAGGGTCTGCAGCAATCCAGTGCGCAGCCAGCACGCGACTATCTTGATCGTCGTGGTCTGAGCGCCGAAATCATCAATCACTTCGCCATAGGTTACGCGCCAGCCGGCTGGGATAACGTTCTCAAGCGTTTTGGTAAGCAATCGGAAGATCGCGAGTCATTGATGGAAGCGGGCATGCTGGTCAGCAATGACAAAGGCCGAACTTATGACCGGTTTCGCGACCGCGTCATGTTTCCGATTCGCGATAAGCGTGGACGCGTCATAGGTTTTGGCGGACGCGTGCTGGGTAACGATACGCCGAAGTATCTGAACTCGCCGGAAACACCTATTTTCCATAAAGGCCGCCAGCTCTATGGCCTTTATGAAGCCGTTAAGAACCATCCTGAACCCGCCCGCCTGTTAGTGGTTGAGGGATACATGGACGTGGTTGCGCTGGCGCAGTACGGGATAGATTATGCCGTCGCGTCATTAGGCACCTCCACCACTGCTGAACACATTCAGTTGCTGTTTCGCAGTACCGACACCGTGATCTGCTGTTACGACGGCGACAGGGCTGGTCGTGAAGCGGCATGGCGTGCGCTTGAAACCGCATTGCCTTACATGAATGATGGTCGTCAGCTACGCTTTATGTTTTTACCCGATGGTGAAGACCCGGATACGCTGGTACGCAAAGAGGGTAAAGAGGCCTTCGAAGCGAGGATGGAGCAGGCGATGCCGCTCTCTTCGTTTTTATTTGATAGCCTGCTGCCGCAGGTGGATCTGAGCTCACGTGACGGAAAAGCGCGCCTGAGCACGCTGGCTTTACCGCTGATTACGCAGATCCCTGGTGAGACCTTACGTATTTATATGCGTCAGGAACTGGGGAATAAGCTGGGTATTCTTGACGACAATCAGCTTGAAAAGCTGATGCCGAAGCTGGCCGCAAGCGGAACGACGCCGGTAGCGCCACCGCTGAAGCGTACCACTATGCGCGTGCTGATCGCGTTGCTGATTCAGAGTCCGCAGCTGGCCACCCTGGTGCCTTCGCTTGATGGGCTGTCTGAGTCAAAAATGCCGGGTTTACCGCTATTTATTGAATTAGTGGGCCGTTGTAATGAGAATCCTGGATTGACCACCGGTCAGCTACTAGAGTTATATCGCGGAACAAATTTTAGTCAGACGCTTGAAACACTGGCGATCTGGAACCACATGATAGTAGATGAGGAAGCCGAAGCGGTGTTTCAGGACTCGCTGGCCAGCATCTACGACTCTGCTCTTGAAGAGCGCCTGGAGTTTTTGATTGCGCGTGAACGCACCCAGGGACTGAGCGCCGATGAGCGCCGGGAACTCTGGACTCTCAGTCAGGCGTTTGCCAGAAAGTAACTGTTTTCAGCACGCTGCCCGTTCTGACAGATGAAAGGGCAGATTGCCTGTTTTAGTGCCGCGGACACCCGTTTCGCTACCGTGAGTGATGCCGGTACCGAAATAGTCCGCAGTACCAAAAGTTAAAGGCCGCAGGCGTCGAAGCCAGTCTGGTCACCGCCAGCGCACAGCTTCCGCAGCGTACTGAAGTACGTGAGGAAAGCGAGCACTGCCGGGGAGCAGAATGGCAAGTAAGCCAGGCCAGCAGCACATATTTTAAAGGCCGCAGGCGTCGAAGCCAGTCTGGTCACCGCCAGCGCACAGCTTCCGGAGCGTACTGAAGTACGTGAGGAAAGCGAGCACTGCCGGGGACAAGAATGGCAAGTAAGCCAGGCCATTAGCACAGAGTTTATACAAGCGGCTTAAGTGCCGAATACTGATGGGCAAAGCCCACGCCGCGACGAAGGCAGCGGCAAGAATTAAATGCCTTTACTGCTATTGTTGGCTCGCTGCCGACCGACACCAATCTAATTTAACAGAAGTGTGGATACCGTCTTATGGAGCAAAACCCGCAGTCACAGCTCAAGCTTCTTGTCACCCGTGGTAAGGAGCAAGGCTATCTGACCTATGCTGAGGTCAATGACCATCTGCCGGAAGATATCGTCGACTCAGATCAGATCGAAGACATCATCCAGATGATTAACGACATGGGTATTCAGGTGGTTGAAGAAGCCCCGGATGCCGACGATCTGATGCTGAACGAAAACAGCTCCGATACTGACGAAGATGCCGCGGAAGCTGCCGCTCAGGTGTTATCCAGCGTTGAATCTGAAATCGGGCGTACCACTGACCCGGTCCGCATGTATATGCGCGAAATGGGTACCGTTGAACTGCTGACGCGCGAAGGCGAAATTGACATCGCTAAGCGTATTGAAGACGGTATCAACCAGGTTCAGTGTTCTGTAGCCGAATACCCTGAAGCGATTACGTATCTTCTGGATCAGTACGACAAAGTTGAAGCAGGCGAATCACGCCTCTCCGATCTGATCACCGGTTTCGTCGATCCTAACGCAGAAGAAGATATCGCCCCAACGGCAACGCACGTGGGCTCTGAACTCTCTGATGCCGATCGTAAGGACGATGAAGAAGAAGATGAGGAGGATGATGACAGCTCCGACGACGATAACTCAATCGATCCGGAACTGGCGCGCGAGAAGTTTTCTGACCTGCGTAAGCAGTATGAAACTACCCGCGCAGTGATTAAAAGCAAAGGTCGCAGTCATGCTGCCGCCGTTGCTGAAATCCAGAACCTCTCTGATGTCTTCAAGCAGTTCCGCCTGGTACCGAAGCAGTTCGATTACCTGGTAGGCAGCATGCGCACCATGATGGAACGCGTTCGTACGCAGGAACGTCTGATCATGAAGCTCTGTATTGAGCTGTGCAAAATGCCGAAGAAAAACTTTATCACGCTGTTTACCGGCAACGAAACCAATGAAACCTGGTTCAAAGCCGCACTGGCCATGAACAAGCCGTGGTCTGAAAAACTGCTGGAAGTGCAGGACGACGTGACACGTTCCCTGCAGAAACTGGCGCAGGTTGAAGAAGAGACCGGTCTGACCATTGAACAGGTCAAAGACATTAACCGTCGCATGTCGATCGGTGAAGCCAAAGCACGTCGCGCCAAGAAAGAGATGGTGGAAGCTAACCTGCGTCTGGTTATTTCGATTGCCAAGAAATATACCAACCGCGGTCTGCAGTTCCTTGACCTGATTCAGGAAGGTAATATCGGCCTGATGAAAGCGGTAGATAAGTTTGAATATCGCCGTGGTTACAAGTTCTCAACCTATGCGACCTGGTGGATCCGTCAGGCTATCACCCGCTCTATCGCCGACCAGGCGCGTACCATCCGTATTCCGGTGCATATGATTGAGACCATCAACAAGCTCAACCGTATTTCACGCCAGATGCTGCAGGAGATGGGCCGCGAACCTACGCCGGAAGAGCTGGCTGAACGTATGCTGATGCCAGAAGATAAAATCCGCAAGGTGCTGAAAATCGCTAAAGAGCCGATCTCTATGGAGACGCCGATTGGTGATGATGAAGATTCACATCTGGGCGATTTTATCGAAGACACCACGCTGGAGCTGCCGCTGGATTCTGCTACCTCAGAGAGCCTGCGTTCTGCGACCCATGACGTGCTGGCTGGCCTGACCGCGCGCGAAGCGAAAGTGCTGCGCATGCGTTTCGGTATCGATATGAACACTGACCATACGCTGGAAGAAGTGGGCAAACAGTTCGACGTTACGCGTGAGCGTATTCGTCAGATTGAAGCCAAAGCTCTGCGTAAACTGCGCCATCCGAGCCGTTCGGAAGTGCTGCGCAGCTTCCTCGACGATTAAGTCAGACAAAAACCCCGGTTCGCCGGGGTTTTTTATGCCTGCCTGTTACTGCCTCTCCCCTGCCCTGCGCAGATTCATTCGTTCCCCGCATGCAGTTCCACATAGAGCTGACGATAAGCCTCTACCATCTCGTCCAGTGATGCGCGATTAAGGCCGCTGGGATTCGGCAATACCCATACCTGCGTTTTCCCCATACATATAGGCTGTTTGCCCCATTCGACTTTGTTCTGCTTAAAAGCACGACGAAACGCATCCTTACCCAGAATCGCCAGCGCAGCCGGCTGGTAATCCAGTACCTTTTCCATCAGCCGTTTGCCGCCATCGCGCAGCTCATCAGGCGCTAACTCACTCGCCTGCACCGTGGGCCGCTCAACCAGCATGGTGATGCCGCAGCCGGTTTCCGTTAAGCGCTGCTCCTCTTCCGGCTTCAGCTGCTGCTGGGTGAATCCGGCCAGATGGATCACTTTCCAGAACCGGTTGCCGGGATGCGCAAAGTGAAACCCCTGATGGGCCGTTGACTGACCCGGATTAATGCCACAGAACAGCACATCAAGACCGGAGGTGATGATGTCGCGGATCGCGTGTTCACTCATGCCGCCACCTCCAGCGTGCGCTGCTTCAGCGCATCGCGGCTGCGTTGCAGCATCTGGCTGGCCTGCTCTGCATCCGGACAGGCTCGCGCCAGCGCCAGCGCGCCAACCATCTCTGCGAGCATGCTGGAGGCCAGCGCTTCCGCATCGGGCAGCCTCAGTTCACGCAATATATGCGCCAGACCGGCATGCATCGCGTTAAAGCCCTGTGCGAAGATCTGCCGCGTTGGCTGTGGAAGATGAGCCACTTCACTCACCAGAGCGGCTAATGGACAGCCCTGCGCCGGTGCATTGCGATGCGCCTCGGAAAGATAGCTATCAATAAAATCTGCCAGTTGCTGCGCTGGCTGGGTCATGGGCTCCGCGGGCGTTAAGGTATCGGCTTCAGCAAACATATGCTTCAGCACCTCCTGAACCAGCTCCTCGCGTGAGGTAAAATGTGCATAAAAACCGCCGTGTGTCAGACCGACCCGCTTCATTAGCGCCGCCACACCAATTCCTTCGGTGCCGGTTTCAAGCATCACGCGCGCCGCCTCATCAAGGATACGCCGCCGCGTATGCGCTTTGCTGCTCTGCTTCTCCATCTCATCTCCTGCGGTGTCTGCTACGTAGCGTCTGGCTATTATTGTAATTATTACGGTCATCATATTCCAGCTTGACGACAGATATGATGATCGTCATATTGATGGCTATTATGACGACCATCATACGAGGAAAAAGAGATGTCACAATCAGGCACAGCTTTAATTACCGGCGCATCCAGCGGTATCGGCGCGACCTATGCAAAACGACTGGCAGCACGCGGTTATGATTTGATTCTGGTCGCGCGCGATCAGGGGCGGCTCACCACCCTGGCTGACGCACTGGCAAAGCAGCACGATATTCGGGTGACGGTTATGGCGGCTGACTTAACGCACGAGCAGGATCTGCAACGCGTGGAGTCGGAACTCGCGAACAACGCACAGATTACGCTGTTGCTGAACAACGCGGGCATGGGCGTTGAGGGTGAGTTTCTGGAGGCGGACATCACACGCATTAACACCATGCTGGCGTTAAATATTCTGGCACCCACCCGTCTGGCACAGGCAGCTGGCCGGGCTTTCAAAGCGCGCGGAAATGGCATCATTATCAATATCGCCTCAGTGCTGTCGCTGGTGCACGAGATGTTCAACGGCGCTTATAACGCCACTAAGTCTTATGTACTGACTCTGACGCGTGCGATGCAGCGTGAACTCGCAGAGAGCGGCGTGCAGGTACAGGCGGTGTTGCCCGGTGCGACCCGTACGGAGATTTTCGATCGCGCAGGCCAGTCTATTAATGACATCCCGGCTGAAATGCTGATGGACGTTGATGAGATGGTGGACGCCGCGCTTGCCGGACTCGACAGCAAGGAGACGGTAACCATTCCGGCGCTGGAAGATCTGCAGATGTGGCACGACTACGATCAAGCACGTGGCACGATGGTTCCTCATCTTTCGCGGAATCAATCAGCATCACGTTATCGTCAGCGCTGAGTCAGCCATCAGCCATAACGACTGAAGTCCGGTTTCACTAAAGGCGCGGAGAAGCATAATCCGTGCCTGTTTGCGACTTCGGGATCGCGGTTCGCCAGATTTGTTATAGAAATCAGCAGGTAAATCACTGCTGCTTATTTCAGCAACCGGTGGCTGAGTGCTGGATTGCCCTGAAGAGATACTTTATAATCCCCGCTCCGCTGGCCCCTTAGCTCAGTGGTTAGAGCAGGCGACTCATAATCGCTTGGTCGCTGGTTCAAGCCCAGCAGGGGCCACCAAATTTAGTCATAAAATACATATATTTAAGCCGCTCATTGAAGCGGTTTTTTTGTATCTGAATTTCTGAGTGGCGGTAAAGTGGCGGTGCATTTTCCTCAACAGCCTTATCATGCCGCTGCTGATTGCTTTAAGCAGGTGGAACAAAACTACTAAACAAAGCAAAAAACCTCAGAAGTATGTAAAGTAACTCGTCCATGTAATAGTACGGCGTTTTTTCTGAAAACGCTGGCGAATAAGCATTCGGCTTGCGAGAGAAAGCGGGCTGGTTCCACGTGTGGTTTGTGGCTTAGTGGTCCGGTTTGCCTCATCGGTCGCGGCGGCGAGTCAGTTGATAGCTTTCAGCACTGCATTTTCAGCTTCTGGTACCGACTCAGCCGTTTCACCTCTCCTTTCCATGATTAACCTCACACTCGCTTACCCACTATTTTCCCTGTAAAAGACACCGCTAATCCTCATTCTGATAACCCGACAATACTCCGGAGTCACTTTTTAACCCTGCAGAGGGTGTATCAGATTATTTTCATAAACCCGCTATATTTACGGATATGAACAAATGCAGTCCAGACGGGCCAATTGAAATCTGCACAACGTGTGCGCTGAGGTCAGATTCACAACTCTGCAGATTAATTTATTGAACAGAAGAGTATGAATAGATTAGAGGTTTATCATGAAAAGTTCATCGAGTGCTGAACTCTGCTGCCGGGTAATTCGTGGAAGAACCATCATGCCGCTGAAGAAAGTTGCGTTGTATCAGGTCGAATTTGAAAATGGCAGATTTGCTGTGTTACGCATTAATAACCTTCTGACGCTTCAGGAAGGCGATATTATCTCAAGAGTTAATGAAGTATGGTCTGCAGGACCAGATATTATTCAACTTTCACCATTCGAATTTCTCGACCAGGGTGAATCACAGCGTTATTTCACCGAGTACGAAAGATAATGCAGAGTTATCAGCATATTGAAATTAATGTTACGAATATATTGCCTCAATAAGGGATAAGGTTAAGCAGTATGACTTGCTGCTGCCTGGTGATCACAACCTAAAAAGACGACGGACTTTATATAACATACAATGACTTACAGTGAGGGCATAAGACTGCCTGTCCTTTATTCTTTTTAGCTACAGACTGTCTGGAAAACTTTTTACACACCGGACACTGTGTATTGGTTTCGCTGCTGTGTAGCGCGTCGAAGAGAAAGCTCAACCAGGTCATGTCGTTATCCTCTGAAATGTTTCCCTCAGCGTAACACAGTGGAGGTAAATTAATTTTTTTATCTGTCGGCTGTGATGTTAAAAAGGGCTAAGGTGAGGAGAAGGCAGCCGTTTATTTTTTTAACTTTATTTTATCGCCATAAAAGAACACCAGCCGGTTAATCAGGATAGCTACGAATAACGGAAACAGGACTATAATCAATATCATCTACACCTGTTTATCACCTCCAGCCCTTCTTTTGGCTCCTTTTTTGTCATCCTTTCTTTTTTTTCCGGATCCAGCTGCTGCGCAAGCGCAAGGAAATGAGTGTGAAAATAAAACTGACGACGTGGTTCAGCCGGGAAAGTGAATTACCCGATGAGCATTTTCCTTTGTTCCCGACTGAAGGTATTTATCAGGCCCACAGGCCAGATATTTTTTCGGCTGAACAAATGGATAACTACGGCGAAAAATTAGCGAAAACGCATAATCTGTCGGGTGGAAAATGGTCCTACCGACTGTTGCAGCAGCTGGCAGATAATGAACTGTCATTGACGCGCAGCGCAGAGATCCTGAGTGAAGGCGATAAGCGCAGCCAGACACCGGCGGCCGTCTGGATACTGGATAATTTTTACATCATTGAAGAGCAGATCCGCCTGGTCCGGCACCTGTTACCGGCCAAATTCGGTAAAGGACTGCCCATGCTGGAGGAGTCGGCTCATTACCTGCGCATCCAGGCTATCGCCGAGGAGATGATTAAGCACAGTGATGGCCGACTGGAAACCAGCGTCCTGTATCCTTTTATCGCTGCCTACCAGCGCGTTACGCCCCTGCTGCTCGGCGAACTGTGGGCCATGCCTGCCATGTTACGGTTTGCGCTTATCAACAATCTGGCCCGGATTGCGGCTGACGTCGCCAGGGTACATCAGGAACGTAATAAAGCGGAGCAGTGGATCAGCGATATCCTCTCCACTGCCGCCGAAGATGCGTCAAAAGTTATTCTGGTCATCGCTGATATGGCCCGCCAGAACCCGCAGGTTTCCGGCGCTTTCGTCGCTGAACTTGAACGGCGCTTAAGTGGCCAGAACAATACTCTGGCGTTAACCTGGGTCGAACAACAGCTGGAAAATACCGGCCGGAAAACCTCGGAAGTCATTGAGCAGTTCAACCGGCAGCTGGCCCTGAGTCAGCTCTCTGTCAGCAACAGTATTACTGGCCTGCGGCAACTCGGCGAAATTGACTGGCAGGCCTTTGTCGAATCCGTCAGCCTGGTTGAGAAAGTCCTGCAGCAGGATCCCACCGGGACATACCCGCTGATGCATTTTGACAGTCGCGATGACTACCGCCACGTGATTGAACGTCTGGCACGGCACAGTCGCTTTGATGAACGTGAAGTCGCCCAGGCTGTGCTGACGCTGGCCAGCCAGCCTGATCTTCCCCTGCGTCAGCAGCATGTCGGCTATTACCTGCTGGATAAAGGATTTCAGCAACTGGAACAGCAGCTTGACGTTAAGGTGACGTGGCTGAACAGGAGCCGGCAGCATCTGAGTCAGACCCCTTTACTCTCCTGGTTAGGCAGCCTTTTACTGCTGACAACCGCGTTTACCGCCGAGATGCTCTACAGCACCCATCAGGCGGGCATGGCATCTTTATTGTGGTTGCTGGTGCTGCCCGCCATCATTGTCAGCAGCCAGCTAGCCTTGCAGTTGCTGAGCGAGTTAACCACCCGTAGCCGCCATCCCCTTCCCCTGCCCCGACTCGATTATTCTCTGGCGGTACCGGAGCATGACCGCACACTGGTAGTTATCCCCTGTTTACTCAGCAGCAATGAGGGAACAGACGCCCTGCTGCGCTCTCTGGAAATCTGCTATCTCGGTAACGCCTTAGCGAATATCAGTTTTGCGTTACTGACCGACTTTACCGATAGCGCCGAACAGGACCATCATCATGACGCCGCGCTTATCCGTTACGCCGTGCTGAAAACGGAAGCGCTGAATCGGCGCTACAGCGGAGGTAAATCGGATATTGCGCTCTTTTCCCTGTTACACCGTGACCGCACCCATAATATTTCTCAGGGTGTCTGGATGGGTTATGAACGCAAGCGCGGTAAGATCCATGCTCTGAATCGCTGGCTACAGGGTGAAGAAAACGCCTTCAGCATCACGGTAGGTGCCACGCAGGCTCAGCTGCACAGCGTTAAATATGTGATTACTCTCGACAGCGACACAATACTGCCGCGTGAGACAGCGCATAAGCTGATTGGCGTCATGGCCCACCCGCTCAATGCGCCGGTATTCGACGATGTCAAAAATCGGGTGGTTGAAGGCTATGCCATCCTGCAGCCTCGTCTGGCTGAAGAGATACCGGTTAACGGTCAGAGCCGCTATGCCCGGCTGTGCAGCAGCATTCCGGGGAATGATGCTTACTCCTCACTCTCATCCGATATTTATCAGGATCTGTTTGGTGAAGGCTCATTTGTCGGCAAGGGTATTTACGATGTCGCTGCCTTTAGCCGGGCGATACGCAATACCTGTCCGGAAAATCTGGTGCTGAGCCATGACCTGCTTGAGGGGTGCTATGCCCGCTCCGGTGTGGTCAGTAACGTCGTCCTGTATGAACAATATCCGGATAGTTATCTGAGCGATGTTGCCCGACGATTTCGCTGGGTGCGGGGCGACTGGCAGCTCCTTAACTGGCTACGGTTGCAGGTGCGGCAGGAAGATTGCAGTCGTCAAAAGAACCCGCTCAGTGCGCTTTCCCGCTGGAAATTAACAGACAACCTGCGCCGCAGCCTGGTGGCGCCTGCCCTGCTGATGCTGGTGTTTATGCTGTGCACGATAGTACCGAACCCGGCATTCTGGGTCGGATGCATCATGCTCTTTCTGCTGCTTCCGGGACTGCCAGCGTTGGTAATCGACGGGGTGACGAAAAGTAAAAAGCGTGCCTGGCGGCAGCATTTATCCATGCTGGTCACCGATGCCTTTAACCGCCTCTCCCGCGCTGGCCTGGCGCTGGCCATCCTGCCTCACGAGAGTTACTGGTCGCTGAAGGCGATTATCGTAACCTTATGGCGCCTGACTATCAGCCACCGCTTTCTGAACGAGTGGAAAAGCGCTTCATCACAGAAACCTGTCGAGCCTGATGTGCGCCATTTCTACCGCCGCATGTGGATTAATCCGGTAGCAGGCGCGGCTCTGGTATTCCTGACCAGCCTGAGCATGCCGTTGATGACGCATGTCGCACTGGCGCTCGCTTTATTGTGGGCGGTCGCCCCCGCGTTACTGAGCCGCATGAGCCAGCCTAAACGCGCTCAGCCAGGCAGCCTTTCAGCGGAACAGCGCCTCTTTTTGCGTCGCACCGCGCGTAAAACCTGGGCGTGGTTTAACGAATTTGCCAGCAGTGACAACAACCATTTGCCGCCGGATAATCTACAGGAGATTCCGGAGTCGCGGGTGGCCCACCGGACTTCACCGACCAACATTGGCCTGTCGCTGCTGGCAAACCTGACGGCCTGGGATTTTGGTTATATCAGCCAGAATCGGGTCATCAGCCGGACTCTCGACACCCTCGATACCCTTGATCGAATGGAGCATTTCAGAGGACATCTTTATAACTGGTATGACACCCAGACGTTAAAACCGCTGAACCCACGCTACGTCTCAACGGTAGACAGCGGTAATATGGCGGCTCACCTTGTAACCCTTCAGGCTGGCCTGGCGCAGTGGAAATACCAGCCGGTGATGTCTCTCCCCTGTATCCTGGAAGGTCTCTCCGATACCTTCTCACTGCTTAAAGACCAACTGAGCGACACCCGCAGCGACATTGTGGAACAAATCGATGCGCAGCTAAGCCTGATGCAGCGCGCTTCGCCCGCCGATTTTCACGCCGGGATGCAGGCTCTGCTGGCATTAAGCATGGTGGCAGAACAGGCTTATCTTCCGACAACGCGGGTAAACTGGCCGGCGCTTTTCCATCAGCAACTGGTCGATTTCACTCAGGAGTGGGCCCTCCTTTTCAGCTGGGTTACCCCGGATGCGCCACTGCCTGCCGACATTCCGTCATTGCTGTGGCTCGCTGAGTTGAACCTGAACCGCCCCGGACTCCCGGAAAAACAGGCAGAGACTGCGATATGGGCCGCCCGCGAACGAATGGCTGCCCTGCTGGAGCTGGACAGCCGCCTTAGCGATCACGCCAGTATGGACTTCCGCTTTCTCTATTATCCGGCCACGTCTTTACTCAGCGTGGGCTATAACATGGACAGCGGTCTGCTGGACGCCAGCAAATATGACCTTTTCCCTTCAGAAGTCCGCCTGACGCACTACTTTGCTATCTCCACCAGCCAGCTTCCGGCCAAGAGCTGGTTTGTGCTGGGTCGCTTATTTACTCAGCTGAATAACCAGCCCGCCGTGATGTCATGGAGCGGCTCAATGTTTGAATACCTGATGCCGCACCTGGTCATGCCGGTTTACCCCGACACGCTACTGGAAAAGATGGCGTTATCGGCGGTCAGGCAACAGATTGCCTCGGGTAACAGCACCGATACGCCCTGGGGCGTTTCGGAATCGGGTTACGCTGCGTTTGACGTCAATCATAACTACCAGTATCGGGCATTTGGTACGCCAGAACTGGGTCTGAAACGCGGCCTGAATGACAATCATGTTGTTGCGCCCTATGCGACGCTGCTGGCGCTGATGGTGCTGCCGCAGGAGGCGACGGCTAATCTGATAAGACTTAAAAAAATGGGTGCCAGCGGTGACTACGGTTATTACGAAGCGCTGGATTTCACCGCGGATCGACTGGCTCCCGGTCAGCCATTTGCGATCGTCAAATCGTATATGGCTCATCATCAGGCGATGGGATTGCTTGCGCTCTCTCACCAGCTGCTGGATGCGCCCATGGTCGCGCGGTTTATGTCCAGCGCACTGTTTCAGTCGTCGCGTTTGCTGCTGCAGGAAAAAGTGCCTGATGATATTGAGCTCTATACCCCACGCCGCAGTTTTGTCGAAAACAGTGACCCTAAACAGCAGCGCAGCATTCCCGACCAGCGTGAATTCAGTGGTTCAGATCCGCGCCAGCCACAACTTCAGCTGCTTTCCAATGCAGATTATCATCTGATGGTGACGCACGCGGGGACAGGCTACAGCCAGTGGAAGGGGCTGGCACTCACCCGCTGGCGTGCGGATAGCACCAGCAACAACTACGGAACGTTCTGCTACGTTACCGATCAGCAATCCGCCGAAGTGATTGCTCACAGCTATCAGCCGACCTGCTGCGAGCGTCCGCATTATAAAACCCGTTTCAATGATGCCGGGATTGAGTTTGACGCTTCAGGCACCACCTTCAGCATTCACACGCATATCGTGGTCTCCCCGGAAGATGATGTGGAGATCAGACGCATCACGGTCACTAACCGTTCCCGTCAGACCCGCCCGTTCGATATCACCAGCTACACCGAAGTGGTACTGGCGCCAGCAGCCAGCGATATGGCCCACCCTGCGTTCAGTAATCTGTTCGTCCAGACTGAGATCGTTGACAGGCTGGAAGCGATTCTGGCTCACCGTCGGCCACGTGAAGAGAAAGAAGTGACGGCATGGATGTTTCACGCGATGGCGATACATGGCAATACCGGCCGCCAGACCTCTTTTGAAACCGACCGGGCTCGTTTTCTCGGGCGCGGCAGGACGCCAGCCGATGCTCAGGCGCTGATGCCGGGCAGTGAATTAACGGGTCAGCAGGGAGCGGTGTTAGATCCCGTGTTATCAATTCGCCAGTCAGTGACGTTAAAAGCGGGAGAGACCGTCACCATCGATATGCTTTACGGTGTGACACTTCAGCGTGATACCACTATTGCGCTGATTGAGAAGTACCGTAACCACATCAGCGCCGATCGGGTGTTTGAACTGGCATGGTCCCACAGTCAGGTCGCCTTGCGTCAGTTGAATATCCGCACCGAAGATACCAGCCTGTTTAATCAGCTGGCCAGTGCCGTACTGTTTTCCAGCGCCGAAATGCGTGGCGAATCAGACGCGCTGATGCAGAACCGGCTGGGCCAGGAGTCATTGTGGCGCCATGCGATTTCGGGTGATCTGCCGATTCTTCTGGTTCGGATAGAAAACATTAATCAACTCGACCTGGTCACCACGCTCATTCAGGCGCACCAGTACTGGCGACAAAAAGGACTGACGGTCGATCTGCTTATCCTGAACAGCGACCAGGGCGGCTACCAGCAGAACCTGTTCAATCAGCTCACGACCCTGATCCCTGCCGGAGATGAACGGCAGCAGGCGGACAAACCTGGCGGCATATTTATCCGCAAAAGCGAAAGTTTTTCCGCTGACGATCTGCAACTGTTGCTGAGCGTCGCGGCGGTCGTGCTGGAAGGCCGGAACGGCAGCCTCGCCGATCAGCTCAGCACGCTGTTAAAACCGGTGCGCACCCCGCCTGCTTTTGCATTTCCATCTGTCAGTAAGACGCCGCCGCCTGCAGCCGTCACCTTTTCGCCGGAGCGGTTGCAGTTTTTTAATGGCACCGGTGGCTTCAACGAGGACGGCAGCGAATATCACATCATTCTTTTCGGCCAGCAGCAGACGCCTGCGCCGTGGTGCAATGTGCTGGCCAACAGCCAGTTGGGCACCGTCATTTCCGAGAGTGGCCAGGGCTATAGCTGGTATGAAAACGCGCATGAATATCGTCTGACGCCCTGGCACAATGACCCCGTCAGTGACAGCTCTGGCGAAGCGCTTTATCTGCGTGATGAAGAGACGGGTGATGTCTGGTCGCCCACGCCGCTTCCGGTTCGCGGCAAGGGTGATTATCTGACCCGTCATGGCTTCGGTTACAGCACGTTTGAACACACGGAGTATGGCATCAGCAGCACGTTAACGGTGTTCGTGGCAGAAGAGGCGCCGGTCAGACTTTCCCTGCTGACGCTGAGTAACCTCTCTGGCAAAACGCGTAATCTGTCGATTACCGGATACGTCGAATGGGTTCTGGGTGAGCTGGCGAGCCGCTCCGCAAGGCATGTGGTGACGTCCCCTGCCGCTATCGCCACAGGCAGCGCGGTTCTGGCCAGAAACTTTTATAACAGCACGGGCTCTGCGCGGACCGCTTTTTTTGCCGTCACAGGTACCCGGATTGCGTACAGCGGCAACCGGCTTGAGTGTCTGGGCCGTAACGGCACCACACGGCAGCCCGCGATGATGAATGTTCGTGGTCTGTCAGGTAACACCGGGGCAGGAATGGATCCCTGCGCCGCGCTGCAGACGCTGACGACACTGATTGACGGCGACAGCCGCAGCTTTGTTTTTGCCCTTGGCGTCGGTGAGGATGAGAGTGCAGTGACCGCGCTGATGCAGCAGTTCCTCTCCACCGGGGAGGCTCAGAACGAGCTGACCAAAGTTAAACAGCACTGGCACCAGCTACTGACTAAAGTGCAAATCCAGACACCGGCAGCGGAGGTCGATTTACTGGCAAACGGCTGGCTGCTGTACCAGACGCTGGCCAGCCGTTTGCTGGCGCGCAGCGGATATTACCAATCCGGTGGTGCCTTTGGTTTCCGCGATCAGTTGCAGGATACGCTGGCGCTGACCCACGCTGCCCCTCAGCGCCTGCGCGATCAGCTGTTGTTGTGTGCATCCCGCCAGTTTATCGAGGGAGATGTACAGCACTGGTGGCATCCGCCTGCTGGTCGCGGCGTCAGAACCCGCTGCTCCGACGACTACCTGTGGCTGCCTTATGCGCTGTGCCGCTATGTGCAGGCAACCGATGATATTGCGCTGCTGTCACAGCCCGTCAGCTACCTTGAAGGTCGCCTGCTGGCTGAGGACGAAGAGTCTGTCTATGAGCTTCCGGGCGTCAGTAAGATTAACGAACCGCTATGGCAGCACTGCGTTCGCGCGGTTAACCACGCCCTTACTTTCGGTCAGCACGGCCTCCCGCTGATGGGCTCCGGGGACTGGAACGATGGTATGAGTACCGTCGGGATTGCCGGCAAGGGTGAAAGCGTCTGGCTCGGCTTCTTCCTCTATACGGTTCTGGACCGCTTTGCCGCGCTGGCTGTGCGGTTCGGCGATACCGATACCGCCCGCCACTGTCAGGAGCACGCGCAGACGCTCAAAACCGCGCTTAACCATGCGGCCTGGGATGGCGAATGGTATCTGCGCGGCTTTTTTGACAGTGGCCAGACGCTCGGTTCACATGCTGACAGTGAGTGCCGGATAGACGCCATTGCCCAGAGCTGGTCGGTACTCTCTGGCGCAGGCGAGGACGCCAGATGCCGGTCAGCGATGGAGGCGCTTTATCAGCATCTGGTTGATAAGGATAACCGGCTGATTAAATTGCTCACTCCGCCTTTCGATGGTGCAGGGCCAAATCCGGGCTACATTCGCGGTTATTTACCGGGCGTCAGGGAAAATGGCGGTCAGTACACCCATGGGGCTCTGTGGGCGATTATGGCCTTTGCGGCGATGGGTGAAACAGAGCGCGCCTGGTCCCTGCTCTCTATGATTAATCCGGTTAATCATAGTGGCAATCAACAGGATATGGCGATCTACAAAGCAGAGCCTTATGTGATGGCTGCGGATGTGTATGCGGCCGAAGGCCACAGCGGGCGGGGTGGCTGGACCTGGTATACCGGTTCGTCAGGCTGGACCTATCAGCTTATCAGTGAGAGTCTGCTTGGGATAAGCCGGCGCGGCAACGCGCTGTCTGTCCGGCCACAGCTTCCCGCTGACTGGTCAGAGATAAAAATTGTCTACCGTGAGGGGGAAGGGATCTACAACATCCGGGTTACTCGCGGTGACAGCACTTATCAGCTGTGGCTGGATGGCAAACGGTGTGACGGTGACGAAATAGCGCTGGAAGGTCATCGCCAGGAACATCAGGTTGAAGTCTGGCTGGGCTCTGCGTCAGATTAAGTTAAACCTGACAACCCGCCTGCATCAGCTTAAAGAGGAGATTAAGTGGCCTTTGCGAGCGGGCCGTTGAGCTGCCACCCGCGTCAGCACGGGCAGCGCAACGGCAGCGATCTGGTGAATGGCGAGGGTTAATCGCCTGCTCACAATTATCTGTCGCCCTGCCCTGTTTTCCCTCGCGAAGCCCATGCTATCTTGTGGTTTTGATTTTTTCAGTGGGCAAAATTGATGACAAAGTTGCGGGTAGGGATCGTGTTTGGCGGGAAATCGGCTGAGCATGAGGTGTCGTTACAGTCGGCCAAAAATATCCTTGAGGCGATCGACAAAACCAGGTTTGACGTGGTGTTGCTGGGCATTGATAAGCAGGGACACTGGCGTCTTAACGATGCTTCAAACTTCTTACTTAACGCTGAAAATCCGGCGCTGATCGCGCTGAATCACGCCGCTGAAGATGTGGCGCTGGTGCCCGGCACAACTCAGCAGCAGATCATCACCCGTCATAATGCCCATCCGCTGTCGCAGATCGACGTTATCTTCCCTATCGTGCACGGTACGCTGGGTGAAGATGGCTCCCTGCAGGGCCTGTTGCGTATGGCCTCGTTACCCTTCGTCGGTTCCGACGTGCTGGGTTCTGCGGTCAGCATGGATAAAGATTTTACCAAACGCCTGCTGCGCGACGCCGGCCTCAACGTCGCGCCGTGGGTGAGCGTCACCCAGGCCCAGCGCGCCCAGCTGGACGCCAGCGCAGTCATTGCCCGCTTTGGCCTGCCGCTGTTTATCAAACCCGCTAACCAGGGTTCATCGGTGGGCGTCAGCAAAGTGGACAGCATTGAAGAATTTGATGCCGCGCTGGCGCTGGCCTTCTCCTTTGACCGCAAGGTGCTGATTGAGCAGGGTATCAAAGGTCGCGAGATCGAGTGTGCGGTGCTGGGCAACGATGCCCCCGAAGCCAGCCCCTGCGGTGAAGTGGTGGTGCATGACGCCTTCTACTCGTATGACACCAAATATATCTCTGAGAGCGGTGCGCAGACGGTGGTCCCGGCGGCTATTGCACCGGAAACCAGCGATACGATTCGTGAGGTCGCCATCAAAGCCTTTACCGCGCTGGAGTGCTTTGGCATGGCGCGCGTCGATGTGTTTTTAACTGACGACGGCGAAATTATCGTCAACGAAGTGAATACCCTGCCCGGCTTCACCAATATCAGCATGTATCCGAAACTGTGGCAGGCGGCCGGACTCAGCTATCAGGATCTGATCAGTCGCCTGATCGACCTGGCGATTGAACGCCACCAGCAGGCCAGTACCCTGAAAAGCAGCGTCAGCTGACAGAACCCGGCGGCGTGGCGTTATGCCACGTCGCTGGTGATGGCACGGTAGTTAACCGGTGAGGTCTGATTGCGGCCATTACGTTTCGACAGATAGAGATTTTTATCGGCTGCGGAGATCAGCCGGTTGATGACGCGGTGCCACTCCGTCGCCTCACCGGCATTGCCATGCGCCAGCCCCAGACTGACAGTTACCGTGGCCGTACTGCCCTGCAGCCAGAACTTCTCTTTCGCCATCTTCTGCCGGATGCTCTCAGCAAGAAAGTAGAGCTTTTCCGGATTCTGGTCGAACAGCACCACCGCAAACTCTTCGCCGCCAAAACGGCAGATGCGCCCCTCTTTACCCACAACGCGCTGCATACGGCGGGCGATCTCTTCCAGTACGCTGTCACCCGCATCATGACCAAAATTGTCGTTAATCGCTTTAAAGTAGTCGACATCCAGCAGGATCACGCCCACCCGGCGGTCCGGGAAGATCGGCTCAGCACGCAGACTTTCATAGAGGCCGGAACGCGACAGCAGCCGGGTCAGGAAGTCATAGTTGGCGCGCAACGCCAGACGCTGGTTGAGCTGGCGAATCGCATCCATGCTCACCGCCACAATCAGCGGGCTGATCGCAATGGTCGCCACGCCCAGCCGTGCCGAAGTCAGATGGGTGATCGGCAGCATATTGTCATCGCCCTGGATATTCATCACACCGTGCGAAACCAGAATGATTTCGCTAATGCCGGTGAGCAAAATCACCAGACTGGTGAGCGGCATCGGCAGCACGATGGCGCACCAGACCAGCGCCGGAACCGGGAACGTCAGGCTGCCTGCGCCGCCCATCATCGCGCCAATCATCAGCGAAAAAATCACGGCGACAACCGGTGCCAGCTTGCGCATCTGCATAAACTGCCGGGGCGACAGCGACGCCCAGTCGCGCGTCAGCAAAAAGGGCAGCAGCATCAGCCCGGTTGAGAACTGTTCGCTGAACCATTCGCCCCAGGCCGTCACCAGCCCGCTGTTAAAATCGGCCTGCTGCGCCAGCGCCCCCCAGCTGGCGCAGGCCAGTCCGGCCAGCAGACAGGCCGGAAAAATGCGCAGCACGCTGGTTATACGCTCGCTGCCGGAGTCGTGCTGAAGATGTTTTACCAGCAGCGTCACCGCCACCAGCACAAACAGAAGATTCGCCATGTTGAGGGTAAAAGCAGAGAGCGCCCAGCCTGAAAAAACGATGTCGTTAAACACCATCGCAGCAAAGGTGGCCAGGTAATAGCGGGTCTGATGCAGAAAAGGATTCCGGACGATCACGCCAGTGACGATCGCATTGACCGGCCAGAACAGCGACAGCTCCTGTGGAAAGCGCAGGTGTCCGCCGATAAAGCAAAACAGCAACGTGATTAAAAACAGTGAAAATGCGTTCTTCTTAACGTTGTGCTCTTCAAACAGCTGTATGCGCATACATCCGGACCTTGTCACAGAGAGGCTGGCTGTCCACGCCAGCCTGGACAGGCGCGTGGTGTCAGAATGATTAAATCCTGAATCTCCTCAATGTCATCCGGCGATAAAACCTCGTTTCATGGGCTAACTCAGAAAAGTTACCGTTTTGAGGCTAAACCCATCAGATGACAGCAAAAACTGGGGCTCTATTATGCATCGTAAATAAAAAAATCGGATATCCGAGATATCCGATTTTTTCTGTTCTGACGACTTACCGTTGCGCTAAATGCTATTTTACGGCAACCGGCCACTGACTCAGGCGAATGCCGCGTTTGTCGGCGTTATCGCCAAAATCTTTCAGCACCGCTTTGACGTCGGGATCGATATATTCCGCATTGTCGTTATCGACGATGACTACGCTGTTCTCCGGGATCTCATCCAGCAATCCCTGCAGCTTTGGATTGTGCATAAAGGTCAGGTTCTGCTGAAAGCGCAGCACGTAGTGGTCGTCATAGCGGGTGAGCTGCAGCGCGTTGCGATGGCTTTTATAGATGCTATAGAGGATCTGCGTGGCGATCCCGATACCAATCCCGACCAGCATGCCCAGCGTGATAATACCGACGATGGTGGCCAGAAACGGAACGTACTGCTGCGCGCCCATCCGGAACTGCTCAATAAACAGTTTGGGTGTCGCCAGCTTGTAGCCGGTATAGAGCAGCACGGCAGCGAGGCTGGCCAGCGGAATGGCGTTCAGCATCTCACTGAACCACATACCGCAAATCAGCAGCAGCACACCGTGAATGAAGATCGACAGTTTGGTCTGCGCGCCCGCACTGACGTTAACCGAACTGCGCACGATCACCGCCGTTATCGGCATCGCGCCAAGAAAACCGGCCGCCAGGTTACCGATGCCCTGCGCGAACATCTCTTTGTTGGGCGACGGCGCGGGCGTCTGAGGACGCAGTTTTTTCAGCGCCTCCTGACTCAGCAGCGTTTCCAGACTGGCGACCAGGGCTAAGGTTACCGCAACAACCCAGACCTGCGGATTCTGCCAGGCCATCCAGTCGGGCGTTTCCAGCTCTGCCATCAGCGCGGAAATGCTGTCAAAAGCGGGCAACGAAATGCGCGCCAGACCGCTGGTCATCTCCGGGAACAGCCGTCCACCCACGACGGTAGCAAGGCAGCCTATCAGCACGGCAATCAGCGGCCCAGGGATCCAGGCCAGCGCTTTGATCCGCTTCACCGGTGCGGTGGTCCAGAGACATAAAATGGCCAGGCCGACACCCGCTACCGCTACCGCAGGCAGCGAGAAGGTCATCTCACCGGTCACCAGTGAAACCAGCTCCGCATCGCCCGCGGCTCCCAGCGCCACCGGGATCTGCTGCATGATCAGCAGCAAACCGATCGCCGCCAGCATCCCTTTGATGACGCTGCCCGGCACCAGCGAAATAAACCGTCCGGCACGCAGCAGGCCAAACAGACATTGCAGTGCTCCGGCGATAATCAGCGCGGTGAGAAAGGCGGAAAAACTGCCCAGAGACGCCATTGAGGCGACGACGATGGTGACAAGGCCTGCCGCCGGGCCGCTGACGGCAAACCGGGACGGACTCAGTGATGTGACCACCAGGCCGCCAATCACACCGGTCAGCAGACCGGCAAACGGCGGTAATCCGCTGGCCTGTGCGATGCCAAGACAGAGCGGTAAGGCGACCAGAAACACCACCAGACCCGCAGGAATGTCGCGACGCAGGGTATCGAGGTTCATAATGAAGGTTCCTCTGCAGATTGATGAATCAGCTCTTTAAGATGGCCGGAGCGCAGGTCATACACACAACCAAACACCTCCAGTTCCTGGCCCGATTGCCAGATTTGCCGGACCGGTTCAGATTTCACCAGTCTGGCGAATTGCGCCTTAACGTTGGCCTCAACCAGCCGATCGAGCTGTTCACCCCGCTCCGCGTCTGAAGGGGGGCTTTCCGCCAGGCCATGCTGAATGTCATGACGCAACGTCTGAATGCGTCTCGCCAGCGCGCTCTCCTGCCCGTCCAGCACGCTGCCCGGCAGATTCTGCGCGGCTTCCACCCCACCGCAGCCATAGTGGCCGCTTAATACAATGCGTTTCACACCGAGAAAGAAGAGCGCGTATTGCAGCACGCTCAGTAAATTGTCATCGTCCTCAATCACCATGTTGGCGATATTACGATGCACAAAGAGTTCGCCAGGATGGGAGCCGGTTAAGACTTCTGCCGGAACGCGACTATCAGAACAACCTATCCAGAGTGAGTGCGGCTTTTGCTGATGAAGGAATTTTTTAAAGTAGTCTGGATTACGCTGGCGGCGCTGTAATGCCCAACTGCGATTTTTCGCTAATAAGGGTTTAAGTGTCGTCACAATCATCTTCTCTCTACTACCGGGATGTCGCATCCTGGCTAACCACAAAGTGTATCGGCTCACAAATAAAGCGTGAGCCGCCAGGTAAATAAGAACTGAGTCACAGAAAAAGGTTATAGCCGCTAACCATTACCAATGCACGAGCAATATTTCACAGCACTTTAACATCATGCTATTTGTCAATCCGGCGTCAGTAAGAGTCAGGGGTAAGTAAATTTAATTAAGCAGCAGAGAAGTGAAATAATTAGCGGAAACCATTTTAAGATCAATAATATCAATAGATTAAAATATAAAAGATAATAAACTAAAGTTATTGCTGACAAAAAAATACAATCATTAACCAAGGGGATATTCACTGCCATACCAACCGGCCTGCTTTTTACCAGGAATACTCTTAATTAAAAAATTAACCATTAGCACGATCAACCGGCTTAATTGCTGATAGCCAGTCAGATATGCCTGATTTTAGATAAGAATGAAGCAAGAGATAATTAATTTAATTTGCAGCAAAATAGTGACGGGAGAAAGTAAATCAGGACCATGTTTTAACAGAGCCTGACCTGGTCAGGCTCTTTTTCTTGACGAATTATTTACCGTTCCAGCTTTGCAGGCGCGATTCCCGCACAGACAGCTGCTGTTCGGGCGTCAGTTTATTGTAGTTTTCCGCCATTCCGCTCTCCCAGTCGCCGTAGAGCGGATTCGGCAGCACGATGAACTGCGTTCCAAACTGCTGATGGTTAAGATTCACAAAATCACGACGCGTCTGATTACCCTGATGCCAGGTCGCGCCACCAAAATCGTTGAGGTTATCGCCAACGTAGAGCACCACGTTATAGCCGGCATTTTTAATGGCATCGAAACGCGCCTGCTTATTGGAGCTGTCAGTATTCAGACGTACCGTTTTATCGCTGACGTTGGGGAAGCCAAGCTGCTGCATGTTAGCGACCGTGGCCGCGTAATCTTTCTGATCCCGGTTCGAGACATAGAACAGCGTGCCGCCATTCTGTGTGACATGACGCGCAAACTCTATCGCGCCCGGCACCGCTTTCGCCTGCCGCGCCTGTGTCCAGGCTGACCAGGTTTTGCTGCTGAACGGCTGGCCGTTCTTCGCCTGCCACGCGCTGTAGGCACTGTTATCCAGCATCGTCTCATCCAGATCGACAATCACCGCTTTGGGTTTGCCAGTCAGCGAGGGGGCCTGATCAAACGCCATACGCGCGGTATTAAATGCCTGCCAGGTCAGCGCCTGATATTCACCAGACTGCTGGAACCAGTTTACCGCCAGCACCGATTGCTGGCCGAGTTGCTGTTGCGCGGTCTGATGTGACGACGAGGCGCAGCCGGTAAGCAGCAGCGCGACCAGTCCGGATGCAGCCAGTTTTGCGGAGGTTTTCATCATTTCATCCTTAAGGTGAGAAAGGTCTGAGGAGAAGCTTCAAAAATGTAGCAGTTAACGTAAGCTGTGGGCAGCCCAACGCACGCTGTTATAACAGGAGATTCCTATGGCCGTGATCCCGCGCTCGCCATTGCTCGATTCGCTGGAGTGGCTCGAATATGCGTTTCAGCCAGCCGGAGAGCCACCACCCGCTGAGGCCGCCTATGGACATCAGCGCCACAGCGCGACCGTGGTCACCGATATCGAGAACATCCCACCCAAAAGCTGCGAGTCTGATGGCGTGATCGGCAGCGGGACGCGCCCGGTGGCGGTCTACACCGCCGACTGCCTGCCAGTGCTGTTCGCCGATCGCCAGCAGCGGATCGTGGCCGCGGTTCATGCCGGACTCAAAGGTACGCTGGCGGGTGTGCTGACCCGCGCGGTTGAAAAACTGTGCGAGCAGGGCTGCGAGCCGCAGAACCTGATGGTGGCGATCGGTCCGGCGATGGGCCCCTGCTGTTATGAACTGGCCGAACCGCAGCTGGCGGAGATTGCGCAGAACCCGGCATTGGCCAGCGGGCTGCGCTGGCACCAGAACCAGCCGGTTAATCCTCTGGCGCAACGTCCACAGGCCGCTGCCCGCCAGCAGGGTGTCTGGTTCGATCTGCCTGCGCTGGCAACGCAGTTGCTGATAAACGCGGGGGTGCCGGCTGCGCAGATCGATAACGTCAATGTCTGCACCTACTGCATGGCCGAAAGCGGTTCAAGCTACCGCTTCAATACCCACCACGGCAGCGGCTATCACTCCCGCTATTCGTGGATCCGTCGACGTTAATGGGTTTTCTGGCACCGCGCTGACAGCATGTAGCGGAACCTGAACAGTGACGGGCGCTGACGCCTGTCGCAAAGCTACGCGGGCCACGGATGGCGGTCTTAACTTCTTTGCGCAAGGCACGGGCTAGCTCCGCCCACTCTTTGTTACTCACCTCACTCCCCTGCCGTTGTTTATGATTTCACTCACACCCTGACATTCTTTAACTTTTTTTTAACGCAGAAGTGGCTAGAGTGAACTCATCCGACCACTTTACCGTGAGTGACTATCATGTCCGTCAATCCTGACTATCCTGCGCTGTTTACGCCGCTGGACCTTGGCTTTACCCGACTGAAAAACCGCTTTCTGATGGGATCAATGCACACCGGACTGGAAGAGCATCCGGATGGCGCAGCCCGGCTGGCGGCTTTCTACGGCGAGCGGGCGCGTGAAGGCGTCGCGCTGATCGTCACCGGCGGGATCGCCCCCAATGCCCAGGGTGTCACCACCGCGCATGGCGCGATGCTCACCGACGAGACGCAATGTGACTGGCACCGGCAGATCACGGAGGCAGTACATCAGCATCAGGGCAAAATCGCCCTGCAGATCCTGCATACCGGTCGTTACAGCTATCAGCCCGATCTGGTTGCGCCCTCAGCACGCCAGGCGCCGATTAATCCGTTTACGCCACAGGCGATGAGCGAGGCGGCGATTGAACAGACCATTGATGACTTTGCCCGCTGCGCCCGACTGGCACAGCAGGCGGGCTATGATGGCGTGGAGATCATGGGTTCCGAAGGCTACCTGATTAATCAGTTTCTGGTAAAGCACACCAATCAGCGCACCGACCGCTGGGGTGGCGACTTCCGGCAGCGGATGCAATTCGCGCTGGCGATTACCCGCGCCGTTCGCGCCGCGACCGGCGACGCCTTTATCATCATCTTCCGGTTGTCGATGCTCGACCTGATCGAAGAGGGCAGCACGCTGGAGGAGACGCTGTTACTGGCGGGCGAACTGGAGCAGTGCGGCGTCACGCTGTTCAATACCGGTATTGGCTGGCATGAGGCGCGCATCCCGACCATCGCCACCTGCGTGCCGCGTGCGGCCTTTGCGTGGGTGACGCAGCGCCTGCGTGAACAGGTGAAGGTGCCGGTCATCGCTACCAATCGCATTAACCATCCCGCCGTCGCCGAGCAGCTGTTGCAGTCCGGCTGCGCCGATATGGTGTCGATGGCGCGCCCTTTTCTCGCCGATCCCGCCTTTGTCACTAAAGCCCAGCGCGGTGAACCGGACAGCATCAATACCTGCATTGCCTGTAATCAGGCCTGCCTCGATCAGGTGTTCGCCGGTAAAATCACCTCCTGCCTGGTCAATCCGCGCGCCTGCCATGAGTCGCTGATGCCGGTCATCGCCAGCACCGCCCCGCGCAGGCTGGCCGTAGTGGGCGCCGGTCCGGCCGGCATGGCGTTTGCGCTGCAGGCGGCGCAGCGCGGCCATCAGGTAACCCTCTATGAGGCCGCGCCGGAGATAGGCGGCCAGTTCAATATTGCCCGGCTGATCCCTGGCAAATCGGAGTTCAGCGAAACGCTGCGCTATTTCCGGCATGAGCTGGCAGCCGCAGGCGTGACGGTTCAGACAGGCTGTCGGGTGACGGCGGATCAGCTGAGTGACGCCGATGAAGTGGTTCTGGCGACCGGCATTCAGCCGCGTACGCCCGATATTCCGGGCATCGACCACCCCAGCGTGCTGAGCTATCTGGAGGTGCTGCGCGATAAGCGCCCGGTGGGGAAACGGGTGGCGATTATCGGCGCAGGCGGTATTGGCTTTGATGTGGCGGAGTATCTGTCACAGCCATCCCATGACGAAGATCTGGCGGCGTTTTATGCCGAATGGGGCATCGACCACAGCCTGACGCAGCGTGGCGGCGTGATGAAACCCGAGCCGCCTGCCGCGTTACGGCAAATCTGGCTGCTGCAACGCCGCTCGGGAAAACCGGGTGCCGGGCTGGCAAAAACCACCGGCTGGATCCATCGCGCCAGTCTGCAGGCGCAGGGCGTTGAGATGTGGGGCAGCGTTGAGTATCTGGCGATTGATGACAGCGGCCTGCATCTGCGGCGCAACGGCGAAACGCTGTTGCTGGAGGTCGATAATGTGATTATCTGTGCCGGACAGGAGCCGCAGCGCGAACTGGAAGCCGCGCTGCGTGCAAAAGGACAGAGGGTGACAGTCATCGGCGGTGCAGATGTGGCGCAGGAGCTGGATGCGCGCCGTGCGATTGCGCAGGCGACGCAGCTGGCATTAACCCTCTGACTAGCGCATTTTCACCGCGCGCAGCACCACGAACTTCTGGTTAGAGGCGATCAGCGTACAGTTACCAAACAGCTTCTTCAGCTTGTGGTGATAATCGAGGTGGCGGTTGCCGACAATACGCAACTCGCCGCCATACTGAAGGCAGCGTTTGGCATCACGGAACATCTGCCATGCCAGGTGATCGGTCACCGCGTGCTGCTGGTGGAACGGCGGGTTGCACAGCACCGCGTGCAGCCGATCTGACGGATAGCCGCTCAGCACGTTGTTCACCAGGAACTGACAGCGTGACAGATCCTCAGGACGGTTCACTTCCACGTTAAGCTTGCTGGAAGCGACCGCCATGTAAGACTCATCAAGGAAATGCACCTCGGCCTGCGGGTTCTGCTCCAGCGCCACCAGTCCCACCACGCCGTTACCACAGCCGAGATCGACAATCTCGCCCTCAATGTTTTCCGGCAGATGCTGCACAAAGAGCCGTGCGCCGATATCCAGCGAAGCGCGCGAGAAGACGTTGGCGTAGTTGTGAATCTGATAAGGGGTGCCATCCAGCGGCCAGACCAGCGTCGGCGTGGCCTCACGCAGTTCAGGCTTGCTGAACTGGCTGTAGATCAGACGCGCTTTTTTCCACGCCAGTGAGGTTTTGGTTTCACCAATGATCTGTTCGAACAGCTGCAGGGTAGAGTTATGGATCTCTTTGGCGCGCGCTGCCGCCAGAATCACCGTATCAGGCGTGACGACTTCGCGAATGGCGCGCAGCTGGTGCTCCAGCAGCGCCAGGGTTTTAGGCACCTTGATCAGCACAGCCGCAGGTGAAGCAGGCAGTTCCGCCAGGCTATCAACAAAGTGAACGTCGCTGTCATCCAGCCCATTAAAGGTCAGGTTCTGACGGGCGGCCTGCTGGCTCAGCCAGGAGTCGCTGACGTGCCAGACGGTACGCGAATTCAGGGCGCAGGTTAAGGCCCCGAAACTGTCGTTGAAGACCAGCACCGGCCCCTCTGGCAGCGCCTGCTGTAACAGATATTCATCAGCCGCATCCCAGGCTTGTAATGGACTTTCGTCACGCATCTGCGGGAAGCGATGCAGGATCAGTGTGCGATCGTTCAGTTCAAGTTGGCTCATGAATTCTCCGGCGTGGTACACTTTGGTTGATTTTCGCCCCAAAATCGGGGGCGCAGTATACTGTCTTTCGCCTGGAATCCCTAATGTCCTCACTGATCTACCTTCAGGGTTATCCTGCCCCCCTTCTTGAGCAGGTTCAGTCGTTGATCGCCCATCAGCGCTTAGGTGCGTTCCTGCAGGAACGTTATCCTGACACTCATGACGTGATGAGTGATAAAGCGCTGTATGACTACACGCAGGCGCTGAAAAATCGCTATATGCGCAATGCGCCGCCGATCAGCAAAGTGATGTGGGATAACAAGATTAAGGTGATGAAGCATGCACTCGGACTGCACACTGCCATCTCGCGGATTCAGGGCGGTAAGCTTAAGGCGAAAGCGGAAATCCGTATCTCGACCTTTTTCCGCCTCGCGCCAGAGCCGTTTCTGCGGATGATCGTGGTGCATGAGCTGGCACACCTTAAAGAGAAAGATCACGATAAGGCGTTCTACCAGCTCTGCTGCCATATGGAGCCGGATTATCACCAGCTCGAATTTGATGCGCGACTGTGGATGACGGACCAGGCGATGCGCGGCAACGCGGCTTAAAGAAACTCCTGCGCTTTCTGAATCAGACTGGTTTTGGTCAGCGCGCCCAGAAAGCGCCGTTCCTGCGGATTGTTGAGCACCGGCAACCGCTCCAGCGTCACCGCCGCAAAGGCTTCCCATCCCTCACGCATACTCTGATTCTGATACACCACCGGGAAATCCTGATCCATCACGCACTGCACCGGTGAGTCGAGGGTGATCTCCTGGGCCAGCACCCGGCGCGAAATTTCATGAATCGAGACCACACCGAGGAAAGCGCCCGCGGCGTTGATCACATAAACATAGCGTTCACGCTTCAGGGAGCTGACCGCCAGCGCCTGCCCCACCGACTCCTCCGGCTGCAACGCCGCACCCGCAATAATCAGCTCGGCAATGCGCATGTTATCGAAATCATATTTCGCTTCTGAACGGCTGAAGTGATGACTCACGACCGGATAAGTACTGGCGGATTGCAGGCGATAGACCACCATCGACGCCAGCACCGTGGCGATCATCAGCGGAAACAGCAGGCTGCTGTTGAGTGTCATCTCCAGCACCATCAGCATCGCCATCAACGGCGCCTGACTGACCGCCGCCAGCACCGCCGCCATACCAATCGCGGCATAGAGCAGCACATTGCCGAGCGGCAGATGCAGCGCCGCCCCCACCGTCGCGATGATCACCCCCAGCAGCGCGCCAATCAGCAGCGAAGGGGTAAAGAGTCCGCCGACGGCGTTCGAGCCTACCGACAGGCTGGTAGCAAGGGTTTTCAGCACCAGCAGCAGCAGCAGACCCGGCAGCAGGTAGTGCCCGGCCATCACTTTGACGATCACCTCGTAGCCGTTGCCGAGGATATCAGTGGAGATCAGCGCCAGTAAGCCGACCGCAAAGCCGCCCGCCCCGAGGCGCAGCGGCAGGGAGGCGACCCGGCTGAACAGCACTTTGCTGCGGGCGATGCATTTAATCACGATCCAGCCCGCCAGACCGGCGCACAGACCAATCACCACCGTCATCAGCAGGCTGCTGAGATCCATGGCGAAGTTCGCGTCTGCCAGCGGATAGAGCGCGCTGCGAAAACCCAGCGTCCACATGGTCATCACCGCCGTGGCGGCAGCGATGATCAGGGGGATCAGCCGCTGCAACGCAGAAATGCCGAAGGCGATTTCCGCTACAAAAATCGCCGACGCCAGTGGCGCATGGTAAACCGACGCGAGGCCCGCCGCCGCGGCCATCGCCACCACGTCACTGTTTTTCAGGTTAAGTGAGGCCGGTAACAGGCGACCAATCGCACTGCCGCACAGTGCCGAGAGCTGCACCATCGGCCCCTCTTTACCTATCGACGCGCCGCTGCCGATACTGGCAATCGACGATAAGGCGCGGAACAGTGAGGTCCGGGTCGGCACCGCATCCAGCCGGGCGTTGATCACTTCAAGGTAATCCGTTTTCACCGTCTGCTGCTGCTCGATGGCAACGGCATAACGCAGAAAATAGCCCGCCAGTACGCCGCCCGCCCCCACCAGCAGCGGCCAGAATATCCACGGCCAGAGATGCAGGGATTCGGTTATTTCGCCACTGCGGGCAAACAGCAGATGGTTGATCAGTTCAATCACGCCGCGGAAAGCCAGCGTCACCAGCGACGCCGCACACCCGACCGGAATGGCGATCAGAAGTGTGGTCCAGTTTAATGCGTGCTTACTTGCTTTCACCTGCGCTCCCTGGTTGGTACATAAACATCATCGCTTCCGCATATTATTGGAATGCGGATCGCAGGATCAATCCCTGCCCGCCCGGCACCATTGCACAGCGTGGGTGAGATGTTACTCTGCCGCTTTACAGCTGCCGGAGAGATGACGTGATTCGTTTTGCCATTGTGGGAACAAACTGGATTACACGCCAGTTTATTGATGCCGCTCATGAAACCGGAGCGATGAAGCTCTGTGCGGTCTATTCACGCAGTCAGCAGCAGGCTGAGGCCTTTATCGCCGATTATCCCTGCAGACAGACCTTTACCTCACTGGAAGCGCTGGCCGCCAGTCCGGAGATCGATGCGGTCTATCTGGCCAGCCCCAACGCACTGCACTGTCAGCAGGCGCTGCTGTTTATGTCGCACGGCAAGCATGTGATTTGCGAAAAACCGCTGGCCTCTAATCTGGCAGAAGTGGAACAAATGATCGCCTGCGCCCGTGAGCATCAGGTGGTGCTGTTTGAGGCGTTTAAAACTGCCAGCCTGCCTAATTTCCTGCGGCTGCAGCAGGCACTGCCTGACGTGGGTAAACTGCGAAAAGCGCTGCTGAATTACTGCCAGTACTCCTCACGCTACCCACGCTATCTCAACGGTGAGAACCCCAATACCTTTGATCCGCGCTGGTCGAATGGCTCAATTATGGATATCGGTTATTACTGCCTGGCCTCGGCGGTGACGCTGTGGGGCGAGCCAGATCGCGTGCAGGCCAGCGCGACTTTGCTTGCAAGCGGCGTGGACGCGCACGGCGTGGTGGTGCTGAGTTACGGTGATTTCGACGTAACGATTCTGCATTCGAAGGTGAGTGATTCCAGCCTGCCCAGCGAGATTCAGGGTGAAGCGGGCGCGCTGGTGATAGAGAAGTTATCGGAGTGCCAGCAGCTGACTTTTGTGCCGCGGGGCGCGGAAAAGCAGACGCTGAGCCAGCCGCAGCATATCAACACCATGCTGTATGAAGCCGCCGCTTTTGCCCGGCTGGTTGAGCAGCGTCAGGTGGACCACCCTTCGCTTGAGGTTTCGCGGATTACTGCGTCGCTGCTGACTGAGATACGCCGCCAGACCGGCGTAATCTTCCCGGCCGACCAGGCTGCTATGTAAATATTTCTAAATATGTCTGAGAGGTGTTGCTTCCTGTGCGGCTAAACCGTAACTTACCCTCCTGCAAAGGGGAGTAACTTGTAAGCTGATTGATCGTCATTACGATGCGAAAGCATCCGGTCATCAGGCAACCCGGAATCAATTTCTGTGTTGTAAGTGAGACCTTGCCGGAAGGCGAGGTTTGCTTACACAAAAATAAGCGGCTGACGTCTTCTGACTTCAGCCGTTTTTTTTTATTTTTCGGACAGGATACGAATATGCAAACTGTGGGTACGCCTTTACTGTGGGGCAGCTTTGCGGTTGTGGTGCTTATCATGCTGGCTATCGACCTGCTGTTGCAGGGACGCCGTGGCGCGCAGACCATGTCTTTCAAGCAGGCGGCCGTCTGGTCGCTGATCTGGGTTTCAGTCTCACTGCTGTTCAGCGCCGCCTTCTGGTGGTATCTGGAGGGCAGCGCGGGACGTGAAGTCGCTAACACGCAGACGCTCGCCTTCCTGACCGGTTACGTGCTGGAAAAAGCGCTGGCGGTGGATAACGTCTTCGTCTGGCTGATGCTGTTCAGTTACTTCTCTATTCCGGCCAATCTGCAGCGCCGGGTGCTGATCTATGGGGTATTAGGCGCTATCGTGCTGCGTACCATCATGATCTTCGCCGGTAGCTGGCTGGTCACGCAGTTCAGCTGGATCCTCTATGTGTTCGGTGCCTTCCTGCTGTTCACCGGTGTGAAAATGGCGCTGGCGAAAGAGGATGACAGCGCGGTGGGCGAAAAACCTGTGGTGCGCTGGCTGCGTAAGCATCTGCGCATGACTGACGATCTCGACGGCGAGAAGTTCTTCACCCGCAAAAACGGCGTGCTGTTTGCGACGCCACTGCTGCTGGTGCTGATCATGGTGGAAATCAGCGACGTGATCTTTGCGGTAGACAGTATCCCGGCGATCTTCGCCGTGACCACTGACCCGTTTATCGTACTGACCTCAAACCTGTTTGCTATCCTGGGTTTGCGTGCCATGTACTTCCTGCTGGCAAACGTGGCGGAACGGTTCTCGATGCTGAAGTATGGCCTGGCGATTGTGCTGGTGTTCATCGGCTTTAAGATGCTGATTGTCGACCTCTACCATATCCCGGTCGGTATCTCGCTGGGTGTGGTCGGTGCCATTCTGGCATCAACCCTGCTGATTAATGCCTGGGTTAACCGCAAAAGAGACCAGAAAAAGCTCGCACCATAATTACCTGCAGGGGCAGCCGATGCCCCTGTTTTATTTTGTGGCAGCCTGTCACGCCATTTCATCCCTCTGTCACACTTCCACTATCCAGCATAATAAAAATCTGACCTGCTCCACAGTGACAGAACTTTCTCTTTTCTCGTCCGATCTTTTCCTTATACTCCGCCGGGCAAACCGTTTTAGCCGATGCAAAACATCGCGTCTGAAACTACATCCGCGACAAAATATAGAAAATATTATGCAGAAAACTCTCTCCGCACGTCTGGGCACGCTGCTCGCCGGAAGCCTGGTGAAGCAAATCATGATTGGGCTGATCGCCGGTGTGGCGCTCGCCTGGATTTCACACGATGCCGCTATCGCGGTCGGTCTGCTGGGTGAACTGTTTGTCAGTGCGCTGAAAGCAGTCGCGCCATTGCTGGTACTGATGCTGGTGATCGCCTCGATTGCCAACCACCAGCAGGGCCAGAAGAGCAATATCCGGCCGATTATTATGCTTTATCTGCTGAGCACCTTTTTCGCGGCGGTGGTCGCGGTGGTCTTCAGCCATCTGATCCCGCAGACGCTGACGCTGGCGGTGGGCACCACGGAAATCACACCACCATCCGGCATTACCGAAGTGCTACGTGGACTGCTGATGAGCATGGTGTCGAATCCAATCACGGCCCTGATGAACGCCAACTACATCGGCATTCTGGTGTGGGCAATTGGTCTCGGGCTGGCTTTCCGTCACAGCAGTGACACTACCCGCGCCTTTCTCAATGATGCCTCTCATGCGGTGACGTGGCTGGTACGCTGCGTGATTCGCTGCGCGCCGATTGGTATTTTCGGTCTGGTGGCCTCGATCCTCGCGTCTACCGGCTTTGGCGCGCTGTGGCAATATGCGCATCTGCTGGCGCTGCTGCTGGGCTGTATGCTGCTGATGGCGCTGGTGGTGAACCCGCTGCTGGTGTTCTATAAAATCCGTCGCAACCCCTATCCACTGGTCTTCACCTGCCTGCGCGAAAGCGGCGTGACCGCCTTCTTTACCCGCAGTTCTGCCGCCAACATTCCGGTGAATATGGCGCTGGCGAAACGTCTGGATCTGGATGAGGATACCTATTCGGTGTCGATTCCGCTGGGCGCAACCATCAGTATGGCGGGGGCATCGATTACCATTACCGTGCTGACGCTGGCGGCGGTGCATACGCTGGGGATCAGCATTGATGTGCCGACGGCGATTCTGCTGAGTCTGGTGGCATCACTCTGTGCCTGTGGTGCATCTGGCGTGGCGGGCGGTTCGCTGCTGCTGATCCCGGTGGCCTGTAACATGTTCGGCATTCCGAATGATCTGGCAATGCAGGTGGTGGCGGTCGGCTTTATTATCGGCGTCCTGCAGGATTCGGCGGAAACCGCGCTGAACTCCTCAACCGATATTCTGTTTACCGCCGCCGTCTGTCAGGCAGAAGCGGAGCGCGAAACCAGCCGGGCTTAACCTTTCAGATAGCTCAAAAGCTCAAAGAGTGGGTGGCAGAGTCCGAAAAGCAAAGCGTCCCGCGCCAGGGAAGGCGCGGGCCGAGCGAGCAGGGATGCTTTAAGCGACTTTGCGATCGGACTCTGCCACCCACGAAGGGCACAGGATTAACCGACGGTAATAACAACATCAGGATCGCCATTGTTTGCCTGACAAACTATAGCGTCACACCGCTTTTGAAAATCGCCAGCTCGCGGAAATCGTTCTTCTCGTTGTTGGTCGGCTGACCACTGGCAATCGCCACAATGCTGTCGACAAAGTCTTCCAGCATCGCATCCATACTCATTCCCTCGATCAACCGTCCGGCATTAAAGTCGATCCAGTGCGGTTTCTTCTCCGCCAGCGGCGTATTGGTGGCCAGCTTCACCGTCGGCACAAAACCGCCATAAGGTGTGCCGCGTCCGGTACTGAACAGCACCATGTGGCAACCGGCTCCCGCCAGCGCACTGGTGGCGACCGCATCATTGCCCGGCGCACTCAGCAGATTCAGCCCCGGCGTTTTTAACCGTTCGCCATACTTCAGCACATCGACCACCTGGCTCTGCCCCGCTTTCTGAGTACAGCCCAGCGACTTCTCCTCCAGCGTAGTGATACCGCCCGCTTTGTTGCCTGGCGACGGGTTTTCGTAGATCGGCTGCTGGTGATCGATAAAATACTGTTTGAAATCGTTGATCATCGCCACCGTTTTGCTGAAGGTCTCCTCGTCGCGACAGCGACTCATCAGAATCCGTTCTGCGCCAAACATTTCCGGTACTTCGGTCAGTACGGTCGTGCCGCCATTGGCGATCATCTGGTCCGAGAAACGTCCCAGCAACGGATTGGCGGTGATGCCAGACAAACCATCCGAACCGCCGCACTCCAGACCAAACTTCAGCTCGCTGAGTTTGCCCGGCTCGCGCTGGTCGTGACGCATTTTTTCATACAATGCGTGCAGCCGCTCCAGCCCGGCTTCCACCTCATCGTCATGCTGCTGGCACACCATAAACTCGACCCGGTCGCTTTCAAACGCGCCGAGGGTGTCACGGAAGGCATCAACCTGATTGTTTTCGCAGCCGAGACCAATCACCAGCACCGCGCCAGCATTAGGATGGCGCACCATGTTCTGCAGCATGGTGCGGGTGTTTTCGTGATCCTGCCCCAGCTGCGAACAACCGAAGGTATGGCTGAACAGGAACGCGCCATCGATATCTTCTGCCTCCTGCGTCTCTTTCAGGAAACGCTGCAGGATCTGACGCGCAATGCCGTTGACGCAGCCAACGGTTGGCAGGATCCACAGCTCATTGCGGATGCCAACCTCGCCGTTAGCACGACGGTAGATCTGCACCTCACGGTCACCCGGCTGCGGCGGCAGCGTCACAAACTCGGGCTGATACGCATACTGATCCAGATCGCTGAGATTGGTGCGGGCGTTCTGCGAATGGATTAACTCACCGGCGGCCACAGGCTGCGTGGCATGGGCAATCGGCAGCCCATATTTGATCACCAGCTCATCCTGCGCGATAGGCTGCAGGGCAAATTTATGCCCGCGTCCGACCGCCTGTTGCACCGCCACACTCAGTGGCGGCAGCTCTATCATGGCGCCCGCGTCTAAATCACGTAACGCCACGGCGACATTGTCGCGGGGATCAATTTTGATTGCGTCTTGCATAGCGTTATCTCAGTTGGCTCAGCGCCTCACGCATTCCGTGGGCGATGATATTTTGCAGGTGTTGGGTGACAGCCGCAGCCAGTCCGGGCTGACGGGTTAAATCTTCACCCCAGTGTTGCGCGTCGCTGAGTACGCCGTTCACCAGCTGTTGCGGTGACAGCTGATCCGCATCAAGTGCTTTCCAGGCGTCGGCGTAGCGCTGTAACCACTGCGGCTCGTCCTGCAATGGCCAGCTTTTGCCGGCTGACTCGCCGCGATAAAAAGCGATCAGCGCGGCCAGCGCAAAGGTGATGTGTGTCGGCCACTCGCCGGTTTGCTGATGCGCGGCAAGGAGTGGGGTCAGCAGACGGGTGCGGAATTTGGTCATGCCATTAAGGGCAATCGACAGCAGCGCGTGGCGAATAAACGGATTGCGGAAACGACGCTGTACCGCATCGGCAAACGCGTGCAGTTCATCGGCAGGCAGATCCAGCGTCGGGATCACTTCGTGACGCAGCAGGTTATCCACAAATCCGGCGATAGCCGGATCGGCCATCGCCTCTCCCACACTCTCAATACCGGCCAGAAACGCGACCGGTACCATTGCAGTGTGCGCGCCATTGAGAATGGCCACTTTTTGCGCTTTATAGGGCGCAATGTCATCCACATGCCGAACCTGCGGCGACAGCGCCGCCAGCTTCAGTTCATTAAACAGCGCCGACGGCCCCTGAATCACAAACTGATAGTAGACTTCGCCCGCCACCAGATAGCGATCTTCATAACCCAGCTCGCGTTGTAGCTGCTCGCTTTCCGCCGGGAAGCCGGTGACGATGCGGTCGACCAGGGTGTTATAGAACGCGCAGTGCTGATGAACCCAGGTTTTAAATTCGGAGGGCAGATGCCACTGATCGGCGTAGCGCAGCACCAGATCGCGCAGCGTGTCGCCGTTATGGTCAATCAGCTCGCACGGCACCACCAGCCAGCCCCGGTCGCTGGCGCCGTTGAAGAAGGAATAGCGCGCCCACAGCAGCTGCGTCAGTTTGCCGGGGAAACTGCTGGCGGGCTGATCGGTGAGCTGATCCGTGCCGACAAAGGCGATGCCCGCTTCGGTGGTATTGGAGAAGACCATGCGCAGATCAGGATTACGGGCCAGCGCCATAAATTCGCCGAACTGCTGCCAGGGCTGGATTTCACGGTTGAGACTGCGGATCAGCCGGGTTTCGCTGACCTGCTCGCCCTGATCGTTCAGCCCGCGGATCAGCGTGGTATAGAGACCATCCTGCTGATTCAGGCTGTCGCTGACTTCACGGTTGCGCGGCCGCACCACCACGATCCCGGCATCGGTGCCCTGATGTTCATTCAGCCAGTCGATCTGCCAGTCAATAAAGGCGCGCAGGAAGTTGCCTTCGCCGAACTGGATCACCCGGTCGCGATAGACGGCGCCCGGAAAGTCGTGACGGTTTAGCCTTTTCATTATCAGGCTCCCAGCTCGATGCCGAAGTAATCGCGGGCATTGTTGAAGCAGATGTTCTGTACCATCTGACCTAACAGCGCTTCATCGTCTGGCGCTTCACCCTGTTCCACCCAGCGGCCTATCATCTGGCACAGTAGCCGGCGGAAATATTCGTGGCGGGTGTAGGAGAGGAAGCTGCGGCTGTCGGTCAGCATGCCGACGAAACGGCTCAGCAGACCAATCTGCGCCAGCTGCGTCATCTGACGCTGCATACCATCCAGCTGATCGTTGAACCACCAGGCTGAACCGAACTGCATTTTGCCCGCCTGACCTTCGCCCTGGAAGTTGCCCGCCATGGTGGCCAGCACTTCGTTGTCGCGCGGGTTCAGGCAGTAGAGAATGGTTTTAGGCAGCGCATTATTGAGATTCTGCGCGCCCAGCAGGCGTGCCAGCGGTTCGGCCAGCGGCTGGTCGTTGATCGAATCGAAGCCGACATCAGGCCCCAGCAGCTGGTACTGGCGCGGATTGGTGTTGCGCAGTGCGCCAATGTGATACTGCTGCACCCAGCCACGGCGGGCATATTCGCTGCCCAGCCAGACCAGCACCGCCGTTTTAAACTGTGCCGTTTCCTGCGGGTTGGGCGCGGCACCGCTGCGACGACGCGCCAGAATCGCATCCAGCGTGGCGTCATCCGCCTCGGCGTAGCAGACCACATCCAGCGCGTGATCGGAGACTTTACAGCCGTGCGCCGCGAAGTGATCCAGCCGCTGATGCAGTGCGCTGCGCAGATCGTCAAAACGCTGCACGCTGATGTCCGTCAGCTGCTCCAGCGTCTCGATCCACGGCAGGAAGGTTTCCGCTTCGATATTAAACGCTTTGTCCGGACGCCAGCTCGGCAGCACTTTAACGCTGAAACTGGCATCGTCTGCCAGCGCGCGGTGATGGCACAGGTCATCCAGCGGATCGTCAGTGGTGCCCACCATCTTCACCTTCATCTGCTGCATGATGCCGCGCGTGGTAAAGCTATCCTGCGCCAGCAGTTCATTGCAGCGATGCCAGATGCTGTCAGCCGTTTTCTCAGAAAGCAGCGTATCGGTAATACCGAAAGGCCGGCGTAACTCCAGGTGGGTCCAGTGATAGAGCGGGTTGCCGATAGTGTGCGGCACGGTACGCGCCCAGGCGTCAAATTTTTCACGATCGCTGGCGTTACCGGTACAGAACGCCTCAGCCACACCGTTGGCGCGCATAGCCCGCCACTTATAGTGATCGCCCTTCAGCCAGATGTCATAAAGGTTGGCGAAGCGATAATTTTCGGCAATCTGCTGCGGCGGCAAGTGGCAGTGATAGTCGAAAATCGGCTGATCCTTTGCATAGTCGTGATAGAGACGACGGGCGAATTCGGTATCCAGCAAAAAATCTTCGGTCATGAAACGTGACATACATGCTTCCTCATCGACTGAACCACTGATGGCCCAAAGTTATCATACCAATTTTAGTCCGTTACGGATTTATTTGAGATCCTGCTCACATAAACGGCGGTAGCTGGCTGCCGTTATGGACGTTTTTGTCGCCCGTATCGCGCTAAATGGCTGTCATTACGCAGGTTTCCAGTATCCCACAGTGCAGAAAGGGTTTTTGTGATGGCTCTCAACTTTTAAAGTTGTATAACAAGTTAGGCTCTCGCCCCATCGTGAGGTCGTTAGCGACTCACAAATGGCAAGGTCATAACAGGGTTGCTCATACAGAACCTGCGGGCGTGAGCAGAGCTGCATCACGTGCTGTCCCGCTCCAGATAACAACAGCGGCAAGACCGCATACAGAACTGGAAGAGGTAGAGGATGCGTAAGATCAAAGGGTTACGCTGGTACATGATTGGACTGGTGACGCTCGGTACGGTGTTGGGGTATCTGACCCGTAACACCATTGCCGTGGCGGCCCCGACATTAATGTCAGAGCTGCATATCACCACGCAGCAGTACTCCTACATAATTGCGGCCTATTCAGCCTGCTACACGCTGATGCAACCGGTGGCAGGTTATGTACTGGATCTGCTCGGCACCAAAGTCGGCTACGCGGTGTTTGCTATTATGTGGGCGATTTTCTGTGCCGCTACGGCGATGGCGGGCAGCTGGGGCGGACTGGCGCTGGCACGTGGCGCAGTCGGTGCGGCTGAAGCGGCGATGATCCCGGCCGGACTGAAAGCGAGCAGCGAATGGTTCCCGGCTAAAGAGCGTTCGGTCGCCGTGGGCTACTTTAACGTGGGTTCGTCTATCGGTGCGATGCTGGCTCCGCCGCTGGTGGTCTGGGCGATCGTGGCGCACAGCTGGCAGATGGCATTTATCATGACCGGCGTGCTGAGCATGGCCTGGGCACTCAGCTGGCTGGTGTTTTACAAGCACCCGAAACAGCAGAAGAAGCTGAGCGATGAAGAGCGCGACTACATTATCTCCGGCCAGGAAGCGCAGCATCAGACCGGCAACACCCGCAAAATGTCAGCACTGGAGATTATCCGTAACCGCCAGTTCTGGGGTATTGCCCTGCCGCGCTTTCTGGCAGAACCGGCATGGGGAACGTTCAACGCCTGGATTCCGCTGTTTATGTTTAAGGTTTACGGCTTCAATCTGAAAGAGATTGCGATGTTCGCCTGGATGCCGATGCTGTTCGCGGACTTCGGCTGCATCCTCGGTGGCTATCTGCCGCCGCTGTTTCAGCGCTGGTTCGGCGTTAACCTGATCGTCTCCCGCAAGATGGTCGTGACGATGGGTGCGGTGTTAATGATTGCGCCGGGCACCATCGGCCTGTTCACCAGCCCCTACGTCGCCATTGGTCTGCTGTGCATCGGCGGGTTTGCGCATCAGGCCCTCTCTGGCGCGCTAATCACCCTCTCCTCAGACGTTTTCGGCCGCAATGAAGTTGCCACGGCTAACGGCCTGACCGGCATGGCAGCCTGGACCGCCAGCACCATGTTTGCGCTGGTGGTCGGTGCACTGGCCGATACGCTGGGCTTCAGCCCACTGTTTGCCGCGCTGGCGGTGTTTGATCTGCTGGGTGCCGTCGTTATCTGGACGGTTCTGAAAAATAAACCCATTTCAGAGCTGAATGCCGAAGCTGTTATTCCGCAGGCCAGCGCCGTTCGCAGTTAATCTGCCGGGCTGGCGCAAGCCAGCCCATTTCCTCGCACCTCCTGAAGTGGTATAACAACTTATCTGTCTGCTACCAGGATTGTGCTATGGACTTCACTGAATCCCGTCGACTTTATCAACAGCTGGCCAGCGAGCTGAAAAGCCGCATTGAAACCGGGATCTATCCGGTGGGTGACAAACTGCCTGCTGAGCGCCTGATTGCCGAAGAGATGGAAGTGAGCCGCACCGTCGTACGCGAAGCGATCATCATGCTGGAAGTTGAAGGCTATGTTGAGGTCCGTAAAGGCTCGGGCATCCACGTCATTGCCAGCCAGCAGCAGAACCGCATCGCCTCCACCAGCAGTCAGCTGGAGTTCGCCACGTTTGGCCCCTTCGAACTGCTCCAGGCTCGTCAGCTGATTGAGAGTAATGTGGCCGAGTTCGCTGCAACGCAGGTAACGCGTCAGGACATTATCGACCTGATGGCGATTCAGGAAAAAGCCCGCCAGGAGGATCATTTCCGCGACTCCGAGTGGGATATGCAGTTTCATGTACGTATCGCGCAATCCACCCAGAACAGTGCCTTAGCCGCCATCGTTGAAAAAATGTGGCTGCATCGCCTGCACAATCCCTACTGGCTCAAACTTCACGAACACATCGACCAGCGCAGCATTCTCAGCTGGTGCGACGACCACGATCAGATTCTTAAAGCTCTGATGCGCAAAGATCCCGCCGCCAGCAAACTGGCGATGTGGCAACATCTGGAAAATACTAAACAGATGCTGTTTAACGCGACGGCGGATGATTTTGAATTTAACGTGGATCGATACATGTTTGGTGAGAATCCGGTCATCCTGCCTGATGGGTCCAATAACGCCCGCTAAAAGTGCCTGAAAATGCCCTGAGATGGTCAGTTAATCTGCAATAGTGTCAGGTCATGTAAAGCTCCTTTTTACACGCCGTTTCACAAGGTAAAACTCCTGTTCGCCAGAGAGTTTTCCTGTCTCAGACAGGCGATTTTTGTTACAGTTATCGCCCTTTTATTACCCTTTGCGACTGGGGGTTATAAAGTCGCTGATTTAACAATCAATTCTGGAAGGATCCGGAAAATCCCGCCCAGGCTGCGCTCCTAAAATTTATAACGAAATGCCGGTCTGCGTTTAAGTCCCTGTGGGACATGTTTAACAATGATGTTCAGGAATGAATTGATGGATATTTTGCAATCGTTGCTGCATGCCCTCTGGCAGCAGGACTACGAAACCCTCTCCGATCCCACGCTGGTATGGGCCATTTACGGCGTGCTGTTTATGATTTTGTTTTTAGAAAATGGCCTTCTTCCCGCTGCATTTCTGCCGGGTGACAGTCTGCTGATTCTGGTCGGCGTACTGATTGCTAAAGGCACCATGAGCTTCCCCCTGACGATTCTGGTGTTAACGACCGGTGCCAGTCTTGGCTGCTGGGTGAGCTACTTACAGGGCCGCTGGCTGGGTAACACGCCTACGGTGCAGAAATGGCTCTCCCATCTTCCCGCCCAGTATCATCTGCGCGCGCACAGCATGTTCCATCGTCACGGCTTATCTGCCCTGCTGATTGGTCGCTTTATCGCGTTTGTGCGGACTCTGCTGCCTACCATCGCCGGACTGTCAGGCCTCAGTAATGCCCGCTTTCAGTTCTTCAACTGGGTAAGTGCGTTTCTGTGGGTGGTGATTCTGACCGTTATCGGCTTCGCGCTGGGTAAAACCCCGATTTTCCGTCGTTATGAAGATGAGATGATGTTCTTCCTGATGATGCTGCCGCTGGCGCTGCTGGTGTTTGGTCTGGTGGGATCGCTGGTGGTGATATGGCGTAAACGTCAGGCGAATCAGAACGGGAAAGCCGAGTAATGAAACTGCTGCAGGCTATTCCTAAACGGTGGTTACCGTGGTTGATCGCTGGCGTCTTTGCGCTGGTCGCGCTTTGTGTGGTCCCCGGTCTGATGAAGCACGAGACGGTGGTGCAGATTCGGGTTTCCCATGCTGGCGCCACCCTGCCCGATGGTTTTTATCTCTACCAGCAATTAAGTGCGCAGGGTATTCGTATCAAAAGCATTACGCCTGCGGGTGATGCACTGATCATCCATTTTGATAGCGAAGAGCAGAGCCTGGCGGCCCAGAAGGTGTTACGCCGTCTGCTGCCACAGGGCTTTATTGTGGCGCAGCACGATCACTCTCAGCACCTCTCACTGGCGTAATCTCCCGACTCCCCTCTCCTTTTCAGACCGTCGCGCCATCGCTCGGCGGTCTGAAAGGCGCTCTATCTCCCGGTCTTCTTTGAACTTTTTACTATGGGTGTCTATGCTTAAGCGAGAGTCGATTCTTAGCACCCGCAGCCATATGATTACGCGGGTGATGATGGATCAGGTCGCAATGGAAGGGTCCAGGACCAATGAAATATCAAGTATTACTGGGAGTCGCGCTGTTTTCGCTGTCGGGATCACTGCTGGCGGCAGAATCGCTGTGTGAGCAGAAAGAGCAGGATATTCAGCGTGAAATCGGGATGGCGCAGAAGCATAACAACCAGCGCCGGGTTAACGGTCTGGAGCGTGCGCTGACCGAAGTCCGGGCCGATTGCAGCGACAAAAAGCTCGAGGCCGCCCATCTGGAAAGAATTAACGCTCAGAAGCAGAAAGTTGCTGAGCGTGAGCACGCACTCAGGGAAGAGCGTGAAGAGGGCCATGACAAGGAGAAGATTGCTAAGCGACAACAAAAACTGGATGAAGCGCGCCGGGAGCTGAAAAAGTTACAGGCGGAGCCCTATTAATCGGAACTAACCAACTGATGTTAAAGGAGTATTTTATGTCTAAAGACACATCATCGGAACATTTGCGTGCTGAACTGAAAAACCTGGCCGATACCCTGGAAGAGGTGCTGAGCAGCAGCACTGAAAAATCCAAAGGCGAGCTGGATAAACTTCGCAATAAAGCGCGTGTGGCGCTGGATAGCTCACGTGAACGTCTGGGCGAATCAAGCGAGCGCATTGCTGCGACCACCCGCGAAGCGGCGCAAAAAGCCGAAGGCTACGTGCGTGAAAATCCATGGCATGGTGTGGGTATCGGTGCAGCGATTGGCGTCGCACTGGGCATGCTCATTTCGCGTCGATAATTATGGCTGACTCACAGCATAACCACGGCCCGGCTAAAGGGGTCATTAACATCGGCCAGCGCATTGTTACCACGCTGGTTGGCATGGTCGAGACACGCGTTCGTCTGGCAGTGGTGGAACTGGAGCACGAGAAAGCTAACCTGATTCAGCTGCTGTTGATGGTTGGCCTGACAATGCTGTTCACTGCATTTGGTCTGATGAGCCTGATGGTTCTGATTATCTGGGCAGTGGATGCGCAGTACCGTCTGATGGCCATTGGCATCACGACCGGCACGCTGCTATTGCTGGCGGTTATTCTGGGGCTCTGGACGCTTCACAAATCACGTCAGTCCACGCTGTTGCGCCACACGCGCAAGGAGCTGGAAACAGACCGGGATTTACTTGAGGACCAGCGCTGATGAGCCGCCGCGAGCGTGAAGAACGCATCCATGAACTGCTTAAGCATGTGCAGCAGCAGCGGCTGGATTTAAGCGCTGCGCGGCGTGACTGGCTGGAAGGCACCGCCCATTACGATCGCGGCTGGTTCACCTTCCTCAGCTTACGCCGCTACCTGGCCATTGGCAGCAGTGCGCTGGCTATCTACTCCGTTCGCAGTCCCAACATGCTGTTACGCTGGGTAAAACGGGGATTCGGCGCCTGGAGTACCTGGCGCATGATCAAGTCCGCTCTGCCACCGCGTTAATTTTGCTAAAAGCCGGTCCTGAAAAGGCCGGCTTTTCTTCATCAGAATTTCTGAAAAACACTGACAGTATATCTCGCTTACAACCTTTCCACTCCGCGACTATCATCTCCAGCTATCAACCCAATGAACGCAATACTGCTTTCAGCGGGCATAAACCTTGCGGGCAGCTTGCCCTGCATCCCTGATAGCGCTGGAGTAAATGATGAAAAAATTCGAAGACGTTGGTTTGTTACTGGCTCGCATCCTGATGCCAATCCTGTTCATTACGGCTGGCTGGGGCAAAATCACCGGTTATGCAGGTACTCAGCAATATATGGAAGCAATGGGCGTCCCGGGCTTTATGCTGCCGCTGGTTATCCTGCTGGAGTTTGGCGGCGGTCTGGCTATCCTGTTTGGTTTCCTGACCCGTTTCACTGCCCTGTTTACTGCAGGCTTCACCATCCTGACCGCGTTTCTGTTCCACAGTAACTTTGCCGAAGGCGTGAACCAGCTGATGTTCATGAAGAACCTCTCTATCGCCGGTGGTTTCCTGGTGTTAGGTCTGGTGGGTCCAGGTGCGTACAGCATTGATCGCCTGATCAGCAAAAGAAAAACACAGCCAGCGATTGCGCGCTAATCTCACATAAAGCGTAATGCCACATATACTTAGCAGGGCGGGGACATTTCCCCGCCCTGTTTGCATTGGAGCCATTATGGGACAGTTAATTGACGGTGTCTGGCATGACACCTGGTACGACACCAAATCTACCGGCGGACGCTTCAAGCGTTCAGAGTCGGCTTTCCGCAACTGGGTAACCGCGGATGGCAGTGCTGGCCCGGTAGGTAAAGCGGGATTTGCCGCCGAACGCGACCGCTATCATCTTTATGTCTCGCTGGCCTGCCCCTGGGCGCACCGCACGCTGCTGATGCGTCAGCTGAAGGGCCTGGATAGCATGATCGATGTCTCCGTGGTGCATCCGCTGATGCTGGAGAATGGCTGGACCTTCGATGATAGTTTTCAGGATGCGACCGGCGATAAGCTCTATCAGAATGAGTTCCTTTATCAGCTCTATCTGCACGCCGATCCGCAATACAGTGGCCGTGTAACCGTGCCGGTATTGTGGGATAAGCAGCAGAACACCATCGTCAGCAATGAGTCTGCCGATATCATCCGCATGTTCAACAGTGCGTTTGATGCTGTCGGTGCCCGTGCCGGGGATTATTATCCCGTTGCTCTGCACGAAAAGATTGATGAACTGAATAGCTGGATCTACGACACCGTGAACAACGGCGTTTACAAAGCGGGTTTTGCCACTTCGCAGTCCGCTTATGACGAGGCAGTCACTGCGCTGTTCCATTCGCTGTCGCGGCTGGAGCAGATTTTAGGCCAGCATCGCTATCTCACCGGCGATCAACTGACCGAAGCGGATCTGCGGTTGTGGACCACACTGGTGCGATTTGACCCGGTCTATGTGACCCACTTTAAATGCGATCGCCATCGCATCAGTGACTACAGAAACCTGAGTGGTTTCCTGCGTGATATCTATCAGATGCCTGGTATCGCAGAGACGGTTAATCTGCCGCATATTCGTCATCACTACTATTGCAGCCATAAGACCATCAACCCGAACGGCGTCATTTCGCTGGGCCCGGCGTTTGACTGGGATGAACCGCACGGCCGCGGTTAAGCTGCCTGCTCATCGCGCTGGGAGCAGATACAATCTGACCGCAATGACAATCTAAACGCGAAGGGAACAGGGTCAGAAGAGGAAAGCGTCCCGCGCCAGGGATGGCGCGGGCCGAGCATGTCAGGGATGACGGATTTTGCGACTTTCCGATCTGACCCTGTTTCCTTTGCAGGCGCGATCTCACCGCTGACCTTCAAACCACCGCGCGTCAAAAAGCAAAAACCCCGCCGGAGCGGGGTTTTGGTAAAAAGCCGAAGCTGACCGTTAAGCCGCGTTCTTTTCATATAAAGCGTCGTGGGCAGTCATTCATCCTGTCACCGCGCGTCACAAAGCAAAAACCCCGCCGAAGCGGGGTTTTTGATAAAAAGTCGAAGCTGACCGTTAAGCCGGGTTCTGTCGTGGACAGTCATTCATCTAGGCCAGCAATCGCTCACTGGCTCAAGCAGCCTACCCGGGTTCAGTACGGGCCGTACCTTGTGAACCCCTATTTGGCCTTGCTCCGGGTGGAGTTTACCGTGCCACGAACTGTTGCCAGTCGCGCGGTGCGCTCTTACCGCACCCTTTCACCCTTACCTGATCCCATTTCTGGGCCATCGGCGGTTTGCTCTCTGTTGCACTGGTCGTAGGCTTGCGCCTCCCAGGCGTTACCTGGCACCCTGCCCTATGGAGCCCGGACTTTCCTCCCCTCTGCCCGTCTCCCCACAAGTGAGGACGACGACAAAGCGGCGACTGTCTGGTCAGCTTCGGCGCGGGATAATAGGACATTCGCCGGCATTTGTCACGCCTCTTGCTGCTCCAGCGCATACTTATAAAGCGCATTTTTCTTCACGCTGTGGATCTCAGCGGTCAGCGCAGCCGCGCGTTTCAACGGCAGCTCTTTTTGCAGCAGCGCCAGCGTACGCAGCGCATCGGCCGGTAACGCATCTTCATCATCGGTCTTGTACCCTTCGACAACCAGCACCATCTCGCCTTTGCGACGATTCTCATCTTCTTTTACCCACGCCAGCAGCTCGCCGACCGGTGCACCGTAGATCGACTCCCAGGTTTTAGTCAGCTCACGCGCCAGCACCACGTAGCGTTCGGCACCCAGCTCACTCACCATATCCTGCAGGCTGTCGATCAGACGGTGGGTCGACTCATAGAAAATCAGCGTGCGCGGCTCCTGCACCAGCGCCCGCAGGGCGTCGCAACGGCCTTTGGTTTTGGCGGGCAGAAACCCTTCGTAACAGAAACGATCGGATGGCAGTCCTGCAGCACTTAATGCAGCAATGGCAGCACAGGCGCCCGGCAGCGGCACCACACGGATGCCCACTTCACGGCAGCGACGCACCAGATGGTAGCCCGGATCGTTGATCAGCGGCGTGCCAGCATCAGAAACTAAGGCTATGCTTTGACCCTCCTGCAGCTTCGTCAGCAGCAGTTCAGCCTTGTGCTGCTCGTTGTGGTCATGAAGTGAGAAGAGTCGCGCATTGATGGCGAAATGTTGTAGCAACAGTCCGGTATGACGTGTATCTTCCGCAGCGACCAGATCGACGCTCGTAAGCACCGTCAGCGCCCGCTGGGTGATATCACCCAAATTACCAATCGGGGTTGGAACGATGTAGAGCGTGCTGGCAGAAATCTCTGCCCGATCGAGTTGTTTCATTGTTTCATCCGAATTGCCGATTTAATATTGAGCATCTTGAAAAAAACATCACTGGATACAGTATGCTTCCTTCAAAAGTCGTTCGTCATAAAGCAGGACGCTTTCTGCCTGTCATTCTTGCTGGGCTGATTTTAGCCGCATGTAGCGGTCAGGGGCCGCAAACCTCAACCGTCAATATTCAGGGGCCCGTCACAGCCAGCTCCGCTTACTATCTGCAGCAAGCGCAGCAAAGCAGCGATGATAGCAAGACCGACTGGCAATTACTTGCAATCCGCGCCCTGTTGAAGGAAGGAAAGTATCCTGAGGCGACTCAGCAACTGAGCCAGTTGCCGCAGCAGCTCTCTGAGACGCAGCAACAGGAATCCCTGCTGCTGAAAGCGCAATTGCTGATTGCACAGCAGAAGATCAAAGACGCCGAACCGCTGTTAGCGGCAGTGAAAACCGGCGCACTGTCGCAGGATCAGCTGGCGCGTTACTACAGCCTGCAGATCGCCAGCGCACAGGGTCGCCCTTCACTCTCGCTGCTGCGCAACTATATTGCCCAGGAGCCGCTGCTGAAAGGCACCGATCATCAGGGCAATATCGACGCCACCTGGCAGACACTGACCCAGATGTCGCCGCAGGAAGTCAGCAACCTGGTCATCAATGCCGATGAAAATGTGCTGCAGGGCTGGCTGGATCTGCTCGCGGTCTGGCGCGCCAACACGCAGGATGCCGAGATGCTCAAGTCAGGCATCAAAGACTGGCAGACCCGCTATCCGCAGAACCCGGCGGCCAAAACGCTGCCGACGCAGCTGAGCCAGATGCAGAACTACACCAAAGCCTCAACCAGCATCATCGCGCTGCTGCTGCCGCTGAATGGCCAGGCTCAGGTATTCGCCAACGCGATTCAGAAAGGCTTTAATGATGCGAAGAATGGCATCTCCGCGCCGGTCGCTCAGCCTGCGGCAGCTCAGCCCGCCGCTGCTGATGCAACCGCCAGCACCCAACCCGCTGCCGCTGCTGGTTCTTCCACCGATCCAATCAGCGCGCCGCAGCAGCAACAGCCTGCCGACACGACGCCACAGCCTCAATCACAGCCTGCTGCCGCAGAACCGGCCAGCAACGCACAGATCAAGGTCTATGACACCAGCAGCCAGCCGATTGAACAGGTGATGCAGCAGGCACAGCAGGATGGTGCCACCATCGTGGTCGGCCCGCTGCTGAAAAGCAACGTTGAGAAGGTCGCCAACAGCCAGACGCCACTGAATGTGCTGGCGCTCAACGAGCCGGAAAAGATCCAGAACCATCCGAATATCTGCTACTTTGCGCTTTCTCCTGAAGACGAAGCGCGCGATGCGGCGCACCATATCTGGGATCAGGGCAAACGCCAGCCGCTGTTGCTGGTTCCGCGCAGCGGACTGGGCGATCGCGTCACTAACGCCTTTGCTCAGGAGTGGCAGACGCTGGGTGGCAGCACGGTGATGCAGCAGCGCTTTGGCTCGACCTCGGAGCTGAAACAGGGCATTAACAGCGGCGCGGGCATCAGCTTATCCGGTACGCCAGTGAACGCTGCACCTGCCGAGCCGCAGGGTGTGACGATTGCGGGCCTGACTATCCCGGCACCGCAGCAGAACACGCCAGATGTGGTCAGCACCAGCAGCAGCGGCGGCGTCGATGCGGTCTACATCGTCTCAACGCAGGACGAACTGCAGCTGATCAAACCGATGATCACCATGCGCACCGGCAGTCGCAGCAATATCTCGCTCTACGCCAGTTCGCGCAGCGCGCAAGCCGGTGCCGGCCCGGACTTCCGTCTGGAAATGGATGGCCTGCAGTTCAGCGATATTCCGCTGCTCTCCGGCAGCAATCCTGGCCTGATGCAGCAGACGTCGAAGTCATTCAATAATGACTATTCGCTGGTGCGTCTCTATGCCATGGGAATGGATGCCTGGACGCTGGCGAATCACTTTAACCAGATGCGTCAGTCACCTGGCTTTACGCTGGACGGCAATACCGGCAAGCTCAGCGCCGACACGGATTGTGTGATCAACAGGAAGTTGACATGGAACCAGTATCGTCGGGGCGAAATCGCACCGGCCAACTAAATCGGCGTCAGACTGGCGCCAGGTATGAAGAAGATGCCCGGCGCTATCTGGAGCAGGCTGGCCTGATATGGGTCGCCAGTAATGTTCACTTTCGCAATGGTGAACTTGACCTGATAATGCGTGACGGGCACTGTTGGGTGTTTGTTGAAGTTCGCTACCGACGCGATGCGCGTTATGGTGGCGCGCTCGCCAGCGTAACCCGGAATAAACAACAAAAGCTGCTGCGCGCTGCCGCTCTCTGGCTGGCGCAACGCGGCGGCAGTTTTGAAACAGTGAATTGCCGTTTCGACATCATCGCCATTACCGGCACGGCGCTCGAGTGGCTGCCGAATGCCTTTAATGCAGACGTTTAGAACCAGGTGGTCGTGTGCAGGACAGAATTAAAGCGTGTTTTACCGAAAGTATTCAAACTCAGATTGCCGCAGCCGAAGCGTTGCCCGATGCCATCTCCCGCGCCGCTATGACGCTGGTGCAGTCGTTACTGAATGGCAATAAAATCCTGAGCTGTGGCAACGGTGCCTCATCCGCCAATGCACAGCACTTCGCCGCCAGCATGATCAACCGTTTCGAGACCGAACGCCCAAGCTTACCGGCGCTGGCGTTGAGCGCGGACAACGTGATGCTGACCGCGATTGGTAATGACCGCCTGCACGATGAAATCTATGCCAAGCAGGTGCGCGCTCTGGGACACGCAGGCGATGTGTTACTGGCTATCTCAACCCGTGGCAACACCCGTGACATCGTTAAGGCCGTGGAAGCGGCGGTAACACGCGATATGACTATCGTTGCGCTTACCGGGTATGATGGTGGAGAGCTCGCCGGACTGCTGGGTCCGCAGGATGTGGAGATCCGCATTCCGTCGCATCGCAGCGCCCGTATTCAGGAGATGCATATGCTCACCGTTAATTGCTTATGCGATCTGATCGATAACACTCTCTTTCCCCATCAGGAATGACCGAAGGAGCACGAATGAAAGCATTGAATGCTATAGCTATTCTGTTAACCGCCATGCTGCTGCAGGGCTGCGTTGCGGTTGTGGCGGGCGGCGCAGCGGTTGCCACTAAAACGGCTACCGATCCACGCTCGGTGGGTACGCAGGTTGATGACAGCACGCTGGAGCTACGCGTGACTAACGCGCTGGCAAAAGATCAGCAGATTAAAACCGATGCCCGCATTATTGCCACGGCCTATCAGGGCAAAGTGCTGCTGACCGGTCAGGCGCCTTCGCAGGAGATCGCCGGTCGTGCCAAACAGATCACCATGGGCGTTGATGGCGCAACCGAGGTCTATAACGAGATCCGTATCGGCCAGAAAGTGACGCTGGGCACCACGTCGTCAGACACCTGGATTACCACCAAAATCCGCTCGCAGCTGCTGGGCAGCGATCAGGTGAAATCCTCCAACGTGAAGGTGACGACGGAGAATGGCGAAGTGTTCCTGCTGGGTCTGGTGACACCGCAGGAAGCGCAGGCAGCGGCTGATGTCGCCAGCCGCGTCAGTGGCGTGAAGCACGTCACCACGGCCTTCACCATGCTGAAGTAATACGCAAAACGCAAAAAAGGCGGCCATGGCCGCCTTTTTTATTGCCCGATGTTCAGACCGGAATGTCGATGACCAGTGCGCGGGTCGCCGTTTTCGCCGTCAGTTGCAACAGCTTCTCTTCCTGCAAAAAGGCACCATCGCCACAGCCCAGCTTCTCCTGATGATCCGTGCCGGACATCGCTTCCAGCGAACCGTGAATCGACTGCAGATAGGCTCGCGGCCCCTGTAACTGCAGCGAATGCTTTTCGCCTGGTGCCAGCTCGACCTGATGAATCCACACCTGCTGACGCAGTTGCAGACTGTCGTCCATGCCATCCGGCGAGGCGATCAGCTGGGACAACCGGCCATCCGTCAGGGCAATTTTCTGCATCCGCGGATTTTCGCGCTCCGGACAGGCGGCCAGCCAGAGCTGCATGCGTGTCAGCGGTCGATCTTTGCTCAGGTTCATTTCGGTGTAACTCACACCCGGCTGGGCAGAGAGCAGCAGCGCCTCCCCTTCCCGCACGCTGATCGTGTTGCCTTCGCTGTCGCGGTATTCAGCTTCACCCTGCAGCACGATGTTCAGGACATCAACCTGTGGATAGGTGCGCGGCTGAAAAGCGGCACCCGGCGCCAGCACTTCCTGGTTCAGTACGCGCAGCGACGCGTACCCCATCAGTTTGGGATCAAAATAGTGGCCAAAAGAGAAACTGTAGCGCGCCTGTAACCAGCCGAAATCGGCCTGACCACATGCGGACGCACTGCGTGTTGTTATCATTGTTTACCTCCAGCATCCGGTGACGAGGATCGGCCACGGACTATATGCTCCCATGGTAAAAGTCTGGACGCCGGATTGTTAGCCAGTTAATCTGCCGGGCATGTTCAAATTTCCTGACAGAGAACCGGGATGGCTAAAGAGCGTGCGTTAACCCTTGAATCTTTACGCGTTATGGATGCGATTGATCGGCGTGGCAGTTTTGCCGCGGCGGCGGATGAACTGGGGCGCGTCCCTTCCGCCCTCAGCTACACCATGCAAAAGCTGGAAGAGGAGCTGGATGTGGTGCTGTTTGACCGTTCCGGTCACCGTACCAAATTTACCAACGTGGGACGCATGCTGCTGGAGCGTGGCCGGGTGCTGCTGGAAGCGGCGGATAAGCTCACCACCGATGCGGAAGCGCTGGCACGTGGCTGGGAAACCCATCTGACCATCGTCACCGAAGCGCTGGTGCCTGTTGATGCGCTGTTTCCGCTGGTGACGCGGCTGGCCGACAAGGCCAATACGCAATTTTCGCTGGTGACGGAAGTGCTGGCGGGCGCGTGGGAACGGCTGGAACAGGGCCGGGCCGATATCGTGATCGCTCCCGATATGCACTTCCGCGCCTCCACCGAGATCAATACGCGCAAGCTCTACACCATGATGAGCGTCTACGTCGCCAGTGCTGATCACCCGATTCATAACGAGCCTGAACCTCAGTCTGAAGTGACGCGGGTGAAATACCGTGGCATTGCGGTCGCAGATACCGCGCGTGAGCGTCCGGTGCTGACCGTGCAGTTACTGGATAAGCAGCAGCGCCTGACCGTGAGCAGCATGGACGATAAGCGACGTGCGCTGCTGGCTGGCCTGGGCGTGGCGACCATGCCCTATTCACTGGTAGAACAGGATATTGCGGAAGGCCGTCTGCGGGTGGTGAGTCCGGAATATACCCGTGAGGTCGATATTATTATGGCGTGGCGGCGTGACAGCATGGGCGAAGCCAAATCCTGGTGCCTGCGTGAGATCCCGCGCCTGCTGGCGAAGAAAAACTAAAGCGCCGATTCAGGGCGAGGGCCACGAGCGGCTCAGGCAATCCATCGCCACTGCCCTGAAGCGGGTGAAATCGGTGCTGTCCCGCAGGCGGGTCATCGCCCTTTCACGCAGGAACGTCACAAACAGATCGTATATCGCCATCGCCTCTTCATATTCACTTTTGCTGATCGCCAGCAGGAAAATGACATAGGCAGTATCGTCTCCCCAGGCGATGCCGTGCGGCGCCAGCACCGTGTAAACCACGGTTTTCTTTGCCAGCAGCCCCAGCGAGTGCGGCAGTGCAATGCCTTCGCCGAGCATGGTGCTGACAATCGCTTCGCGCTCTTCAACCGACGGATAGAACGCCGCATCCACAAATCCCTCCGCCTCCAGTTGATCGCACAGCTGGCGAAACAGTTCAGACTGGGTCATCGGCCTGTCGACGATATGAAAGTGCTGGGCATCAAAAAATTTCGCCAGCATATAGGGCCGGGTACGGTCCACCAGCACCAGCTTGCCAATCTGTTCCAGCTGAAAACCGGTGGGAAACGGCGACATCACCACCACCGGTTTCTCTTTTTCGCTGAGCCGGATGGTAGAGATAACAAAATCTTCGTCGATGCGGCTGCGCGCCTCATACTCGCGCTGGGACAGGCGGGCCGTGACCTGCAACTGCGGATATTTGCGCAGCAGCATCGCCTCAATCATTCGCAGCGTAGAGTTACCGCTGTCGCAGACCAGCAGCACCTGCGGATGACGCTGATAACCGACGTCATAGTGGCGCTCCAGCCCGACACCGATATGCAATACCAGAAAGCCAATCTCATTCTCGGTGATGACGTAAGGGGTATATTTTCCCCAGCTGGTCACCGCCGCTAAGGTGACATCATAGGCCATGGGATAGTGCTGTTTGATGTTGCTGAGCAGCGGGTTGGGAATATGAATCTGATAGCGCACCCGCGTAATCATGGTTTTGATGTGGGTGAGCAGGTCAGCACGCAGCTGCTGATCGTTTTGCAGATTGAAGTTGTAATGCGTGTTGATAAAGCTGAGCAGATAATCCACCAGCGCGTCGGCGTCATCAGCATTGATGGCGCTGGGAGCAATCGCCTGAATGCGTCGCGCGGCGATATTGACCCGCAGCCAGTTCTCTTCCGCCGGTGAAATCGGTTTGCTGACCAGCGGACGCATCAGATTAATCAGGTGATGGGCCGCTTCACGCACCTCATCACCAATCTCCTCTGCACCCGGATCGTTAAGCGGATAGCCTTCGCTGATGCGCCGCACCGCCACGGCGCAGTAAAGCCGCAGATAGCGTTCACCCTCATCGCTGAGCCGAATATTGTGCTGAGCAAAACAGCTTTGCAGCAGCGGGCGCAGCGTCTCCAGCATGCCGCTGTTCAGCGCTTCGATTGTGAGCAGCGGGCTCTCGGGCTGCGCCTGATCAATTTGCCATAACAGGTCGGTCAGGCAGGTACGAATTGCCACTTCGCTGCCAAACAGCTTCATGCCGTAATGTGGCTTGCTCTCAATGGTGAGGTGATAGCGCCCCAGCCATTCGCGCACCTCCGCCATATCATTCTGCAGGGTCGCGCGGCTGACAAACCACTCCTCTGCCAGCTCTTCAAGTTTCAGGGAATAAGCGGCAGTAAGAAAGCGGGTCAGCAGGTAGCGAATCCGATCCGGCGAGGTGCGCGGCACCCGCAGCGGCGACGCGGTATGCTGTTGCAGATGCTGAAAGCGCTGAGCATCCTCAATCTTCAGCTGATAGCCCGCGCCACGATTGAGGACAAACTGCGCGCCATGTTCTGCCAGCAGCGCATTCAGCGCCGTGATATCGGTACGCACGGTGCGTGTCGAGACGGCGAAACGCCGCGCCAGCTCATCCTGAGGCAGCGTTTCGTTTTGCATGGCATCGAACAGTTGCGCAAGGCGCTGATTGGGAAATCTCACAAGCGTTACCTGTTTGCAGACAGAAATAGGGAACATCAGCCTACGGAGATCGTCTCGCAACGTCCATGTTGCGCGATCTAGCCTGTTGCAGGCAGATCGTGTTGATCTCTAAGCCAGCAGCGTTTTACAGATGGTCAGCAACTGCTTCACATCTTCAACGCGGGTCTCTCCGCTGGCTTTGTCGATGATCGAACTGTAGACGTGCGGGATCACTTTGCTGACGCCCGACTCCAGCGCTATGCGCACGATCTCACCGAAATTTTCCAGATCGATGCCGCCGGTTGGCTCCAGCCAGAAATCCAGCTTTGCACAGGCTTCCGCCACAGCGCGATACTCATCCACCGCCTGCAGACCGCCCATCGGGAAATATTTTACCGAGCTGCCGCCCATATCCTGCAGCATCGCGATCGCCGTTTCGACGGGCACAATCCCATCACGCTGTTTTGAGCTGCGCGGTCCGGTGGAGATTTTCACCTGCCCTGGCGTGCCGGTGGGCGAGATCAGACCGTTCACTATCGTCTGCGACTGCCCCAGCAGCGCACGGCTGGTGGCGACGCCGGTAAAGACCTGATTCACATGCTGCGGTTGCAGCACTGCCGCGATCTCACTCACCCTCTGTGACTGGTTGGGATCGCCCGCACCCAGACCAATCGAGAGCGCATTATCGATCAGCGCGGCATACTCGCGCATATCGGCGATAGCGGCTTCATTGCTGGCGTAGTTTTTCGACAGCACGCCGACCAGCACATGCCCTTCTGCCGCCTGCCAGATGGCGCGCGCATTCTCTTTCGATCCCGCCAGTACGTTAAGGCAGAGACGATCCTGATAGAAATTGGGGGTCAGCGTCATGCGTTTTTCTCTCCGTTTAACAGTGCCTGAATGCGGGTGAAAATAGTGTGCAGTTGATCGGCGCTGACGCTGCGCACGTCCGCCTCAATGATCCCTTCGTTGGCTTTGTAGCCACGGAAGTAGATCGCCACGTCGCCGTTTTTCAGCGCCTGCACCAGATCGCCGGTGCGCTGCTGGATCGCGGCTTCGTCGAACTTGATCTCAGCACGGGCGATGTCGCGTCCGGCGGCGTCCCACACTACCCGGGCCGTCACGCCATTCAGACTGTTGAGCTGTTCAATGAACGGCGTCATTTTTTCCACCATCTGCGCGCCGCTGATTTTTGGCTGCGTCAGATAGTTTTCAATCGCCTGGGTCAGCCCCAGGATCCCCTCTTTGCCCACTTTCATCGCGCGGCCAATGCCGTTGGTCTGGCGTTTGACCCACTCAACGTAGTGGTGTCGGCCAATCACCAGTCCGCTGGTCGGCCCTTCAATCGCTTTTGCTCCGCTGTAGATCACCAGATCGGCACCCGCCTGGTAGTAGCATTGCAGATCCTCTTCCGCCGCCGCATCGACGATCAGCGGGACGCCATGCTGGCGCGCAACGGCTGCGGACTGCGCCACATCGAGATGGCTCTTCTGCACACAGTGGTGCGATTTTACATAGAGGATCGCCGCGGTCTGTGGGGTGATCGCCGCCGCCAGCTGGGCGGGTGAGCACTCGTTGCTGTAACCCGCTTCCACCAGTTGCCCGCCACCCAGTGCCACCATGCTGCCGACCGGTGCGCCATAGTTCACGTTGTGCCCTTTCGGCACCACAATCTGATGCGGGACGGTCAGCGGCGCGGCATGCAGGTTATCCACCAGCCAGTCGTTGTCTTTCACAATCACCGCCGCCACGCTCTGGGCGATACCGGCCGAGGCGCAGGAGACCACCAGCGCGTTCTCCACCTTCAGCAGACCGGCGATATAAGCACCGGTCTTATCCACCAGATCTTTCATTTCGAAGTAGTGATCGAGGCCATATTTCACCGTATCGATCACCTCACTCGATGGCGTAGAGACGCCGAGGATCGTCATACGGCCAGAGGCGTTAATCACCGGCTTCAGGCCATACTTTTCATATACCGAGGTCATGCGCAATTCCTTCTTCAGTCGCGATCCACGTACCAGCAACGACGGCCGCCAGCGGGACCAGATGCTTCTCACCTGCGACCTGTTCACCTTCTGAATCGATGAATGGCCGGGTTTCCTCTTTGACGCTAAACACAGTCAGATCGGCGTCGTAGCCGACTTTCAGCTGGCCTTTGCGCTGCAGGCGCAGTCCTGCCGCCGCATTGAGCGTTACGCAGTCAATCACCTGCGGCAGCGTCATACCGACACTGAAAAATTTCGACATCACATGCGCCAGGTTGTGAACCGGTCCGGCCAGACGATTGCGGCAGTAGATGTCAGAGCTGATGGTGTCGGGCAGAATGCCCTGCGCAATCGCCGCGCGGGCGACTTCAAAGCTGAAGCTGGCACTGCCGTGGCCGACATCAAGTTTGACGCCACGCGCGATAGCCTGTTTTACCGCCGCTTTGAGCTCGCCCTGCGGCGTCAGGATACGGTTGGGTTTGCCGTTAAAGCAGTGCGTGATGATGTCACCCGTGGTGAGCAGATCCGCAATCTGGTCGAGATTGGGCGGATTATTGCCAATGTGAACCATCAGCGGCAGCCCGCCGGTTTCCTGCTGGATCGCCTTCGCTTTGATCAGCGGCTGCACACCATTCTCGCCCACCACGCTGCTGCTGATGCGCGCCTTGAGGCCGACAATAAAATCGGGCAGCCGCGCCACCGCCTGCTGCACCGCCTCGCCATCTATCTGCGTCATGTCAGCCAGCTCATTCTGGGTGACGATGCCGGTGCGGGCGATATTGATCAGCGCATAAACCTGGGTCTGTGCCGCGCGTGTCAGCCGGTAAAAGTCATCAATGTGCTCTGCGCCGGTGCTGCCCGCATCGACAACCGTGGTGACGCCATGCGCTACGCCAATCGCATCCGCTTCATCATGATAAATCGGTGATTTGGGATAGCAGTGAACGTGGGAGTCGATCCAGCCTGCGCTGAGGTAGTAACGGCCAGCCAGATCGCGCTCGCGCTGTGCGTTGCCCTGCACCTTGCCTATGGCGGCGATGCGGCCATCCTGCAGCGCAATGTCGACCACCTGCTCATCGCTGAGACGCGCACCGCGAATAATCAAGTCGTACATGGTTTCTCCTTAACGGCAGCCCGCTGCCGGGCTGCCGGTAAGATCAGAGAGCAATCGGAAACAGTGCCCCGAGGATCATCGCGCCGAGGATGGCGCCGCCGGTAATGGGCTTGTTCCAGAGATAGAAGAGCAGCGCGCCCAGCAGCGAACCCAGGCCAATCGGAATGGATGCCGCCATGGCTGACAGGATGATCAGCGGCCCCAGAAAGCGCCCCGAGGCATTACCCGCACCCATCATCACGTCTGCGCCGTAGGTTGAGTCGCTCTGATTGATGGTGAATTTACGCGCCAGAATAATCAGGTAGCCAATCGCCACACCAATCACCAGGCCCGTCGCCAGCGAGGCAGCGAAGTTCGCCACCGGGAAGACAATGCCCGCACCCAGCAACAGTGCCGGAACGCCCAGCCCGACGCCGGTCTGAATCGCCCCGCCGATATCCAGAATGCCCACCAGCGAACCTTCGATGATACGAGCGAACAGGAAGCTGGCACCAAAGGCGGCGACCGCGCCGTAGACGCCGGTCTCCATGCCTGCGCGCAGCATCGACACAAACGCCACTTCGTTGAACGCGCCGATGCCATAGAGGTAATACATGTGTGTCCCGGCAAAGACGCCAGAAGAGAGCAGGCCAACAAAGATCGGGAAAGACCAGTCGGCGTACCAGAAGCCTTTATTTTCGTTCATCGCATCGCCTCTTATTTGCCGCTGACTGAGTTGTGGATCATGTCGAGCCAGCCGGGAATGCCGAGCTGGAAGGACTGCAGCAGCTTCATATCGAAACCACGGAAGAAGCCGCTCAGCACAAACAGCAGCACGATGGCGGTCATCATGACTTTGGTGACCCGGTTCCAGCCGCTCTCTTCCACGCCTTTACCGATCAGGATACCCAGCACCAGTCCCGGCACGGCGTTGCCCATGATCAGCTGCGCCAGACCGCCAAAAATGGTGGCCCAGAAGCCTGACTTTCTGCCCGCGTCGATCGCCGCCAGCCAGAAGATCACCGGCATGACGGTGTTCACCAGCAGGTTAGCGGCGGGCACCAGCACTTTGACCGCCGTGACCTGCAGCGCAGCCGGAACAGCCGAGGCGGTGGAGTTGAGGAAGGCGACCACGATCATGCCGATGATGCCGCAGGCGATGGCCATTTTTTTCGGATCGTGCAGCGTCTCCGCCACATTACGATTCTTCACCATCAAGGCGGCCGCACCCCAGTTTGGAATGATGCGATGATCCACATCCTGAGTGAATGAACCGGCTGCGACAGACGATGCCCAGGCATTGAAAAAGAAGCCAAGACCAAAGGAGAAGTGGGATGCCGGATCGCCCTCGCACGAGTTCAGCTCGCCCAGCGTACGGAAAGCGCCCATGCCCTGAGTGGTTGGCGCGTGGAACATGCGCGCCGCACCCGCACCGACGCCGACCCCTACCAGCCCGCCAATGATCAACGACTTAAACAAAATGATTAAAAACATGTTGTTGTACCTTGTTGTCGTTTTTACCTGCCCAATCGCACGCCGCCGCATCGCCCACACCTGATCATCGCGATGTCGCGACAGCAGAGCATCGGGCAAACGGCTGGCTGGCGTTAACAGGCTCTGTTTTACGATGCCGCCGTGAACGCCACCTGTTCGGTGTCGAAAACGGTGACGCTGACGGTGATCTCCAGCGTGACGCTGAAGCTCCGCCGTTGGCGCGCCAGAAAGAAGAAGAGAAACTTCTCGGTTTTGACGCTCTCCTGCGCGCGCAGCACCCGGACATCCTGAGGTTCAATGCGCAGCAGAATTTTTTGCGTCGCGCGCAGAACCTGGTTCTGCACACGACTCAGGGCATCGGCAAAGGCTTTCGCTTTGGTGTCGCCTTTGCCCTCTACCGTCACCTGGGTAACGTATTGTTCTTTCATAATCAGCTGCCGTGCTTCTTGTTCCAGGCCTGCACCAGCCGCTCACCTAACTCTTCTTTATCCATAAAGCCGAAGCCCAGCACCGTGGCACCGTCATTAATGGCGGTGACGCCTTCGTCGACAGAACGCATGCCATGCTTTGCTTTGTAGCCATATTTGTTCTGAGCGGTGATAGCACCGGCGCCGCCGCTGCCGCAGAAAGAGATGCCGAAATCGGCGTTTTCCGCCTTCATCACGTCACCCAGTTTCATGTCAGCGGCGACACCTGGCACCACGACGGCACGGCCACCCGCTTTTTCGATGCCCGCCGCCACTTTCTGTCCTTTACCTAAACGATCGCCAATCACTACTGTTACCATCTTATGTTCCTCTCTGGTTGTTTGATCGCGCGACTTCAATATGCACTGACAGCAGCCAGGCCTCTTCGCGGGGCAGATTGCCAAACAGATCGACGACCTGCTGCGCCAGCGCTAACGTTTCCGGCGGAATATCCTCAAACAGCTCCGCTTCCACTTCCGGCAGCGGCTCACCGCTCAGCGAGCGTGACGCCATGGCACCGACATGCGATTGCAGCATCTGCTGCTGAACCGCATTGGGCTGAATACCCTGCTGCTGATAGATCGCAGCAATCTGCATCATCACGCTGTCAGCCAGCTGTTGCACTTTCTCAGGTGCCGCTTCATACACCGGGACGCCGTTATTACTCACCTTGCTACTCCTGTTAAACCGGATAATTCGCGTTAAAAACAAATTAGCGGTCATCGCCCCGGCTGTGGAGAGGCAACATTTCCAGCAGCAAGTGGAAATTGAAGTGAAGGTTGTGCGTCAGATCGCAGGCTGCATGCTTAGTGCGACACGCGTCGCAGAATGCGTAATTTGATGGATTTAACCGAGAAAAGCGGTGATGTTGTGCGGCGACAAGCCGGACGCGCGGGGGTTCAGGGTGCGGTAATAAGCAGAAGTGATGGTAAAAAACCGCCGGCCTGGCTGGCCGGCGATCTGATTAACGGAATTTCTTATGGTTGGTATTGCGGATGTCGTCGAACTTCGCTGCTTCGCGTTTCGCCCCGTCCACATTGTTGGCTTTCGCCAGCGCGCTGACCACATCGATCTGCGCGATCAGTGAGTCGATACCGGCATGGAAATCTTTCACCTGTGGGCTGTCAGCCGGCTGGCCTTCCAGCTTATCCGGCGTGCCCTGTCGCGCATCCTGCGCTGCGGCACGCATTTTGGTTAACGCCTGCTGCATCTCCTGGGCATTGTCACTTTTTTTGACGATTTTCAGGTTCGCATTCAGTGTATCCATATCCTGCTCCAGATCCGCCGCATAGAGACTGACGCTGGAGAACAACAGAGAAGCCGACAACATTGCAATCACATGCTTACGCATCATTACTTCCTTTTTATTGTGATGAAAAAAAGCAGCCAACCGGCTGCTTCAGGAATCCATCTTTATTGTCCCGCTATCTTCATCTCAGGCAGTAACACTGAACCGCACTGGATATTGCTGCGGGTTTCAATATCGTCACCGATGGTCACCATATTGCGCCACATCTCTTTGAGATTTCCGGCGATAGTCACTTCGCTGACCGGGTACTGAATAACGCCATTCTCGACCCAGAACCCGGCCGCACCGCGTGAGTAATCACCGGTAATGGCGCTGACGCCCTGTCCCATCAGTTCGGTCACCACTAACCCGGTGCCCATCTGCTTCAGCAGGTCGTCAAAGCTGTGGCCCTGGCCCGCAATGCGCCAGTTATGAATGCCGCCAGCGTGACCGGTGCTGGTCAGGCCCAGTTTGCGGGCTGAGTAGCTGGTTAACAGCCAGGTCTGCAGCACGCCATCTTTGATGATGTCGCGCGCCTGGGTACGCACCCCTTCGCTGTCGAATGGCGTGGAGGCGAGCCCTTTCAGCAGATGCGGCTGTTCATTGATGGTGAGCCACTCCGGCAGGATCTGCTGACCCATAGAATCCAGCAGGAAGGTCGATTTACGGTAAACGTTGCCGCCGCTGATCGCGCCAACCAGATGACCAAATAAGCCGGTTGCCACTTCAGAGGCGAAAATCACCGGGGCTTTCATGGTCGGAAGTTTACGCGGTGCCAGACGAGAGAGCGTGCGGCGCGCGCACTCTGCACCAACCCACTCCGGGCTCTTCAAATCTTCAAACGCGCGCCCAATGGTGTAGGCGTAGTCGCGCTCCATGTTGCCATCCTGCTCGGCAATCACGCTGCTGGAGAGCGAGTGACGGCTTGAGCAGTAGCTCTGTAACATACCGTGGCTGTTGCCAAAGACTTTGATGCCGACGTGGCTGTTGAAGCTGCCACCTTCAGTGTTAGTAATACGCTTGTCGGCGCGCAGTGATGCCTGTTCCGCCTGCGCAGCCAGTTCAATGGCGCGGTCAGCATCAATCTCCCACGGATGGTAGAGATCCAGGTCTGGCGCATCATAGGCCAGCAGCTCTGCGTCGGCCGGACCGGCGAAGGGATCGGGCGAGGTATAGCGCGCAATATCAATCGCCGCCTGCACGGTGCGTTTGATCGCGTCCGGGCTGAGGTCGGTCGATGAGGCGCTGCCTTTACGATTCTGATGATAGACGGTGATGCCCAGCGCACCGTCGCTGTTGAATTCGACGTTTTCCACTTCGCCATAGCGGGTGCTGACCCCGATGCCGGTGGTTTTACTGACTGCCACTTCCGCGCTGTCAGTGCTTGCTTTAGCCAGTTCAAGTGCCTGCGCAATGGCCTGCTCCAGTACTTTTCGCTGTTCTGCAACCTGAGTAGATACGTTCATCGACCTGCCGTCTAATCTTATGTGTGAATGATTTGAGTCTATCAGAGTCAGAGAACAATTTCGCAGTCACCCGATAAACTGGTAGGATTAGCCTCTTTTTTTTGGGAGCCCGGAAATGACCAAACAGCCCGATGAGTGGCTCGACGATGTGCCAGATAATGACGAAGAAGAAGATGAAGAGATTATCTGGGTCAGTAAGAGTGAAATTAAACGCGATGCAGAAGAGTTAAAGCGCCTGGGTGCCGAACTGGTTGATCTGGGTAAAAACTCGCTGGATAAAATCCCGCTGGATGAGCGCCTGCGTACTGAAGTGGAACTGGCACAGCGCATCAAGAAAGAGGGTCGCCGTCGTCAGCTGCAGCTGATCGGTAAACTGCTGCGCAGTATTGATGTGGAGCCGATCCGCGTTGCGCTGGATAAGCTCAATAATCGCCATAACCAGCAGGTTGCGCTGTTCCATAAACTGGAAATGCTGCGCGATCGTCTGATTGAACAGGGTGATGAAGCGATGGGCGACGTGATTGCGCTTTATCCCGATGCCGATCGTCAGCAGTTACGCAGCATGATCCGTAACGCGCAGAAAGAGAAAGCGGGCAGCAAGCCGCCGAAGTCTGCCCGTCAGATTTTCCAGTATCTGCGCGAACTGGCCGAAGCGAAGTAACGCCATGGCGGGCAGCCTCGCCCGCCTCCCGGCAGCGCATTCATCGATAGATATAGAGAATACCGGTGCGCAGCCGCAGCTGGCGTTCGCTCGATGTCGCAGAACGTCCGATATCACCAAAGGTGACGTAAGGCACCCAGACGCGATCGTTGCCAAGCGCATAATCGAACTGTAACTCCTGTTCGTAATCGTCATGTTTATTGGCAAAGAGTTTCGCATCCGCGTGTTTATACACCAGCTTATAGGTGGTGGTCAGCCGATCGCTTTTATTTCGCAGATAGAGATCAAAACGGTTGGCAGTGCGATGCCGGTCAGTATCGCAATAATCAATACCGCCGGTGCGGCATTGATCGTCATGCGCATAATCGGTCAGCTCAAGACGATAAAGGCCACCGAGAGACCAGCGATCATTAAATTTATACCAGGGTGCCACACCAAATTTCCATTCAGTGCGCGAGGAGTTAAATTCTGGCTGAATAAAAGGCGACACTGTCCAGCTTCCCCAGTAATACGACTTCAGAAAGGTCACCTCCACTACGTTTAACACGGTGTCGTTATAATATTTGTCTTTTGGATCGGCGCCGCCGGTTTTGAATTTGGTTTCGACCCCGAGAAACATATTGTCCGGCAGCGTGGTGCTCAGACCCAGCTTGTCGTAGTGCGTGCGGTCGCGAAGGCGGTACTCATGCCGGTAATCAACTGTGGCCGTGGCCAGCGCCGCAGCAGAACTGCATAACAACGCGGCGCCCAGCAAAAACGACAATGAATTATTATTTCCCATATGAACATCCTTATTAGTGGTAATCAGAGCAATGAATTATCCGAACTCATTCGTTTAACCCAGAGTTAACTTATATTTAAAAACCTCATCAATATAAGATCGCGCATAAAGAGAGACTGTTATTTATCCCTTTAACTTTAACGCGTTAATTATTATTCCTCAGTCACTACAGGGATGATGCTAGAAATAACCGGCGAGAGCGGCCTTTCTGTTTCAGACACTAATAAGAAAAATATGGCAACGGCAGGAAGAGTGAGCAGATCGAATTCAAAAATATGCGGAATTTATTGAGGGAATAATATTTCCGGGGATAATGCTTTTAAAAAAGCGCCCGAAACGGGCGCCTGTGACATTATGCCAGCCTGTCCAGCAGCTTCTGGTGGATGCCACCAAACCCGCCGTTGCTCATGACCAGAATCGTGTCGCCTGGCTGCGCGGCTTTGGCCACCATTTCCACCAGGGTATCGATATCCGCGCTCCAGTGTGCAGGCGGAATGCACGCTTCTGCGACATCAGATACCTGCCACGGAATATGGTGCGGCTGGAACAGAAAGACCTCATCAGCACGCGCCAGCGACGGTGCCAGATCGTTCTTGCTGACGCCCATCTTCATGGTATTGGAGCGTGGCTCCAGCACAGCCAGGATGCGCGCTCTGCCGCCAACTTTGCTACGCAGGGCAGCCAGCGTCGCCAGAATCGCGGTCGGATGGTGAGCGAAGTCATCATAGACTTTGATGCTGTTCACTTCGCCGCGCAGCTCCAGCCGCCGACGCGCATTGATAAAGCTGTTCAGCGCCTGGCCTGCATCTTCCGGCTTCACACCCACATGGCGCGCGGCAGCAATCGCCATTAGCCCGTTGTGCATATTGTGTTCACCCACCAGCGCCCAGTTCACTTCCCCGACTTTTTCGCCGTCGAGCCAGATTTCCCAGTGAGACGCATCGTTGGTGAGCTTCTTCGCCTGCCAGCGCCCGTGCTCGCCCACGTTCTCCTGCTCGCTCCAGCAGCCCATCGCCATCACCTGTTTGAGGTTAGGATCATGTTCCGGCAGCAGGATCTTGCCCTGGCCCGGTACGATCCGCACCAGATGGTGGAACTGCTTCTGGATCGCGCGCAGATCGTCAAAGATATCGGCGTGATCAAACTCAAGATTATTGAGGATCAGCGTACGTGGGCAGTAATGGACAAACTTGGAACGCTTATCGAAAAACGCGCAGTCGTACTCATCCGCCTCAATTACGAAGAATGGACTTTTTCCTAATTTTGCCGAGACATCGAAGTTTCCGGGCACACCACCAATAATAAAGCCTGGCTCAAGGCCGCAGGCCTCGAGAATCCACGCTGCCATGCCGGCTGTGGTGGTTTTACCGTGGGTTCCCGCGACCGCCAGCACCCAGCGATCGCGCAGCACGAAATCGTGCAGCCACTGCGGGCCAGAGAGGTAAGGAATGTTGCGTTCCAGCACCGCTTCCACGCAAGGATTACCCCGCGTCATCGCGTTGCCGATAATCACCAGATCAGGCACCGGGTCAAGCTGACTGGCGTCGTAACCTTCTGTTAATTCAATACCTTGCTGTTCAAGCAGAGTACTCATAGGTGGGTAAACGTTGGCGTCTGACCCGGTCACCTGATGACCAAGTGAACGGGCCAGCATCGCCAGACCGCCCATAAAAGTGCCACAAATCCCGAGGATGTGAATGCGCATTACGTGATCCATTACTCAAAAGTTCGGCGCACAGTGTAACGCCGCTCGCAGATGGAAGAAACGGATTAGGACTATGGTTTTTGAAGTTCAATCGGCTAAACTGCGTACGCATCCGTTGGCAGACTGTTACGCGTGCTGCCACTCCATCGAAGATTCAGGGAATGTGTTATGAAAACGTTGGGCGAATTTATCGTCGAGAAGCAGCATGACTTTCCGCACGCTACAGGTGAACTGACAGCGCTGATTTCCGCTATTAAGCTGGGTGCCAAAATCATCCACCGCGATATCAACAAAGCCGGTTTAGTGGATATTCTGGGTGCCAGCGGCGTCGAGAATATTCAGGGTGAGCAGCAGATGAAACTTGATCTGTTTGCCAACGAGAAACTGAAGGCAGCACTGAAAGCACGCGGCATCGTCGCCGGTATCGCTTCTGAGGAAGAAGACGAGTTTGTGATCTTTGAAGGTGAAGAAAACGGTAAGTACGTGGTGTTAATGGATCCACTGGATGGTTCTTCTAACATCGACGTTAACGTTTCCGTCGGCACCATTTTCTCTATCTACCGCCGCGTCAGCGAGCCGGGTACGCCGGTTGTTGAAGCTGACTTCATGCAGCCAGGCAACAAGCAGGTCGCTGCCGGTTACGTGGTTTACGGCTCCTCCACCATGATGGTTTATACCACCGGTGCAGGCGTGCATGCGTTTACTTACGATCCGTCTCTGGGTGTGTTCTGCCTCAGCCACGAACGTATGACCTATCCACCAACGGGTTACACCTACTCCATTAACGAAGGTAACTACATTCGTTTCCCGCAGGGTGTGAAGAAATATCTGAAGTTCTGTCAGGAAGAGGATCTGCCAACGCACCGTCCTTATACCTCACGTTACATCGGATCGCTGGTCGCGGATTTCCATCGTAATCTGCTGAAAGGCGGCATCTACCTCTATCCAAGCACCGCCAGCCATCCTCAGGGTAAGCTGCGTCTGCTGTATGAGTGCAACCCGATGGCGTTCCTGGCAGAGCAGGCGGGCGGTAAAGCCAGCGACGGTCAGAAGCGTATTCTGGATATTCCACCGGTCACGTTGCACCAGCGCTGTCCGTTCTACTGCGGTAACGAGGCGATGGTGAACGACGTTGAGCGTTTCCTGGCCGAGTTCCCGGATTGCCGTCAGGGTTAATCCGGCAGGGGTATAAAAAGTCATATAAAAAGTAAGGGCGCGATTTTCGCGCCCTTGCTGTTTTTACGCCGTCTGCAACCTGAACTGCGCCATGGTTGCCTGAAGCTGATCGGACTGCGCTTCCAGCGACTGGGTTGCGGCGGTGGCCTGCTCCACCAGCGCCGCGTTCTGCTGCGCCGCCGCATCCATCTGTGTGACCGCCAGATTAACCTGCTCAATGCCACGGCTCTGTTCGTCAGAGGCCATCGAGATCTCTTTCATCAGTGCCGTTACGCGCATGACCTCACCAGAAATCTCATCCATGGTTTCCCCGGCCCGCGTCGCCATCTCGCTGCCCTCTTTGACCCTCGACTGTGAATCACTAATCAGCGTACGGATCTCTTTGGCCGCGTTAGCGCTGCGCTGTGCCAGCGTGCGCACTTCGTTTGCCACCACCGCAAAGCCACGGCCCTGCTCGCCTGCGCGCGCCGCTTCAACGGCGGCGTTGAGTGCCAGGATATTGGTCTGGAAGGCGATACCATCAATCACGCCAAGAATGTCGCCGATACGATTGGCACTGTCGGTAATCTCATGCATTTTTTCCATCACATAGCAGACCACCTCCGCGCCGCGATCGGCAGTATCAGAGACCGCGTTAGCCAGCTGGTGCGCCTGCTGGGCATTGCTGGCGTTAAGCCGCACGGTTGCCGTGAGCTGCTCCATGCTGGCGGCCGTCTGCTCCAGCGAGGCGGCGGACTCTTCGGTACGCTGCGACAGATTGACGTTGCCCGCGGCCAGTTCACGGCTGCCGATGTCGATCTGCATACTCGCTTCGCGCACCTGACTCACCGAGGTACGCAACGACTGCTGCATCCCGGCGAGCGCATGATTAAGCCGCCCCAGCTCATTGTTGCCCGACGGTGGCAGCGCCTGCGAGAGGTCGCCCGCCGCGACCTGCTCAAGATGGAGAATGGCCAGGTTCAGCGGCTGCAGCAGCATCCTACGCAGCAGTTGCCAGGCGAGCACCAGCAGCAGCAGTGTTAATACCACCGCCACGGCGATCAGGATTTTCATTTTGGTTTCGTTGTAGGCCGCCTGCGCCAGCTGGGCCTGCGTGATCTGATCGGCCAGCTGACTGAAGTCCGTGACGGCCTTGTTATAGCTGGCCGCCAGCGTCGCCAGGTTGCCTTCCAGCAATTGGTAATACTCGTCGGTATATTGCTTATCCAGGGCGTTCATCATTGGTTTGATGCCCTGATCGAGATAGGCTTTGTAACTGGCCGAAACCGCATCGGCCAGCTTTTTACCGTGCGCCGTCACCGTTCCGGCGTCCACAAAGCGCTTCAAACTTTGCTGTGATGAGACCACATCCGCCTGCGACAGTTTTGTTACTGCCGCCCCCTCTTCCAGTAAACCAATTTCAATTTTACGCACCGCCAGCGCGGCGTTAGCGCGGGCCCGCATCAGATCGGCATTGCTCTGGTAAAGACTGTTCAGCTCGATCCCCTGAATGCGGTTGATCACATCCAGCGAGCGATTCCCTTTGTTAATTGCCACGATACCCATAAAACTCACCGCCAACAGCAGCAGTGTCATAAATGCCAGCAATGCCAGCAACCCCGTGCGAAGTGATAACTGTTTCATCCAGATAGTTTCCGTGTATGTGAAAAGGCAAATTTTCCAGCGGCCCTAAAACGGATGAAGTATCGGCAGTAACGGCGCGAAACTTTAACCCTGATTAGTGTTAACAACTTGATCATCACGGGAACATCCATCAAGCTAATCGCCGCTTATCCGTTATCCGGAGAAAAGAATGAAACCAGGATTACTTCTGATGCTGCTGTGCCTCAGCACAGCGGTGCTGGCAGAGGATCTGCCGACAGACGCCTCGCCCGATCGCTGCCTCAATGACGCCTCGACTACCCTTGCCATGAACCAGTGCTACGCTGCGGCTAATCGGGCCTGGGATCAGGAGATGAATAAGCAGTACAACAAACTGATGAAAACCCTCTCCGGCGAACCTAAAAGCAAACTGCGTGCCGCGCAACGCGCCTGGATGAGCTACCGCGACAGCTGGCTTGAGGCGAGCCGCAGCCAGCTCAGTTCACAAGGCTCGCTGGGCAGCGTGGCGCTGAGCGCTCAGAGCCTGAGCCTGGTGCGCAATCAGGCACTGATGTTGCAGTCACTTGGTAAAGGCAGCTGTGCTAACCCCGATGACTGCTGATCGATAACCGGTTTTTGCGCTGGCTGAAGTCAGCGCGCTCATTAACCTTCAGGGAGAAACCATGGCTGCTTACGCCTCGACCATCATTCTGATTTGCCTTGCCGTGCTGAGTTATTTCGTTCACAACAACGCGGTCACAATTTCAATTCTGGTGCTGCTGGCGATTAAAATTACCCCGCTGGCTCAGTTCTTCCCCTACGTAGAAAAACAGGGCATTACCTTAGGCATCATTATTCTTACCGTGGCGGTGATGGCCCCGCTGGCAAGCGGCTCACTGCCCGCCTCTGCGCTGATCAAGTCGTTTGCTAACTGGAAGTCGATTGTGGCGATTCTGGTGGGGATCTTTGTCGCCTGGCTGGGCGGCCGTGGCGTGAACTTTATGAGCGTCCAGCCTTCGGTGATTGGTGGTCTGCTGATTGGTACAGTGATTGGCGTGGCGTTCTTCCGAGGGGTGCCGGTAGGACCACTGATTGCCGCAGGCATTGTTTCGCTGTTTGTGGCGGCTAAGTAGCGTTTGGGCGCATTCCGAAACGCCAAAAAGGGGGCATACTTTCAGAGTCAGTTGGCTATAATAGCTGACACTCAACATACGACTACTGAAGGAATGCCAGATGAGTTTGAACCAGGTGCCAGCAGGTAAAGACCTGCCAGAAGATATCTACGTTGTCATTGAGATCCCAGCGAATGCTGATCCGATCAAATATGAAGTTGATAAAGAGTCTGGTGCCCTGTTTGTAGACCGTTTCATGTCTACCGCCATGTTCTATCCGTGCAACTACGGCTACATCAACCATACCCTTTCTCTGGATGGTGATCCGGTTGACGTACTGGTTCCGACCCCGTATCCACTGGTTCCAGGCTCAGTGATCCGCTGCCGTCCGGTTGGCGTGCTGAAAATGACCGACGAGTCTGGCGAAGATGCCAAACTGGTTGCCGTTCCGCACACCAAACTCTCTAAAGAGTACGATCACATCAAAGATGTGAACGACCTGCCAGAACTGCTGCGTGCACAGATCACCCACTTCTTTGAGCACTACAAAGATCTGGAAAAAGGCAAATGGGTGAAAGTGGATGGCTGGGATAATGCCGAAGCCGCTAAAGCTGAAATCATCTCCTCTTACGAGCGCGCACAGAAGAAGTAATTCTGCTGCCGGTTTGTGAGTCGAAAAAAAAACACCGTCCGGATGGACGGTGTTTTTGTTCAGGCCTCTGGCTCCTCATCGCGCTTCAGCCAGTCACCACTCATGATGCGCTGGCGTCCTGCCACTGAGCGTTGATAGACATAAAGCCATGCACTGCCAAACGGCGTCTGAGTCAGATAACGTTTGTACTCTCCCCCTTTGGTGCGAAGCGCATCCAGCTCCGCAAGGGTTGAGGCATCAATGCGGTACACCTCACAATGTACCGCTCCATTGCCCTCAATCACGCCGGGATAATGGCCCAGACTGTAAAGCTCAAAGCCTTCAATCTGGTGATCACCCAGCCACTGCGCATTCGTCATCCAGTGACTGTTTCCCTGTTTGCGCCGTAAACTGCCGTAGACAATTATTCGCATTGCTAAAACTCAAACTGATAGAGCAAATCGAGAGCCTGATCCACACCGGACACGGCTTCCAGATAGAGTTTAGGCATCAGGCGGTAACGCAAGGTTAACGTCGCCAGTGAATCAAATATGCCAACACCGTATTTTACCTGCAGACCCGGTAGCACATAGCCGCTGACCTGCACCTGCTGGCTGTCGCCAACACCGGCAGTATCAACAGCGAGATTGCTGACACCGAATGTCTCCCCGATTTTACCCACAACCTGCCCACTTTGTGCAACCCCTAAGCCAACAAGTGCTGAAGTGAGGGCGTTACTGTCGCCGTCGCTGCCCAATCCCTGACCGCGCAGCAGATAGGAAAGCGCTTCCTGTTGCGACATCGCCGGATCGGAGAAGACTTCCGCTTTTGGCTCATCCGCCAGGCCAGTGACGCGCAGACCCGCGGTGACGCCATCTTCGGTGGCATCCGGGTTACGGATGGCTTCCAGGTTGACGTAAGGCTGATCCGGCGGACCGGCAAACTGCAGCTCGCCTTTACGCACGATCAGATCCTGACCATAAGCGTGGAAGCGACCGGACGGAATGTTGATCTGACCGTTCAGGCCGAGTCCTGACTTATCCTGCACCATTTTCAGATCGCCATTCAGCTTCGCTTTCAGGCCAAACGCAGAGAGTCGCACATCGTTGCCGACGTGGATCACCAGATTGCTGTTAATCGGAATCGCGGCGGTTTGCGGTGCAATCGGCTTCAGCTGTTTATCCAGCAACACCTCATCCGACGAAACGCCAGTGGCGCTTTCCGGCACTTCCTGCACCGTAATGCGCGCCCATGGAATATCGACCCGGCCATCAAGGTTAAAGGCCGCTGGCGTCGCTTCAAACACCAGATCCGGCGAGACATCCATGCGCACCATCGGCGGCACGGTCACGCGAACCCGGCTGCCCTGCGCCGCAATGCGCGCACGCCAGTTGTCGAGCTGGCTCCAGTCTGCGTTACCGCTGAGGTTGATATTGCCCTGCCCGGTCTGCACCAGCCCGTTCAGGGTGGAGCTCATGCCGTTAAACACCAGATTCAGGTTGGCACTGGTCAGGTCAACCGGCATAAAGTTGCCATCCACATCCACACCCGTCAGGCCAAGCTGACCAAATACCTGCGGCTGCTGCACGCTGCCGCCCAGGCGCAGGCTGCTGTTCAGGCTGCCTTTGATCTTCTCGCCCTGCATCAGTGCCGGATTGAGCATCGCCAGCGAGACATTGCGGATGTTGACGTTACCGCCCAGCGTGCGACGGTTTTGCGGATCGTCGATCTGCACGTTGCCATCCAGCTGACCGTTATTGGCGATGCGGATCAGCCAGTCGAGCTGGGCGCGCCCGTTTCGCAGCGCGGCATTGAGGTTCAGCGTGTCAAAGGCGATCGGCAGATTGTTGCCCTGCACATCCTGCACCACTTTCACGCCGTTGCCCTTCAGCGCCACGGTACCGGTCGGCAGGCTGCCATCGGCAGTCCAGTTGACGCGCACGTCGCCGCTGAACAGGCCGCTAAGCTGAGTCGCATCCGGCATAAACGGCTTCACCATCGCCAGGTCAAAGCGATTCAGCACCACATGCGCCTTGCCTGCCGGGCCCGCTTCAACCGGCTCCGGCACACAAATTTGCGCATTGGGGTTCTGCCAGCAGTGTGGGCCGATGGTGGCCGTCTGGCGGCTGTTCAGATAGTCGATGGCCATGGCGCGGGTCAGACGCCACTCACCGACTGGCGTATCAAAGTGGGTGTCGTTCAGCGACCCTTTCCAGCGCTCCGTCTGGCGATCAAAGCTGCCGTTCAGCGCCAGCTGGCCAGAGACCGGTTTGCCCTGCACATTGAGCTTCAGCTGATGCTGATGCTCATTGCCGTCCGCGTTCAGCGTCAGCAGGCTGATGTTCAGCGCATCCTGCTTCAGCTGCTCGACGCGCAGTTGCAGTTTACCCGCCACCTGCTCGCCGGAACGGACGTCGCCATTCAGGGTGACGCGATTGATCTGCATCTGCTGCCAGCGCAGACCACGGGCATTAAGATCGGCCAGCAGCTGCGGTGCCTTCAGGGTACCCCGCGCTTTTATTGTGCCGTTGATGACGCCGCCCAGACCCGGCAGCGCATTGTCGAGCTGGGGTGCGTCGATACTGGCATCGAGATCCAGACTGTCGCCCAGCGCGCCTTTAACATCCAGATGGTTGCGTCCCAGCGCCAGCTTAATGCCCGGCACCGTCCACTGGTTGTAGCTGTTACCGGTCAGGGAGCCATCAGCGGTCACGGCGTTCTGTTTCACATTGCCTTTCAGCTGTAGCTGCGGCACGCTCAGTTGCCAGCTGCCACCATACAGACTGCCGCGGGTGGTGATTTTGCCATCCAGCCTTGCTGGCCAGTCGGGATACTGTTTAGCGGTATTAATTCCCGCCAGCGTCAGCTCACTGCGCCAGCTTATCGCCTTGCTCCAGTCCACCAGCGCGGTGAGATCGATATTGCCCTGCAGCGCAGCCACGCGCAGGCGGTCGAGGCTGAACTGCTCAACGTTGCCTTTACCCGTCAGCGAGATCGTCGCCGGTGGTACAGATTCACCCTTCACGGCAGTCTGCAGCGACATCACATAATCGGTGGCTTTGCCTTTGAACTGATAGTCCAGGTTATCCGCCTGATACGCTACCGGACCGGTCAGCGGCCAGCGTAACTGCGGACTGGTCAGCTTCAGTGACAGCGGCAATCCCGCCACCGCCAGCTGGGTCGTGGCGTCCAGCTGCGCATTCACCGGACCGGAGAGGTTCAGCCCCATCTTCAGCTCGTCGCGCATCGCGCCATTAAGTTTCAGCGCGAGCTTTTCGCCTTTAATCGGATCGGTATTCACTGTGCCGTTAAGGGAGAAATCGACTGGCCAGTTATCCGCCAGCATCGCCTGACCGCTACCCTTCAGATTGCCGAGGTTCGAGTCCACCTCCAGCGTGCTGAGCTGCATCTGACGATCGGCGGTTCTGGCTTTCAGCAGCAACCGGCTGACGGAAATATCGGTGTCGCCGGTAATGCGCAGCTGTTCACCCAGAATCTGCTGCACCTCAATATCCAGCGGCAGACGGAAATCAGGCATCGCAGGCAGAAGGGGTTGCGCAAACATCGCCTGCAGCGTTTCACCCAGCGGTTTTTCAGCGGGATGTGGCTGCTGGACTTTCGGTTCTACCACCTCGTCATTGACCACTTTCGCCGCTTTCGGCAGCGCAATCAGCAGGCTTTGAATATGGGTCGGGTTCAGCGTCAGCGCACGATCCTGCCACTGCAGGCCGGTGGTGAAGTCGAGCAGCGATATTGCGGTGTCATCAACTTTGACATTGATATTGTGCAGGCCAAAGTGACGCAGCGTGATGGGGTATGGCGTGCTGAGGTTAGTGTTGCCACTCTCCTCTTCCGGCGCTGGTGCCGCAGGCGTCATTTTCTTGCTGTCGACCACCACGCTGATATCGCGCAGGGAGACATCGTTAACGCACACGGAGGAGTGCAGCAGGCAGTTGAGATCCACCGCCAGATGAATTTGCCCGGCATCGACGCTGACCCCAGGCATTTCGTAACGCAGACCGTTAAGGGTCAGGTTACGCCAGCCCCCATCGACCTGCTTGATTGACAGGCCCGGCACCCAGCGCGACGCACCTTTCAGCACTAAATGCAGCCCAGGCGTGGTACCGATTAAAAATGCCACCCCACCCAACAGCACGACCAGAAAGATCAGAATGCCGATCAGGACCTTTTTCCACAGCTTCATAGTTCTGGCCCCAGCCCTACGTAAAATTGTAATCCATGCTCTTCGTCATCCCCGATGGGTCTGGCGATATCAAATTTGATTGGGCCAACCGGTGAAGACCAGCGCACGCCGACGCCCGCACCGGTTTTGACGTTACTTTGCTTGATGTCGTTAACCGCTTCGCCCGAGTCGACAAACACCGCGCCCCACCATTTCCCGGTGACGTTGTACTGATATTCCAGCGATCCGGTGGCGAGTTTTGACGCACCGGTGAGTTTGCCGTCATCATCGCGCGGTGAAATATTTTTGTATTTGTAGCCACGAATACTGCGGTCACCACCGGCAAAGAAGCGCAGATCCGGCGGCACTTTTTCGAAGTCGTTGGTTTCGATCCAGCCCAGATTGCCGCGCGCCACAAAGCGATGACTGTCGCCAAGGGTACGGATCCAGACGTTTTGCGCCTGCAGGATCAGGAAGTCGACGTCTGAACCCCAGGTGGTATCAGAGACGTCTGCCGAATAGCGCTGTGAATCGCCCCATGTCGGCATCAGGCCGCCACGGGAACGGGTACGGTTTACGCTGACGCCGGGATAGAGCAGCATAGTGGTGTTGGTCACGCTGCCCTGAGTAAAGTGATCCAGGCTCCAGCGCAGGTTGACCGCCTTCTGCCAGCCGCTGCTGCTGTCCCAGTTGCGCGACATCGCAAGCGTAGTGGTATCCGCTTTGGTGTCGTTTAGGTCGGTGCGCTTCAGGCCGCCGGAGAAGGTGTAGTACTGCTCAAGCGGGCTTTTCAGCAGCGGCACTTTGTAGCTGAGATCGACCTGCTGTTCCGGCGCGGAAACGTAGGCGCTGGCCGCCAGGCTGTGGCCGCTGTCGTTGATCCACGGTTTTTTCCAGGTCCCTTTCAGGCGCGGACCGACGTCTGTGGAATAGCCGACGCCGGTTTCAATGGTGTTTTCGGTGCGGGGTGACATTACTGCGCTCAGCGGCAGCACTTTGGTCTGTCGTCCCTTGCTGAATTCCGGCGCGACCACCACCGAATTAAACCAGCCGGTAGCGGAGAGGCGGCGATTCAGCTCGGCTAAATCGCGGGAGCTGTAGTAGTCCCCCTCTTTAAACGGCACCAGGTTTTGCAGGTACTCTTCGCGAATTTGCGATCCCTGGAAAGTAACGTCGCCGAAGCGATAGCGTTCGCCACTGTCGTAGTCGATATCCCAGAACGCTTCACGCCGCTCAACCGAGACACCAAGCTGGCTTTTTTTAAACGTGCCGTCGAAATAGCCGTTACGCAGTGCGAGATTAGAGAAGCCGCTTTTGAATTTGTCATATTGCCCGTGGTTAAGCTGGCTGCCCACTTCAGGGCGTCCCTGCTTCACCCAGGCTTTGTAATCCGCGTCATTGCGCGCATCGCCTTCGACCACAATCGTGCTGCCGCCGATTTTTACCGGTTCACCAGGCGTTACGTGTGCCACTAATACCGGTCGTCCACCCTGCGCAGGCGCGGGGCGGGATTCGAAATCGATGGTGGGCTCGTAATAACCGAGCGCGCGCAGCCCCTCTTTTATCGCAACAGAAACGCGCGCGCGAAAGCGGCCATCATTAGAGACCTCATCGCTGCCGATGGTGGACAGACGCGCTCTGACATTCTTTTGCAGATCCCCGGATAAGCCGTCTACCTGTAATCGCACTGTCGCCGCCTCAAGGGCGGGCGCGGCAAGCAGCAGGCCAGCCATGCAATAAACATAAAATCGTGGCACCTGTACTCCTGTTAATCATGCCGGCCCCTTTTCCGCGGGGCGCTTATTAATCTTCTTTGCCCGCACTACCGCAACGGCAACATCCTCATCATAGCCGCACTTTATGGCAAACGGCGGAGCAACTCTGACATCTAAGTCAAATAACGGGGCTATTGTCGGTAAATGGGGTGAGCGATACAACTCCTGCGGGTCGGAATGATCAGTCCGATATGACTCACTCAGATAAATCCGAGTCTGTAACCGGCCGCTCTGGCTGCTAATGCGCCCTTAAGCAGCGGTTTGCCCTCTGGCGGCGCAATGAGCGCTCCTGCTATAATCGGCCACCACAGGCATGCCGCCTGTTTTCATTTCTGCCCCGACATGTCGTTTGTTGTCGAACTGGCGCAGACATTTTTGGCACGGATAGCTTTGTTTCACGGATAAACCAACTCTGTTTGCGCTTACCCACGCTGCCCAGGCCAAAAATGACAAGTGGATAACCCTTTGGATCTCATATGTTAGATAGCTTACTTGTCATTCTGTTACTGATCGTAATCAGTGCCTTTTTCTCTCTGTCGGAGATCTCGCTGGCGGCCGCCCGTAAGATCAAACTGAAACTGCTGGCCGATGAAGGCAACGTAAATGCGCAGCGCGTGCTGAAAATGCAGGAAACGCCGGGCATGTTCTTCACCGTGGTGCAGATTGGCCTCAACGCCGTCGCCATCCTGGGGGGTATTGTTGGCGATGCGGCGTTTTCGCCGGTTTTCAGCGGCCTGTTTAACCGGTTTGTCTCGCCGGAACTGGCGGAGCAGCTCAGCTTTATCTGCTCCTTCACCATCGTCACCAGCCTGTTTATCCTGTTTGCTGACTTAACCCCAAAGCGGGTCGGCATGGTCGCACCGGAAACCATCGCGCTGCGCATCATCAACCCGATGCGTTTCTGCCTGCTGATAATGCGTCCGTTGGTGTTTCTGTTTAATGGCCTGGCTAACGTCTTCTTCCGTATTTTCAAGCTGCCGATGGTGCGTAAAGATGACATCACCTCCGACGATATCTACGCGGTGGTTGAAGCGGGTGCGCTGGCTGGCGTGCTGCGTAAGCAGGAGCACGAGCTGATTGAAAACGTGTTTGAGCTGGAGTCACGTACTGTTCCCTCCTCCATGACCTCACGTGAGAATATTGTCTGGTTTGATCTGCACGAAGATGAGACCAGCCTCAAAACCAAAATCGCCCAGCATCCTCACTCGAAGTTTCTGGTCTGCAGCGGCGATATCGACCATATCGTTGGCTATGTCGACTCCAAAGAGCTGCTGCTGCGCGTGCTGGGTAATCAGAGCATGGCGCTGAACAGCGGCCTGCAGATTCGCTCGGCGCTGATCGTGCCGGACACGCTGACCCTCTCTGAAGCACTGGAAAGTTTTAAAACCGCCGGAGAAGATTTCGCGGTGATCATGAACGAATATGCGCTGGTTGTGGGCATTATTACCCTGAATGATGTAATGACCACGCTGATGGGCGATCTGGTTGGCCAGGGTATGGAAGAGCAGATTGTAGCGCGCGATGAGAATTCATGGCTGGTTGAAGGCGGTACGCCGATTGATGACGTGATGCGCGTGCTGGACATTGATGATTTCCCGCAGTCAGGCAACTACGAAACCATCGGTGGCTTTATGATGTATATGTTGCGTAAGATTCCGAAGCGTACCGATTTTGTGAAGTTTGCTGGCTACAAGTTCGAGGTGGTGGATATTGATAGCTATCGCATCGATCAGCTGCTGGTCACCCGCATCGATGAACGACCGCCGGTGCTGAGCATGACGAAAAGCGAAGAAGAGTAGAATGACCAGCAGTCTGGACATGGACAGCGCGGAACAACCGGAATGTGACGTAGTCTGTGAGAATTGTTGGCACTGCTCAGGTTCAGAGTGACAAATAAAATGGCCTGACTGGCCAGACACTAAGGGCGCCATCGGCGCCCTTATGATTAGTTGAACTCAAGTTTGAGACGAACGACCTGGCGGTTAATTTCTGACATCACGCTCAGGTGCTGTTTGTCTTTGACGCGCGGGATTAATACTTTCCCTTTGTCGAACTCGAACGCGCCGACGTCCTTGATATACAACCTTCCTTTGAACAGCGTTTTTACATATTTCGCTATTTGTAGCGGATTATAGCGCTGGAAGATCTTCATACTGACTAACTCCTGTACATTTTTAAGCACGCTTCGCCGTTTCCAAATTTGGTTCCAGCCCATGAAGCGCGAATTCGCGATAACTATAGAACACTCAAACCTACTAATGTTCCTAAAAGTGATTTTTTTTACTGAATTGACACATCATTACAGAACACTCTGTTATCAGGCTCACACAACACAGTATAAACCTTCGTTGGTTAAGGAATTGTGGCGGCCATAACAAACCTGACACCTTTCCAGGACAGGCGCATCATCCCTGCTTACTATTGCAGTAAAATGACTAACTGGTCTGATCACTCAAGGAAATAGCAATGCGAATAATTCTGGCAGCTGTAGCGTTGTCTTTACTGATACCGGCAAGCGTGATGGCTCATGACCTCAGGCAGGATATGCGGGTACCGGCCGTTGGCGTGAACGACAAAGGCGAGCTGTTATTGCAGCAGGATAAGTTTAGCTACAAAAACTGGAATAGCGCGCAGCTCGGCGGGAAAGTTCGCGTGGTTCAGCACATCGCGGGTCGCTCATCCGCTAAAGAGATGAATGCCGCATTGATCGAGGCGATTAAGGCCGCGAAGCTGCCGCATGATCGCTATCAGACCACCACCATCGTGAATACAGATGATGCCATTCCCGGTACGGGCATGTTTGTGCGCAGCAGCGTCGAGACTAACAAGCAGCAATATCCGTGGTCGCAGTTTGTTGTCGACAGCAAGGGCAATGTGCAGCATGCCTGGCAGTTACAGCCGGGCGGTTCCGCCATTGTGGTGCTGGATAAGCAGGGTAAGGTGAAATTTGTGAAGGATGGATCGCTGACGCAGGATGAAGTGACAAAAGTGATTACGCTGGTCACCTCCCTGCTGAAAGATTAATCGCTGAAGCCCCGGTGGGGAGAGCATCGCCCGCCGGGGTTTCAGCCTTCAGCAGGCTGAGCGCTCAGACAGCGTTAAAACAGTGATACGCGGAAGCCAGGATTAAGGAAGGATTCGCGCGGCGCGTAGTCCAGAGTTTTACCCTGCCAGTCGTGCACATGCGCGCCCGCCGCCATCGCCACGGCATGACCCGCGCCGGTATCCCAGATGTTGGTGGGTCCGAAACGGGGATAGAGCTGCGCTTTTCCTTCTGCCACCAGGCAGAACTTCAGTGAGGATCCGGTCGCGACGGTCTGATGATCACCTAACTGCTTCAGGTACTCTTTCATCTCATCGTCGTCGCCATGTGAACGGCTCACCACCACCAGCGGAGGACGCGCATCACGGACATGAATCTGTTCACGCTGACCGCCCTCCTCTTTCCACGCTTTGCCGTCTGCAGCGGAATACATCACGCCCAGCACCGGCGCATAGACTACGCCCATTACCGGCTTGCCTGCTTCGATTAGCGCAATATTAACGGTAAATTCGCCGTTACGCTTGATGAACTCTTTGGTGCCATCCAGCGGATCGACCAGCCAGTAGCGCTGCCAGTGCTGACGCACCTCCCAGGCTGGCGGATCTTCTTCTGACAGCACGGGGAGATCAGGCGTTAACTTTTTGAGGCCCGCGAGGATCACCTCGTGTGCAGCGATATCCGCGGCGGTCACCGGCGAATCATCCGATTTGTGAGAAACGTCAAGCGGCGCGGCACCGTTATAGACCTGCATAATCGCGTCGCCTGCTTCGCGTGCCAGTTGGCAGATTTGCTCTAACATTTTTCACCTCATTGTGTCTGTCTGCTGCAGGATCAGCTCATCGTCAGATAGTGACATTTTAGCAGTTCCGCCTGAAGTACCCATTTACAGGCACTTTGGCGATTCAATTTATAGATATATCAATATCATAGTTACCCATTTATCGCCACGCCTGTGCCGCTACGCCTCCATCGTTTAAGAATCCGTCGCTGACCGATGCGCCAAAACGTTATACCCATCACGATTTAAAATGACTATCTGTCATGCTTTTACATTATTTTGAGATCCTTATTTATTTTGCAGCAGGAGCAAGCATGTTTAAGCCCGGAATGATGTTACTGGCACTGAGCGTTTCCGTCGCCACCCAGGCGGCGACGGTGGATTTGCGGATACTGGAAACCACCGATCTGCACAGCAATATGATGGATTTCGACTATTACAAAGACACGCCAACCGAGAAGTTTGGCCTGGTGCGAACCGCTACGCTGATCCACGCCGCACGCCAGGAAGTGAAAAACAGCCTGCTGGTCGATAACGGCGACATCATTCAGGGCAGCCCGCTGGGTGACTACATGGCGGCCAAAGGATTACGTGAGGGCGAGATCCATCCGGTCTACAAGGCGCTCAACACGCTGGATTACAGCGTCGGTAACCTCGGCAATCATGAATTCAATTATGGCCTGCCCTACCTGAAAAAAGCGCTGGCGGGCGCACGCTTTCCCTATGTGAACGCCAACGTGATTGATGTGAAGAGCGGCAAACCGCTGTTTACCCCATACCTCATCAAATCCACCACGGTGGTTGATCGCGAGGGCAAAACGCAGACCCTGAAGATAGGTTATATCGGCTTTGTGCCGCCGCAGATCATGGTATGGGATAAAGCCAACCTGCAGGGCAAGGTACGCGTCGATGACATCACCGAAACGGCTCGCCGCTACGTGCCTGAGATGCGCGCGCAGGGCGCCGATCTGATTATCGCTATTCCCCACTCCGGCCTGAGCAGCGAGCCGTATTACACGATGGCGGAGAACTCGGTTTACTATCTCAGCCAGGTGGAAGGCATTAACGCCATCCTGTTTGGTCATGCGCATGCGGTCTTCCCCGGCAAGGAGTTTGCTGACATCAAGGGTGCAGATATCGCCAACGGCACCCTGAACGGTATTCCGGCGGTGATGCCAGGCATGTGGGGCGATCACCTTGGCGTGGTTGACCTGGTGCTGAACAATGAGGGCGGACGCTGGCAGGTGAGCAGCGGCAAAGCACAGGCGCGGCCAATCTACGATACCGCAGCGAAGAAATCGCTGGCGGCAGAGGATCCGGCGCTGGTGAAGGTACTGGCTGACGATCACCGCGCCACGCGGGAGTTTGTGGCGAAGCCCATCGGCAAGTCCGCCGATGTGATGTACAGCTACCTGTCGCTGGTACAGGACGATCCGACGGTACAGATCGTCAATAATGCCCAGCGCGCCTACGTGGAGCATTTCATTCAGGGCGATCCGGATCTGGGCCGTCTGCCGGTGCTCTCTGCTGCTGCGCCGTTTAAAGCGGGCGGACGTAAAAACGATCCGGCCAGCTATGTCGAAGTGGAGAAAGGCGCGCTGACCTTCCGTAACGCGGCCGATCTCTATCTTTATCCCAATACCCTGGTGGTCATGAAAGTCACCGGTGCGCAGGTAAAAGAGTGGCTGGAGTGCTCAGCGGGCCAGTTTAATCAGATCGATCCCCACAGCACGAAAACGCAGTCGCTGATCAACTGGGATTTCCGCACCTATAACTTTGATGTGATTGACGGGGTTAATTATCAGATTGATGTGACCCAGCCCGCGCGCTACGACGCAGAGTGTCAGTTGATCCATCCTGAGGCCTCACGTATCCGTCAGCTTAGCTGGCAGGGTAAACCCGTCGATCCACAGGCGACCTTCCTGGTGGCGACCAATAACTATCGCGCTTACGGCGGCAAGTTTGCCGGCACCGGAGATAAATACATTGCCTTTGCCTCGCCGGATGAGAACCGTTCCGTGGTTGCCGCCTACATCAGCGCGGAAACCAAAGCGCACGGTGAAGTTCAGCCGAAGGCGGACAATAACTGGCGGCTGGCACCGATTACCTCATCCACCCCGCTCGACATTCAGTTTGAAACGGCACCGGGTGATAAAGCGACCGGATTTATTAAGCAGCATGCGCAATATCCGCTTCAGCCCAAAGGGACAGATGCGATCGGCTTTGCTCTGTGGCAGGTGAATTTACAGCAGAAATAAGGCGGAAGAAAACGCTGCAACCGGGGTGGTTGCAGCGTCCGGAATTACAGAATTTCCAGCAGTTCGACTTCGAAGATCAGGGTGCTGAATGGTGGGATAGAGGCACCCGCACCGCGCTCGCCATACGCGAGGTTCTGTGGGATCACCAGTTCCCATTTTGAGCCAACCGGCATCAGGGTCAGCGCTTCAATCCAGCCTGGAATTACGCCGCTTACCGGGAATTCCGCCGGTTCGCCACGGGCAACAGAGCTGTCGAATACGCTGCCGTCGATCAGTTTACCGGTGTAGTGAACGCGTACGCGATCCTGACGTGATGGGATTGGACCTTCGCCCTGCGTAATCACGCTGAACTGCAGGCCTGATTCGGTGCTGCTCACGCCTTCACGCTGCGCATGTTCCTGCAGGAACGCCTGACCTTCTGCGGCCATGGCTTCGGTGCGCTCACGACGCACGCCTTCAGCGCGTTCATGCACTTCACGCAGTGCGCGATGAACCACATCAACCGGTACGGCCGGCGAGTTCCCTTCCAGCGCGTCGCGCAGACCCGCGAGCAGTGCTTCTGGTTGCAGACCCTGCAGACCAGATTCCAGCAACTGCTGGCCAACCTGTAAACCAATACCGTAACTTGCTTGTGCTTCGACGCTGTCGAAAGAAGGGGTAGTCATCTTCGTTCCTTTCACTCTCGGATAAATTCGAACGGGCAGCATAGCAGCGCAGGCCGCTGGCGTAAAATGCCCTGCATCGCAGATGACTTTTGCCGGGGAAAGAGAAACAATAGAGCCGTCAATTTTATCAATGCTGGCAGGCACTTCGCGCCGGTATTGCCCATACTATAACTATCGGGGGGGATCACCCCCTCTGTAGCACACGAATAAGAGAGCAAACATGGGCCAGATAGCCCCACGACGCCGCAGGATGCGTGCAAAACATCTTGTATCCCGGCTGCAGACCTGGCTGGCCGCACGCAGGCTAAAGCAGCCTGCCGGAGAGGAGGAACCCCGAATGGCTTCAGACACGTCATCCCGCCTGCCGACATGGCTTCAGCGTATCTGGCATTTTACCGACCACATTCGCTGGATGGACCCGCTGCCTGCGCCGCACCGCCGTGGCATTGTGGCCGCACTGCTGGTGATGCTGGTGGCGTTTCTCTGGCCCGCCAGCACGCTGCGCTATCCGGTCGAGCAGCCGGTCGCACCCCAGACGGAGAAAGAGGTGCCGATGCAGGCGGATATTTATGAGAACAACAGTAGCCGCCAGCCGTCATCCTCACCGTCTCAGCAGACGCCAAAAGCCGATTCTCAGGGCGAGTGGCGCAATCTGACCATCGCTTCCGGTCAGACGCTGGCGCAGCTGTTTCGTGATAATAGTCTGCCGGTCAATGATGTGTTTGCGATGGCGCGGGTGGAAGGCAGCGATCAGCCACTCAGCTCACTGAAAAGTGGTCAGCAGGTGAAAATCCGTCAGGATGCGCAGGGGGCGGTAACAGGTCTGACGGTGGAGGGCGCAAACGGTCCGGTGCTGTTTACACGTCAGCCAGACGGCAGCTTTATTCGCGCGCAGTAACGCGAACAGCGGCGATTGAAAGGCACAAAAACAAAAACGCCGGCACAGGGCCGGCGTTTGTGTCGTGCTCAGTTAATAAAGATTAACCAGCAACTACTTTCACGTTCAGTTTCGCGAATACTTCGCTGTGAACCTGGAAGCTTACTTCATGCTCACCGGTAGTGCGCAGAACGCCGTTCGGCAGACGAACTTCGCTCTTAGCCACTTCAACGCCAGCTGCAGTCACTGCATCAGCGATGTCGCGGGCACCGATTGAACCGAACAGTTTACCTTCATCGCCCGCTTTAGACGTGATGGTTACAGTGCCCAGTTCATTGATTTTCTCAGCGCGTGCAGTTGCTGCAGACTGAACGTCAGCCAGTTTGGCTTCCAGTTCAGCACGGCGTGCTTCGAAGAACTCAACGTTTTTCTTAGTAGCAGGAACAGCTTTGCCCTGTGGTACCAGGAAGTTACGAGCGTAGCCCGCTTTAACGTTAACCTGATCACCCAGGGTGCCAAGGTTTGCTACTTTATCAAGCAGAATAACTTGCATTACCTTATCCTCTTAAAGTCGTTAATGGACAGTTGCCGATTACTGATGACGATCAGTGTACGGCAGCAGAGACAGGTAACGCGCACGCTTGATGCAGCGAGCCAACTGACGCTGGTATTTTGCACGAGTACCGGTGATACGGCTCGGGACAATTTTACCGCTTTCGGTAATGTAGTTTTTCAACGTTGCGATGTCTTTGTAATCGATCTCAACAACGCCTTCCGCGGTGAAACGGCAGAACTTGCGACGACGGAAATAACGTGCCATTAGGCTAGTCTCCAGAATCTATCAATTCAATCTGCTCGGCATGGAACACCACTTTGCTCTGGCCATTTCGTGCCTGATGGCAACTAATGAAACCGTCGAGTGTGAGTTGCGTGCCGACCGTTATATGTTGAGTAATCACCTGATGGGCGCTGCCGCTGATAATAACCGGCATACGACACCAGGCTTGCCGGTGAAACCCGGCCTCCTCCTGCACTGAGCGGTGCTCAAGCACGAACTGACAGTGAGGAATTCCTGACGGGCTAACTCTTCGAACCGGCGTCTTGCACACAGTGCCAGACAGGCGAAGTCGATTAACCGTCACGATGGATTACTCTTCAGAATCCCCAGCATCTGACTCATCAGCGGATTCGTTAGCAAAATCTTCGCGACGATCACGACGCTCATCTTTCGCTTTAACCATCGGCGATGCTTCAGTTACCGCGTTTTTAACGCGCATAACCATGCTACGGATAACGGCGTCGTTGAAGCGGAAGTTCGTTTCCAGCTCATCGATCGCTTCCTGCGGCGCTTCAACGTTCATCAGAACGTAATGCGCTTTGTGCAGTTTATTGATCGGGTAAGCCAGCTGACGGCGGCCCCAGTCTTCCAGACGGTGAATCGTGCCTTCTGCACCAGTGATAGCACCAGTGTAACGCTCGATCATGCCAGGAACCTGTTCGCTCTGGTCAGGATGAACCATAAATACGATTTCGTAATGACGCATCGAAATTGCTCCTTACGGATTATTCAGCCTCCTGTCGGGGTCAACCGCGGCCCATGGAAGCAAGGAACGTTATAGGCTGTGTCCCACAAAGGTTCGTTGTGACGAGCGTTTGTGGGACACAGCCTGAGAATGCGGCTGAAAAATTGACGCGTAATCATACTGGCGGCGACGGCTAAACTCAAGCGCACATTTCAACAAATGCCATCCGGCGTGCCATATACGGTAGCTTTTCGTGCTAATCATGTGAATACAGCGCGTTAAGCGGGAAAGGTTCAAAAAAGCTGATAAAGAGCTTCAGGCGGACGATCTGGCGATAATGTGCACAGTCGCTAAACTTAATGCAGACGTTACGGTTTGGCTTATCGGCGTCTAACAGAGTGTGTTCCCTGAAGTGAGGAGTCGGGCATGAAAACGTTCGTCATCGCCACTTTACTGGGTCTCTTCCTGTCTCCACCCGCTCTTGCCAGCAATGCTGACTGTGCGCAGCAGATAAGAAGTCACAGCAGCGAAGCTGCATCGGGTTATATCTATGTTAATCGGCTGGATGCGCCACAAAAGAACCCGGTCAACGCGCCTGCCAGAGCAGCAGAAAAATCGTCTGCGCACTGGTAAGTGCTGGTAAATTTACGGGCGGCAGATCCACTCTCCGCCCGCTCATTTTTATAGCTGCTGTTTAAAAAAGCTGACCAGCGCCGTCAATGCTGATGGCGTGATCTTATGTCCAATCTGTTTTTCCGACAGCGAAGTCAGATGCTTCGCCAGCCCGTTGTCACGCAGCGCCCTCTCCAGCCGGACGCTCTCCGCCCAGGGCACCACCTCATCCGCCTCACCATGCCACAACAGCAGCGGACGGTTTGCCAGGGCCTCCAGCCGGTTGCAGGGATCGTAGTCGGCCAGCGGTGCCATGCGGGCAGCAAACTGCGCTTGCTGCTCAGGCGTGTCGGCCACCAGCGGCGGAAACAGCGACTGACTGAGCTGCATAAAATAGCCCGATCCCATCAGGCAGGCGACGCTCTGAATCTGCGGATAACGTGCCATCGCGCCCAGCGCCGTCATGCCGCCCATCGACGCGCCCGCCACCGCAAAACGCTCGCTGGCGATCAGATCGTCAGCGCGCAGCGCCGATTCCAGCTGCGGCAGCTCATCAATGTTCTGTTTCAGAATCTCCCAGAAGCGACCAAGGCGTGCATCGGCATCGCCGTGATAGCGCGCGCCGTGCAGATCCGCATCCGGCATCACCGCCCGGAACCCCGCCTGAGCCAGCGCGACAGCGAAGTAGGCGTAGACCTCTTTTGAAGAGGTAAAGCCGTGATAAAACAGCACGGTAGGCAGTGGCTGATGCCGTTGTCCGGCAGGCGTGGCGTGCAGGCATTCGATACCGGCCAGCGTTTCTGTGGTGAGTTCAATCATGGTCTCTCCTGAGAAGGGGCAAGGCGTGCCGATTGAGTGTACGTCTGCGGGTTAATTTACGAAATCCCCTGCTGCGTTTAGTCGCCAGATTTCGGCCTAAACTTTTCCCGCGCTTTGCCGTTGATGTTGTGTCCCCCTAACTTGATCAAAGGTAATTTATGAAGCGTCTCTCTCTCAGCGACCTGAGTCTTGGAGTTAAGCTGTCTGTACTGACGTCTCTCAGCGTAGCGTTATTGTTGCTGGTTCTGACGCTAACCCAGAGCCACACCGCTTCACGGCAGCTGGAAAATCTCGCCATCGATGACATGCAAAACCAGGTGCAGGGCATCAGTGAAATGGCCACCATGTTCAACGCCACCCTCACCGAAGAGGTGGCTCACTACACCAGTCTGTTTACCAGTTTCCTGCCTAAGCGTTTTAGCCTGGATGAAGGCTCACGGGTGCAGGTCGGTGCCTTCTCGACGCCGGTGCTGCGCGCCGGGTTAAAAACGCTGAACCTCGACCAGACCGCGGTAGACGATTTCACCGAACGCACCGCCGCCGTGGCGACCATTTTTGTGCGCGACGGCGATGATTTTATCCGTATTTCCACCTCGCTGAAAAAGCAGGATGGCAGTCGCGCGATCGGTACGCAGCTTGACCGCAACGGCGCCGCCTGGAAAAGCGTCCGTCAGGGCGACGTCTATCAGGGGCTGGCGACGCTGTTCGGCCATCGCTACATCACACAATATCAGCCGGTAAAAGATGAGAGTGGCAAGGTTGTCGCCATCCTGTTTGTCGGCGTTGGCATTGATAAGCAGTATGCGCTGATGCGTGAAAAAATCCTGGCACGCAAGCTGGGTGATAGTGGTCATTTCTTTGTGCTCAACGGCACCCCCGGTAAGACGCAGGGAGAGTATCTGTTCGATCAGCACGACGAAGGAAAACGACCCGCCTGGGATGACGCGACACTCCAGCCGCTGCTGACTCAGCCGCAGGGCATGCTGCAGGCAGAGATCAACGGCGAGCACCAGATTCTGGCCTGGCAGCAGCTGCCGGGCTGGAACTGGGTGATCGCCGGCGAAGTTAACCGTGAAAGCCTGCTCGCCCCGATTACGCATAGCCGTAACCTGTTCCTGATAACCGGACTGATTCTGGTGGTGGTCTTTGCGCTGGGCTTTGTCTGGTACAGCCGTCGGGCGATTACCCGTCCGCTGCAGCAGGTGATCCATCTGGCGGAGCAATATGCCGCCGGGAATCTGCAGGTCCATATGGATACCCAGCGTCGCGATGAAGTGGGCCAGTTGATCGTTGCGATCAACGGCATTGGCGATGGTCTGGAGAAAATCGTCAGCCAGGTACGCGGCGCGGCGCAGGAGATCAGCGACGGCACGGACACCATCGCGGCCAGCAGTCATAACATCAGCGAGCAGATCGGGCGTCAGGCCAGCAGCGTGGAGCAGACCTCTGCCAGCATGGAGCAGTTTGGCGCGACGGTTGAACACACCGCAGACAGCCTGCGTCAGGCGATGTCACTGGTGGCCGAAGCCAGCGATATCGTCAGTCACGGCAGCCAGACGGTGGTGCGCTCGGTCAACACCATGTCGGCGATTAAGGTTTCATCACAAAGCATTGCGGATATCACCCACGTGATTGAGTCGATCGCCTTCCAGACCAATATCCTGGCGCTGAACGCCGCCGTTGAAGCGGCACGTGCCGGGGAACAGGGCCGTGGCTTTGCCGTGGTGGCCGCAGAAGTGCGTGCGCTGGCACAGCGTTCTGCGCAGGCCGCTAAAGAGATTGATGGACTGATTGCGACCTCCATCAGCAACGTGGCGGAAGGCCATCAGTTATCTGAGCAGACGCGCGATGCGATGAGCGACATTGTGACCCACATCGAGCAGGTGCAGGCGCTGATGGGCGAGATCAACGTGGCGGCGCAGCAGCAGGCGGCAGGCATCGGCCAGGTTAATCTGGCGATGAACCAGATCAGCCAGGCGACTCACCAGAACAGCGAACTGGTGACACAGGCGGAAAACAGCGCGCAGAACCTGAGTGATAAAGGGCATCACCTGACCCAGTTGGTCAGCGTATTCAGCCTTAAATCCTGACGTCATTCAGGGCGATGGCATACACTTAATGCTTCGTCCTGAAAGAGGGTTTTGCTATGCGTTTCGCTTATTTACTGATGATAAGCCTGCTGCTGGCAGGCTGTTCCGCGCTTGAGACCACGCCAAAAGCACCGCCCGCGCCGACGCAACAGGCGCAGGAGATTTCACGGGCGCAGAGTGGCGGTTTGCCAAAGCTGGGCAATATTACCGTTAACGTGCGCGGCTCACCGGATGATGCCGGGCGGGCCGTCGCCGCCCGGGCTAACCAGGCCGGTGCGGCTTACTATCAGATCGTGGCGCTGAGTGAAACGGTAATGCCCGGTCTCTGGTATGCCAGCGCGATTCTTTACGGCGCATCACCTGCCACAGGCGCGGGCCAGTAAACGGTCTGTGATTGCTGTCTCAAGCGGGCGGGAGCCACGCCGATCGAGCCACTGCTGGCACCATGCATCCGCCAGCGGCGGTTCGCCATATTTCAGTAGCTGAGCGCCGGTCGCAAGCTGCAGCAGCGTGCGGGTCACCTCGCGCGCCTGCTCTTCGGGGACTTTGCTCATTCGCAGCCGTAACTGACGCCAGCGCGCATCGAAATGACGATTACTCCCTTTCACCGCTTCAAATTCCTGACTCAGCATCTCCGAAACCTCTGCCTGACGGGTGAGCACGCGCAGTACGTCAAGACACATCACGTTGCCCGACCCTTCCCAGATGCTGTTGACCGGTATGTCACGATAGAGGCGCGGCAGCTCGCTCGCTTCGCAGTAGCCGATGCCACCCAGCACTTCCATCGACTCCGCGACGAACGGGGCTCCCGCTTTGCAGATCTGATATTTTGCAGCCGGAGTGAATAAGCGGGCAAACGTGACCTCATGCGGTTTTGCCGGTTGTGACCAGGCGCGCGCCAGCCGCATCAGCAGCGCGGTTTGTCCCTCCAGCTGCAGCGCCTGCTGTGCCAGAACCTGACGCATCAGCGGCTGATCCACCAGGTTTTTCCCCATCACCTGGCGCTGATGTGCATGCCAGAGTGCCACCGAGAATGCACGCCGCATCTGACCATGACTGCCGAGTGCGCAGTCGAAGCGCGTCATACCGCCCATTTTAAGGATCAGCCGCACGCCTTCGCCCTCTTCTCCCAGCAGCCAGCCGGTCGCATCGCGAAACTCCACCTCACAACTGGCATTTGAGCGATTACCCAGCTTATCTTTAAGCTGCTCAAGCTGGATGGCGTTGCGTGACCCGTCAGGCAACAGGCGCGGCAGGAAGAAACAGCTTAATCCGGCGGGCGTCTGCGCCAGCACCAGATGCGCATCGCTCTGCGGCACCGAGAAGAACCATTTGTGGCCGGTCAGCCGGTAGGCTTCACCCGGGCCGCGCGCCCCCAGCGGCTCGGCCCGGGTGGTGCTGGTGAGCAGATCGCTGCCGCCCTGTTTTTCCGTCATGCCCATACCGATCAGCAGACCCCGCTTCTGGTCGCCGGGCTGCGCATGGGTATCGTAACGATCGCTGAGCAGCGGATCGAGCCAGCCTTCGAACGCGGCGGGCAGATAAGTCTGCAGCAGTGGAATGGCCGCGTGCGTCATGGTCACCGGGCAAAGCGTGCCCGCTTCAACCTGTGCGTGCAGAATAAAGCGCGCAGCGCGCGCCACGCTGGCCTGTTCACGTACTGTGGGATGCCAGCTGAGATTATGCAGGCGGCTGGCGCAGACACCCTGCATCAGCAGGTGCCAGGCGGGGTGAAAACGGACTTCATCCATCCGTACGCCACGGGCGTCGTAGCGCAGCAGCTCAGGTGGCTCCGCGTTGGCGAGCCGGCCCAGCTCCAGCGACTCGGCGCTGCCCAGCTGTCGGCCTACCGAAGCCAGCCATTCCCGGTCCCATCCGGCGCCTTCGCGTGACAGTGCCTCGCCGAGCGGCGTATCAGACAGGAACAGGTTGCTGTTGCTCAGAGGATGGGGCTGATTAAAAACGGTGTGTGTTGTACAGGTCATAACCACTCCTCGCGGATGTCACTCAGTAAGTATACCCGTCGCCTTTCAAGCTGCATTTTTGTTGGCTGCGTTCACTCACCCGAATCACTTACTCATGTAAGCTCATCGGGATTCGTTCTCTTGCCGCCTCAATGCAACCCGAAATCCTTTGGGTATATACGAATGACGCGCAGTTATGCCTGGTACAGAAACTAATTTGTGGCGAGGATCACATCGGGGATCAGGCGTTGCGCTGACGCACCGCTTCAAACAGGCAGACACCCGTAGCCACCGAGACATTCAGCGAAGAGACGCTGCCGGCCATCGGAATGCTGATCAGCTCATCGCAATGCTCACGGGTCAGACGACGCATGCCTTCCCCTTCCGCGCCCATCACCAGCGCCATCGGACCGGTCATTTTGCTCTGGAAGACGGTATGGTCAGCTTCACCTGCGGTACCGACAACCCAGATGTTGTACTCCTGCAGCAGACGCAGGGTACGTGCCAGGTTGGTGACGCGGATCAACGGCACATTTTCTGCCGCGCCGCTGGCCACTTTTTTGGCCGTTGCATTCAGGGGAGCAGAGCGATCTTTCGGCACGATAATCGCGTGAACACCGGCCGCATCGGCACTGCGCAGGCAGGCACCCAGATTGTGCGGATCGGTGACCCCGTCCAGCACCAGCAGGAAGGGTTTGTCCAGGCTCTGCAGCAGATCCGGCAGGTCGCCTTCCTGATACTGACGACCCGGTTTTACCCGCGCCACAATACCCTGATGCACACCGCCTTCAACCTGGCTGTCGAGCCACTTGCGCTCGGCCAGCTTAATCACGACCCCCTGAGCTTCCAGCGCGGCGACCACGGGTTGCAGGCGACGATCGTCGCGGCCTTTGAGGATAAAGACTTCCTGGAATCGTTGTGGATCACGTTCCAGCAGCGCCTGCACGGCATGGATACCAAAAATAATTTCGCTCATCGATCTGCTCAGTGTTTGGAAATGAATGAATGACCGCCCTTTCTCAGTGAGAAAGGGCGGGTGCGCGCATCAGTCAGGCTGCGCCTTTTTTCTGGCGCGCTTCGCCCGGGTGGCGGCGGCGATTTTACGGGTTTTTTCCGAGACGTTTTTACTTTTATTCTCGGTATTTGCAGCGGCGGGCTTACTCTTGTCGCCCCGGAAAGCGGCGTCCGGCTCGAAGTTGGACTTCTTGCTCGCATCACGACGGCGTTTCGCTGGCGCTTTGTCGTCACGCTTCGCCCGGTCGCGTGCGGTTTTGCCTTCACCACGTACCTGACGCTGGCTGGAGATCAGGGCAAAGTCGATTTTACGCTCATCCATATGGACGGCTTCAACACGCACTTCAACCGTGTCACCCAGACGATAGGTGCGACCGCCCGATTCACCGATCAGACGCTGACCTACCGGGTCAAAACGGTAGTAATCGTTGTCGAGCGTCGAAACGTGGACCAGACCATCAATGAACAGATCGCTTAAGCGTACAAAGAAGCCAAATCCGGTCACGCTGGAAATGACGCCGTTGAAGACGTTGCCAACCTGGTCCTGCATGAAGTCACACTTGAGCCAGTCCGCGACGTCACGGGTCGCTTCATCGGCGCGGCGTTCGGTCAGGGAACAGTGCAGGCCCAGTTGCAGCATCTGCGGCATGTCGTAGTGATAGCCGCCGGTTGCTGTCGTCATATCTTTGGCGACGCTGCGATCTCTCGGCATCAGGTATTTAATGGCGCGCTGTACCAGGCCTTTACCTTCGTCCTGCTCTTTTGCCAGCAGATATTTGATGGCGCGATGCAGCGTCAGATCCGGATAACGACGGATTGGCGAGGTAAAGTGCGCATACGACGAGAGTGCCAGACCAAAGTGACCGCGGTTTTCCGGGTCGTAAACGGCCTGCTTCATCGAACGCAGCAGCATGGTTTGCAGCATTTCCGCATCAGGACGATCGGCAACCTGCTTCAGCAGCGCCGCATAGTCGATTGGCTGCGGTTTGTTGCCACCAGGCAGACTTAGTCCCAGCTCGTTAAGCACGGTACGGAAGCTCTTGATGCTTTCGTCGGTCGGGCGATCGTGATCGCGGAACAGCGCCGGTTCCTGATTTTTCTCAACGAAGCGTGCCGAGGCGATGTTCGCCAGGATCATGCACTCTTCGATCAGCTTATGGGCGTCATTACGTGACACGCGCTCAACACGCTCAATACGGCGCTCGGCGTTGAAGATAAACTTCGCCTCTTCCGTTTCAAACGAGATACCGCCGCGCTCTTCACGAGCGGCTTCCAGCGCATGATAGAGGTTGTTCAGCTCTTCAAGGTCTTTAACCAGCGGCGCATACTGCTGACGCAGCTCTTTGTCGCCCTGCAGAATGTTCCAGACTTTGTTGTAGGTCAGACGCGCATGGGAGTTCATCACCGCTTCGTAGTGCTTGAAGCCGGTCAGTTTACCTTTGGTCGAGATGGTCATCTCGCACACCATACAGAGGCGATCGACCTGCGGGTTAAGCGAACATAAGCCATTCGACAGCACTTCCGGCAGCATCGGCACAACCTGCGACGGGAAGTAGACCGAGGTTCCGCGCTGATGCGCTTCGTCATCCAGTGGGGTGCCCGGACGGACGTAATAGCTGACATCCGCGATAGCTACCCACAGACGCCATCCGCCACCGCGCTTCTTCTCACAGTAAACAGCATCATCAAAGTCACGGGCATCTTCACCATCGATGGTGACCAGCGGCAGCTTACGCAGATCGACGCGGCCTTTTTTGGCCTCTTCCGGGACTTCTTCTTTCAGTTTGCTGACCTGAGCTTCCACTTCCGGCGGCCAGGTGTGCGGGATTTCATGCGTACGCAGCGCCATATCCACGGCCAGGCTGGTACCCATATCATCGCCCAGAATCTCGGCGATTTTACCGATCGCTTTGCTGCGACGGTTCGGACGCTGGACCAACTCAACCACCACCACGGAACCCATGCGGGCATTCATCGTCTCTTCAGGCGGGATGAGGATGTCAAAACTCAGGCGACTGTCGTCCGGTACCACGAAGCCGGCACCGGCATCGGTAAAGTAACGGCCAACGATCTGATTGTTGCGGGGTTCCTGCACCCGGACCACGCGCGCTTCGCGGCGGCCTTTGCGATCGGCACCCAGCGGCTGCGCCAGGATCACGTCACCGTGCATACAGAATTTCATCTGTTCTGCGGAAAGGTAGAGGTCATCTTTCTGACCTTCTGCCCGCAGGAAGCCGTAGCCATCGCGGTGGCCAATGACTTTACCGCGCAGGAGATCAAGACGTTCTGGCAGGGCATAACACTGACGGCGGGTGAACACCAGCTGACCATCACGCTCCATGGCGCGAAGGCGGCGACGCAGCGCCTCAAGGTGTTCTTCTTCCTGCAGATTCATCTCTTCAGCCAGCTCTTCGCGGCTGGCCGGTTTTTCACGTTTTTCTAACAGAGCCAGAATAAATTCACGGCTCGGAATAGGGTTTTCGTATTTTTCAGCTTCTCTATCCTGAAAAGGATCTTTTGACATAGCGGTTCCTCCGATGTCATTTAATATTTATTTCCACCGGCGATCTGGACAAGATGATCTCATAAAGTGGTGTATTTCCTTCGACCAGATCTGCCAACGTATAGCTATCCAGCTCCTGCAAAAATCGCTGCACCGCATCATGTAACGCCTGCTTCAGACGACAGGCTGGCGTGATGGAACAGGACGCGCAATCCACTAATTGTAGTGGTTCCATCTTACGTACCACATCGCCAATGACAATCTGACGAGCTGGCATACCCAGACGAATGCCCCCGTTTTTACCACGCGTTGCGGCGACATAGCCCGCCCGGCTCAGCTGATTGATAATTTTGACCATATGATTACGGGACAAACCATAAGTGTTCGTCACTTCCGTAATATTGGTCTGCTGACCTTCCGGCAACGATGCCAGATAAATCAGTGCCCGTAAGCCATAATCAGTAAAACTCGTGAGCTGCACAGTAACCTCAGTGAACCTTCAGGCGCGGCATGACCTTATTCGCCCTGTGATTGATGCCAGGATTAAATCGGATCGCCATTCGATTAGCTACGATGATAAACCAGAGTCTGTCTGGCCGTGCGCTTTTTTAAGCCAGCAGAAGGTTTGACAAGCGAAGGGAGGTTAAGTGGCATCAAAGAATGGAAAAACAAGGGCCGGACAGCGTCCGGCCTGAATGATTACGCGTCGAACGGGTCGCGCAGAATCATTGTTTCACTACGATCAGGGCCGGTTGAGATGATATCAATCGGCACACCCGTTACCTCTTCCACACGCTTGATGTAGTCACGCGCAGCCTGAGGCAAACCTTCCAGCGTCTTGACGCCAAACGTTGTCTCGCTCCAGCCTGGCAGGGTTTCGTAGATCGGCTCAATGCCTTCCCAGTTCTCTGCCGCCAGTGGCGTGGTAGTCACTTCGCGGCCATCAGGCATACGATAAGCCACACAGATCTTCACCTCTTTCAGGCCATCCAGCACGTCCAGCTTGGTCATGCAGAAACCTGACAGGGAGTTGATCTGGACCGCGCGGCGAACCGCTACCGCATCCAGCCAGCCGGTACGACGACGACGACCGGTGGTCGCACCAAACTCATTACCCTGCGCACAGAGGAATTCGCCGGTTTCATCGAACAGCTCGGTCGGGAACGGGCCTGCGCCAACGCGGGTTGAGTAAGCTTTCACAATACCCAGCACGTAGTCGACATAGCGCGGGCCAATGCCTGAACCGGTCGCTACGCCACCTGCGGTGGTGTTGGATGAGGTCACGTACGGATAGGTACCGTGATCGATATCCAGCAGCGTACCCTGCGCACCTTCAAACATAATCAGATCGCCACGCTTACGCGCGACGTCCAGCAGTTCAGAGACGTCAACGACCATGCCAGTGATGATGTCAGCGACTTCCATCACATCACTCAGCACTTTATCGAAGTCAACTGCCGGCTCTTTGTAGTACTCCACCAGCTGGAAGTTGTAGAAATCGACCACTTCTTTCAGCTTGGCAGCAAAGGTTTCTTTGTTAAACAGGTCGCTGACGCGCAGGGCACGGCGAGCGACTTTATCTTCGTAAGCCGGTCCGATGCCACGCCCCGTGGTACCAATCGCTTTGGCGCCACGAGCACGTTCACGCGCCATATCCATCGCAACATGATATTGCAGGATCAGCGGACAGGCTTCAGAAATCAGCAGACGTTCACGTACCGGAATCCCGCGCGCTTCCAGGCCTTTCATCTCTTTCATTAAGGCTTCAGGAGAGAGCACTACGCCGTTACCAATGATGCTGGTGACGTTATCGCGCAGAATGCCAGAAGGGATCAGGTGGAGGACGGTTTTTTCACCGTTTATGACAAGCGTGTGGCCCGCATTGTGGCCGCCTTGATAACGCACAACGTAATTCGCGCGCTCAGTCAGAAGGTCTACAATCTTACCTTTACCTTCGTCACCCCATTGGGTGCCCAGTACGACGACGTTCTTACCCATTTCTCAAAATCACCGATTGCTTAAAAAAGGATTCTACCATCTGATCCCGTGGTTTTCAGCACTTTTAGCATACGATTGCGCGCTTTTTTGCCTGAGTTTTGATCACTACAACATGTTGGGGATAATAGCGTTGAAAGGCACAATTTAGCCGGTCTGAACGTCAGCCTCAGAGGTTGCCGTGCAGGCTGAGCATGCAGTAAATCACCATGCCAGCAACGACCAGTCCTCCACCAAAGCGGTGCAGCAGACGATCGGGCAACCGCGTCATCGTCAGGATCATGCGTCGCCAGGCGCGCGGCATAAACATTGGTCCCAACCCTTCCAGCACTAACACCAGCGCCAGCGCCATCCAGATGCTTGTTTTCATTCTGATACCCAAAAAAAAGGGCCGACAACATTGTCGGCCCACAGGTTATATCAGTTCTTAGCGTGTCGCGTTAGAGGGCGCCTTCATATATCGGAAGAAGTCGCTATCCGGGCTTAACACCATCACATCCTGATCGCTATTGAAGCTGTTTTCATAGGCACGCAGGCTACGAATAAAGGCGTAGAAGTCAGGATCTTTGCTGAACGAATCGGCAAACAACCGCGCCGTTTCCGCATCACCGTCACCGCGTGTAATCAGCGCTTCACGCTGGGCTTCAGCCAGAGTACGGGTGACCTGGTAATCGGCCTGGGCGCGCAGTTTTTCCGCCTCTTCCTGACCCTGTGAACGCTGGCTACGCGCTACCGCTTCACGCTCAGCACGCATACGGTTAAAGATCGCATCAGACACTTCAGTCGGCAGGTTGATCTGCTTGATGCGAACATCCACCACCTGAATACCTAACGCCGCCATACTGTTCGGGTTTGGTGCCGGTTCGCTGCTGTTGGTTTCACGCTCGACACGGGCCGCTGCACTGGCAATCGCGTCATCAGCCGCAGGGGTTGCGATTTCATCATCGTTGCCTGCAGAGCCGGTATTCAGCGCGTCACGCACATCGGTAGTCAGACGACCACGGGAGTCCGTTACGATATCTTTCACATCCAGACGACCCATCTCAGAACGCAAGCGGTCACTGAACTTACGTTTCAGCAGCACTTCCGCCTGAGAGACATCACCGCCACCAGTGGCCAGGTAGTAGCGACTGAAGTCGCTGATACGCCACTTGATGTAGGAGTCTACGATCAGATCTTTCTTCTCTTTGGTGACGAAGCGATCGGCCTGGTTATCCATGGTCTGGATACGCGCATCCAGCGTTTTAACCGTTTCCAGGAATGGAATCTTGAAATGCAGACCCGGCTCAAACACCTGCGGCTTGTTTTCGCCGTCGCGCAGGACTTTACCGAAGCGCAGAACAATGCCTCGCTGCCCTTCCTGCACCACAAACAGGGACGCATAGAGCGCCACCAGCACGACAATGATTAAAAATACTATTGGCTTACGCATCGATTACTCTCTCCCTTCGCGCTGGCTGTCGCTGCGCTGAGCATTTGCCCGACGCTGATCCATGATATTGTCCGGACTGTATGACGACGTTTCATTGCGGCTGGCACTGCTATCGGAGCGCGCAGGCAGCGAAGAACCATTCGCGCCTTTCTGACCATTCTGGCCCGATGAAGTCTGACCGCCACGCATCAGTTGATCCAGCGGCAGCACCATCAGGTTATTACCCCGATCGTTAACCAGTACTTTGCGGGTATGGCTCAGCACACGTTCCATGGTCTCGATATAGAGGCGCTCTTTGGTGATTTCGGGTGCAGCTTTATACTCAGGCAGGATCTTGGCGAAACGCGCCACCTCACCCTGCGCTTCCAGAACGGTACGCTCTTTGTAAGCGCGTGCCTCTTCCAGAATACGTTGCGCCTGGCCGTTAGCACGAGGCTGAACTTCGTTGGCGTAAGCTTCGGCTTCGCGAACGTACTGCTCGCGGTTTTCGCGTGCGGCAATCGCGTCATCAAATGCAGACTTCACCTCTTCCGGCGGACGTGCAGCCTGGAAGTTGACGTCCAGTACCGCGATCCCCATGTTATAAGGGCGAATCGTCTCGTCGATTTCACGCTGGGTATCGCTACGAACCACGGTACGACCTTCGGTCAGGATGCGGTCCATGGTAGAGCGACCAATCACGCCGCGCAGCGCGCTGTCGGTAGCCTGACGCAGGCTGTCGTCCGCGCTGGTCACAGCATAAAGATAACGTTCCGGATCCGTCACGCGATACTGCACGTTCATTTCCACGCGCACCACATTCTCATCCGAAGTCAGCATGACGCCAGAAGCAGCCAGTTCACGCACCGATTCAACGTTAACCGCACGCACCTGATCAACGAATGTCGGCTTCCAGTTCAGACCAGGTTCGACCAGGTGACTGAATTTACCGAAGCGCGTCACCACGCCACGTTCCGCTTCTTTGATGGTGTAGAAACCGCTTGCAGCCCAGATGACTACAGCAGCAACAGCCACGATACCAACAATTTTGCCACCGCTGCCGGAGCCGCGCTGACCGTTGTCGTTCTGTTTGCCACCGCCCAGTCCACCAAGCTTCTTGCTCAGCTTACGGAAGATATCATCCAGATCAGGAGGCCCGGATTCCCGTCCTCCCTTATTCCCCCCAGAGTTGCCGCCTTGATTATTGCTGCTTCCCCACGGGTCGCGGTCCTGTCCGTTATTTCCGGGCTGATTCCACGCCATGTTTCTACTCCATTTATTGTAATTACGATTTTTACCCTTCAGCTTTCGGATTGCAGCGGTGTTGGCTGCCTTCGCTCACCCCGGTCACTTACCTGCGTAAGCTCCCGGGGATTCACTCAGTTGCCGCCTTGCTGAAATCCAAAATACTCGGGTAACGCCAGCGTATTCGGGTCTGCAAAGAAAGTGCGACAATCTTCAATTTTTAAGGTAAATGCGTTTGGGCAATATCAAACAATGTAACTGGTCAGCGACGGTTCCTGCTTACATAAACGCATCCACTCAATAATGGGCATACGTATCTGCAATCCTACACTGCCGTCTTCTTCATTCCACTCTTTCTCAATCGCCTGCAGCTGATAGAAACGGCTGCGAAGTCGCCCCGCTTCCGGTGGCAGACGTAATGCGTGCTGGGCTATTTCACCCGCCAGACGCTCAGACAGCGCCTGCCATAGCAACGGAATGCCTGCGCCTGTCTGGGCGGAAAGCCAGACGCGGATTGGCAGGTTCTCTTCGTTACGATCGATACGCGGTTCGAATCCGTCGAGCATATCGATTTTATTCATCACCAGTAACGTCGGGATTTCGTCCGCTTCAATCTCTTCCAGTACGGCATCGACAGCAGCGATATTTTCCGTGACGCGAAGGTCAGCCCCATCAATCACGTGCATTAACAGCGTCGCCTGACGAGTCTCCTGCAGCGTGGCTTTAAAAGCGACAACCAGATCGTGAGGAAGATGGCGAATAAAGCCTACCGTATCCGCCAGTACCACGTCCCCGACATCAGCAACATTCAGACGGCGCAGTGTGGGGTCGAGCGTCGCAAACAGCTGGTCTGCGGCAAAGACATTGGCGGAGGTCATGGCGTTAAAGAGGGTCGACTTGCCGGCGTTGGTGTAACCCACCAGCGAAACCGTTGGCACATCCGCTTTGGCGCGTGACTGACGTCCCTGCTCACGCTGTTTTTCAACTCGCTCAAGACGAGACAAAATCTGACTGATACGGCCGCGCAACAGCCGGCGGTCCGTTTCTAACTGCGTTTCACCCGGGCCACGTAAACCAATCCCGCCTTTCTGGCGTTCAAGGTGGGTCCAGCCGCGCACCAGACGTGTCGCAAGATGGCGCAGCTGTGCCAGCTCAACCTGCAATTTACCTTCGTGGGTACGTGCGCGTTGGGCAAAGATATCCAGAATTAAACCAGTGCGATCAATGACCCGGCATTCGCACAGGCGCTCGAGGTTTCTTTCCTGAGCGGGCGTAAGGGCATGATCGAATAATACGACCGATGCTCCTGTTGTTTTTACCGCATCGGCAATTTCAACGGCCTTTCCTTCACCGACAAAATACTTGGGGTGTGGCGCTTTGCGGCTGCCAGTAACCACTTGCAGCGCCTCAACGCCAGCAGAAGAGACCAGGGTTTCAAACTCCTGCAAATCTTCTACTTCTTTGTCTTGGGAGAACCAGATGTGTACCAGTACGGCCTGCTCACCGGCTTCATAACGGTCAAACAAGCTATAACCTCGCTAAATAAAAGACCAGGACGGAAAACCGCTGTTCTCCGTTCCTGGCTGTACGGTGACGCGTTATTCTGCGTTATCACCGTCTTGTTGTGGCTGTGGCTGCGCAGTTGTGTTGCTGCCGCCATGATGGTAATTGTTGCTGCCGCCACCGGTATTATTGCTATGGTGAGAAACCGGGCGTGAAGGAACAACGGTAGAAATGGCGTGCTTATACACCATCTGACTCACCGTGTTTTTCAACAAAATGACGAACTGATCAAATGACTCAATCTGACCCTGCAACTTAATACCGTTAACCAGATAAATCGAAACCGGAACACGTTCACGACGCAGTGCGTTCAAAAACGGGTCTTGTAATGATTGCCCCTTAGCCATTCTATCTTTTCCTTATATGCTTGTTGTTTGTTGCAAGTAGAACCTATGGTTCTGAAAAAAACTGCGTAAAAATTTGCGCACGATAACCCATCAATTGTACACAATCACCCATGCTTCGCACTAAGAACCTGTAACACTGTATCACGCGCCAGCCGGGGCTCGTCACTGTCAAACCAGTGAACATTTTCCCAACCGCGTAACCAGGTCATCTGTCGCTTAGCAAGCTGCCGGGTTGCGCAAATTCCCCGATAAACCATCTCGCTGTAATCGATTTCGCCCGATAAATAAGACCACATCTGACGATAGCCAACACAACGAATGGAAGGCATGTCCGTATGCAAATCACCTCGTGCAAAAAGGGCCCGAGACTCCGCTTCAAATCCTGACGCCAACATCTGCTCAAAACGCAACGCGATGCGCTGGTGCAGCAATTCACGGCTCGCGGGGGCGATGGCAAACTGTTGCACGTCGTAGGGTAACGCTTCACCGGATGTTTTTGTCAGTTCCGTTAAAGTTTTACCCGAAATAAAAAAAACTTCCAGTGCTCGCGAAAGTCTCTGCGGATCATTCGGATGAATACGACTGCCGGCAACCGGGTCGATTTCACACAGCTGGCGGTGTAAAGCTTCCCAGCCTTTTTCACGCGCCGTTTGCTCTATCCGCTGACGAACGTCGGGATCGGCCGAGGGCAACGGCGACAATCCTTCAAGTAACGCCTTGAAGTAGAGCATGGTTCCACCAACAAGCAACGGTATTCGTCCGGCTTCAACGATATCCGCCATTTCTGCTAAAGCATCCCGCCGGAACTCCGCTGCCGAATAGGCTTCAGCGGGATCGCGAATGTCGAGCAGACGATGGGGTGCCACTGCTAACTCCTCAGCCGACGGTTTCGCCGTACCAATATCCATCTGACGATAGATTAAGGCAGAGTCTACGCTGATTAGTTCCACTGGTAACCGCTTACGCAATTCAATTGCTAAAGCAGTCTTGCCAGAAGCCGTGGGTCCCATCAAAAAAATAGCCTTTGGCCGGCCAGCCTGGTTTAATTCACTCATGCTTCAACGCGTTGATCGCGCTCTCAATCTCTATGGGCTGTAATAAGCCTGAAGGCGGCGATTTCAGCAGCTGTGGGCAAAGCCGTTCAAGCTCTGCCAGCAGGTTGATCGCCTGTGAGTGATTCCAGTCGGAGGACTCTGTATCCTGACGCCGCGCCAGCCACTGGGCCAGTTGCGTCGCAGAGATCTCCTGCTGCCGGGCGAGATAGCCTAACAGCTCAGGAATCAAGATTTGTAAATTTTGTGTTCGTAACGGTAAAGGCACCGCGCGTAAGGTCACGTGGTCACCTTCGGGCTGAAGATCAATACCCATCTGATTGAGCAGGCTGCTCTTTTCTTTTGCGGCCTGCCGTTCATCCAGGGCGATTTTGAGCCGCACCGGAATCAGCAGGGGTTGCGGTTTAAGCCCTTCCTCACCCGGTTCAAGCTGCGCCTGTTTCAGCCAGCGCGCCGCGACCGGCAGCGCCATCAGCATTAACTTCTGATCCTGCTCCAGCAGCGCATAATGGTTTTGCAACACGGTCAGTACCCGGCCAAAGCTCTGGGCATGCGCGGCCAGCGGCGAGGGTTTTTCGGCCGGACGCGGTGCCGGTTCACGGTTTTTTGGCGGCGGCGTGGCGCTGACAGGCGTTTTCAGCAACTGCTGATAAACCGCGCCTTCACGCTGACGATACACGTTCTCTTTGTTTTGCCAGGCCGGCGCCGCTGCGGGCGGTGTTTGCCGCGTGGAGGCTGAAGATTGATTCTCGCTGGCGGGCGCTGCAGGCTGCGCAAAATGATTCCCCCCCGCCGCCTGACGGTTTTCCGGCTGCCAGCGCGGTGCGGCTTCTTCTGCCTGCAGCGCAGGCAAAATGGGTGACGCTATCGCCTGTAACGCGCTGACCACGCCCTGATAAATAAAATCATGCACCAGGCGTGACTGATGAAAACGCACTTCATGCTTGGCCGGGTGAACGTTGACATCCACCTGATGCGGATCGATCTCCAGATAGAGCACATAAGCGGGCTGCTGGTCATCCTGGAGCTGGGTCTGGAAAGCCTGGCGGATAGCGTGATTAATCAGCTTGTCACGCATCATCCGGCCATTGACGTAGCAATATTGTAACTCGGTGACCTGGCGCGAACCGGCGGGATCGGCGACCCAGCCGCGCAGCGAGAGATCATCATGCTGCCAGTCAATTCGCAGCGCATGCTGAATAAACGTGGTGCCGCAGATAGCTGCCAGTCGCCGTTCGCGCTGGCTCTCCTCGCTGACGGCCCGATACTGACGCATCATTTTGCCGTTGTGGCTCAGTGAAAGCGCGACATCAAAACGCGCCAGTGCAATACGACGGATCACTTCGTCGATATGACCGAACTCGGTTTTCTCTGTGCGCATAAATTTGCGGCGCGCCGGGGTGTTATAAAACAGATCCAGCACTTCGAGCGTAGTCCCACAGGGATGCGCAGCCGGTTTAACCGTTACCGTCATATCACGCCCTTCCGCATAGGCCTGCCAGGCTTCGGTTTGATCGGCGGTACGTGAGGTTAAGGTCAGGCGGGAGACAGAACTGATACTGGCGAGCGCTTCACCGCGAAAACCCAAGCTCATGATCGCTTCCAGGTCATCCAGTGAGGCGATTTTACTGGTGGCGTGTCGGGCCAGCGCCATCGACAGCTCGCTTTTCACGATGCCGCAGCCGTTGTCACGAATGCGGATAAGCTTTGCGCCCCCCTTTTCAATATCAACGTCAATGCGCGTTGCACCAGCATCCAGGCTGTTCTCCACCAGCTCTTTTACAACCGATGCAGGACGTTCAACCACTTCACCCGCCGCAATCTGGTTTGCCAGTTGGGGCGGTAAAATTTGTATCGGCATGGTTTTCCTTTTAGCTGGTCGCCCGGCGCAGCGGCCGGGCAAACAATCAGGATGCAGGGATTTTCAGGTTCTGCCCCAACATGACGTTGGTCGATTTCAGATTATTGGTCTGCATTATCGCTTTCGGGCTGACGCCATAATGTGCGGCAATGCCGGTCAGTGAATCCCCCACAACCACTTTATGACGCACAACGCCGCGTGGCGTGGCGCGCGTGGTGCGGCTGGCGGCCGCACTGGCCGGCACTTTCAACCGCTGTCCGACCCATACCACATCCCGCTTCAGGGTGTTCATCTCACGCAGGGTCGACATGCTGACGCCATACTTCGCGGCAATCCCGGAGAGTGTCTCACCGCGCGTTACCGTATGGCGCTGAGTTACGCCGGTATATTGCGTCACCCCGGTCGCCGGGTTACTGGCGACGTTAACCGCTGGCGACGAGCCCAGCGGCCGGTTTTCCTCCTTTGGGATGGATTGCAGCGGGTGCGCCAGGAAATAAGTGCGCAGACCTTTATAGATCGACTGCGCAATCTTATCCTGGTGTGCGCTACTGCCAAGCAGTCGCTCCTCCGAGGAATTACTGATAAAGCCGGTTTCCACCAGCAAAGAAGGAATATCGGGTGAACGCAGCACGCCAAGACTGGCATGCTCAGGCAGACGTTTATGCAGCGACGTCACGCTGCGCATCTGCTGCAACACTTTCTGGGCGATGTCATAACCGACCCGCTGCGAGTGACCGAATTGCAGGTCAAGTACCGCCTGGCTGAGGTAGGGGTCGGCCTGACTGTTAGCCAGCAGGTCACCTGCGCCGCCCAGCAGCTCAGACTGTTTCTCTTTCTGCTCCAGCCAGTTAGCCATCTCGTTATTGGCCCGGCGGTTTGATAATACCCAGACCGATGCACCGGTCGCCGCATGGCTCGGCGCGGCGTCAGCATGAATTGAAACCAGCACGTTGGCGTTGGCTTTACGCGCCACGTCGGAGCGGCCCATAACCGAGATAAAATAGTCGCCATCACGCGTCAGGACGCCTTTAAACATCGGATCGTTATTCAGCAACACCCGCAGTTTACGTGCAATCGCGATCGTGACGTTCTTCTCTTTCAGTCCGCGCTGCCCGATAGCGCCGGGATCCTGACCGCCATGTCCGGCATCAATCGCCACAATCACGGTATCGTTCTGGCTGACGGCCCGGCCAGGACTCACGGTGCTGGCTGTACTGGTCACGGACGTCAGCGGATTCGAATTAAAGGGGTTAGCCGCTGCGGCACTCTGGGTGGGCACGCGCGTCGGGGCCGTTACCGGCGCAGGCACACTGCGCGTAACAGCAGGTGGCTTACCGGTAATGGTGAAGACCACGCTGTAGCTGTTGCCATTGCGCTGGGTGACCGCCCGGGTTTTACCCGCCTGCGTCAGCTCAAACACCAGCCGCACGCTCTGTTTATCTTTCGGGGTGCTGGTGCGAATTCGCTTTACGATGTTTTCGCCGCTGAAATTTAACGGCAGCCCCTGAACCACGCCGCTCTGGCGCACATCAAGCACCACACGGTCAGGATTGCGCAGCGGGAAGAAGCCATAGACAGGTTGTCCGGCAAAGTTCAGGGTGATGGTTGCCTGGCTGTCGCCATTAGCGACTTTGATATCCGACAGGGTGGCGGCAAACAGGGGTGTACAGACCAGCAGCAACAGTGTCACCAGCGCTATTTTCATCCGTGACATCATGCCTGATCCCTGCCCTGACCAAATTGTTCAAGCCATTGCTGGCCCGACGAGGATTGTGCCGTCAGTTCCGCTTCACGCGCCTCACCCACGTAACGCAGCGTTAGCGTGAGATCGGGCGGCGGCAGAAAACCGGCGCCCTGCTGCGGCCATTCAACCAGGCAGATAGCATCGCCGCTGAAATAGTCGCGGATGCCCATGAATTCAAGCTCTTCAGGATCGGCAAGACGATAGAGGTCGAAGTGATAAAGTGTGCGGTCGTCCAGCGTGTAAGGCTCAACCAGCGTGTAAGTAGGGCTTTTGACGTTGCCCTGATGGCCCAGCGCCTGCAGAAAGCCGCGGCTGAAGGTGGTTTTACCCGCCCCCAGATCGCCATAGAGATAAATCACTGCCGCGCTGCCACAGGCGCGCGCCAGCTGAGCGCCCAAACTGAGCGTAGCCGCCTCATCGGGCAAAGAGATAACACAGGTCTTCATGCTTCTTTATTCATCTCAGGATTAACAAACTGCCACAGCAGATCCAGTAAATCAGTTGCCAGCATACCGCGCGTACCACGTTCCGCAGCGACCGCATCGGCCGCGGCACCATGTGCAACGCAGCCGGCGCAGGCCGCATCAAACAGCGTCAGTTTCTGGCCCACCAGCGAGGCGATGATTCCACTCAGGAGATCGCCCATACCGCCGGAGGCCATTCCGGCATTGCCCACGTCAGCAAAGGCCATTTCACCCTGCTCGCTGGCAATCAGCGTACCGGCGCCTTTCAGTACCACTACGCCACCATAACGCTGCGCCAATGTCTGCGCTGCATGTAAGCGGTCACTCTCAATTTCACTGGTCTCGGTATTAAGCAAACGCGCCGCTTCTCCAGGATGCGGCGTAATAATGCGATTCTGACGTTTCTCCGCACTGATTGCCAGCAGGTTAAGTGCATCCGCGTCCCAAAGCATCGGCTTTTCACTGCTCGCGACCTGCTTCAGCGCCCGCTTTCCCCAGTCGCGCTGACCCAGACCGGGCCCTATCGCAATGACATCGGCCCACTCCAGCGCCTCCGTCAGGCGCTCATTGGTCAGTTCATCGACCATAATTTCGGGCCGGGCGGTCAGGATCGGAATAATATTATCTTTGTGAGTAAGTACTCGCACTAACCCACTACCGCTGCGCAACGCCGCTTCTGCCGTCATCCGCACCGCGCCAGCGGTACCGGCATCGCCCCCCACTACCAGCAGCCGGCCATGACTGCCCTTGTGCGAGGTTGGTTTGCGCGGCTTGAGCCAGCGGGTTAATGCGCTGGCATCATAACGCGCGATGGGAGCTACTTCGCCCGCCAGAAAAGCGGCCAGGCCGAGATCGGCATAGTAAAGCTCTCCAATGTAATCTCGCGCTTTGCCAGTGATCTGGCCCGGTTTAAGAGCGACCACACTCAGCGTATGGCTGGCATTGATTACCTCACCGGGCGCGGTGCCATTGCGGGCTGATAAGCCGGAAGGCATATCAATGGCCAGTTTCGGCGCCGCATGGGCGTTCGCCTGCTGGATCAGCGTGGCATAGGGTTCTTCGGGCGCACGATGACTTCCGGTTCCCAGCAGCGCATCCACAATCACATCGATCTGCTCTGGCCAGACCGCATCGGCCGCATGAATTTCACCGCCCGCATCCAGCCACGCGTCCCGTGCACGCTGCGCCTCTTCAGGCAACGCTTTTTTACTTTCGCACGCCAGCAGCGTAACGGTTTTGCCCGCCGCCTGTCCCAGTCGCGCCAGCACATAACCATCGCCACCGTTATTGCCGTGACCACACAGAATCAGCCAGTGGCTGGCCTCTGGCCAGTGCGCAGTCAGATGCTCGTAAGCGGCCTGTCCGGCACGCAGCATCAGCTCATACAGCGTAATGCCGAGCGCATCGGCCCCCTGTTGCTCAAGCTGGGCCACAGCCTGCGCAGGCCAGACAGAATATGGTAAACTGCGGCTGTTTTTCTTCGAATCCTGGTTACTCATGTCATACCCTCTCGATCTTCATCAATTCGCACAACAGATTAAACAGTGGGGATTGGATCTCGGCTTTCAGCAGGTCGGCATCACCGATACCGATCTCAGTGCGGAAGAGCCGCGCCTGCAGGCGTGGCTGGATAAGCAGTATCATGGCGAGATGGAGTGGATGGCGCGACACGGCATGATGCGGGCGCGTCCTCATGAACTGCTGCCCGGCACGCTGCGCGTTATCAGCGTTCGCATGAACTACCTTCCGGCCAAAGCCGCCTTTGCCAGCACGTTGAAAAATCCCCAGCTGGGCTATGTCAGCCGTTATGCATTAGGTCGTGATTACCACAAAGTATTGCGCAATCGACTGAAAAAGCTCGGAGAAATGATCCAGCAGCATTGTGGCGAGCTTAATTTTCGCCCGTTTGTGGATTCGGCCCCGCTGCTTGAGCGGCCGCTGGCAGCCAAAGCGGGACTCGGCTGGACCGGCAAACATTCGCTGATACTGAATCGGGAAGCAGGCTCATGGTTTTTCCTCGGCGAACTGCTGATCGATATTCCGCTGCCGATAGATACACCGCAGCAGGAGCAGTGTGGCCGCTGTGTCGCCTGCATGACCATCTGCCCTACCAGCGCGATCGTTGAGCCCTACGTCGTGGATGCCAGGCGCTGTATTTCCTATCTCACCATTGAGCTGGAAGGCGCGATCCCGGAAGAGTTTCGCCCGCTGATGGGCAACCGGATATATGGCTGTGATGACTGCCAGCTGATCTGTCCGTGGAATCGCTATGGACAACTCAGTGACGAAAGCGATTTTTCACCGCGAGCGGCGCTACACGCCCCTGAGCTGATCGATCTGTTTCAATGGGATGAAGCGAAGTTTTTACGCATCACTGAAGGCTCAGCGATTCGCCGCATTGGTCATTTACGCTGGCTGCGTAATATTGCAGTGGCGCTGGGTAACGCGCCCTGGTCGCCCGAAATCGTTCAGGTACTGGAACAACGACTCGGTGAAAGTGACCTGCTGGATGAACATATTCTGTGGGCAATCACGCAGCAGCAGCAGAAACGCGAGCAACTCGTGGTTGAAGTGCAACCTGCCCAGCAGAAGCGCCTGGTTCGTGCAGTAGAGAAGGGTTTACCGCGTGATGCGTGATTGAACAGCTTGATCGCGAATTATCGTTTTCCACATGCTGTGAATAAAAATAAAAAGCTGTTGTCATTCAACTGCAACAACGCTGATTTTGCTGTTAAATAACAAATTGAAATATTTTCATAATGATAAATATCAACAACTTATATAAAAGTTGTGTTTATTTAATAATGAGGCTATCGCTTCGGTTAACCTGCAAGGTTGTGGATAACTCTGTTCAAAAGCCATTTACAGATCGCCGTAACAGGCGCAGATGATGGGGTGCAGTGCTGTGGATAACCTTCATGAAACAATCAAAATCACGCGACGTAAAACAGTCGGCTAACGGACTGAAATGAGGGTGATGTTAAATCTGGAGCGGGAAACGAGACTCGAACTCGCGACCCCGACCTTGGCAAGGTCGTGCTCTACCAACTGAGCTATTCC